>DATEZA010000141.1:0-31149 GCA_035255945.1 Thermoanaerobaculia bacterium
TTCTGCAGAACGCAGTCGGCGCGATCCTCTCGCCATTCGATTCATGGCTGGTGCTGCGCGGCATCAAGACGCTCGCCGTGCGCATGAAGCGGCACGAGGAGAACGGTCAGGCGATGGCGAATTACCTCGCCAATCACAAGATGGTGAAGAAGCTCTACTACCCCGGCCTCGCCGATCATCCGCAACACGATCTCGCGCGGAAGCAGATGAACGGTTTCGGCGCCGTGATCGCGTTCGAGCTCGGTTCGTACGACAACGCGAAGAAGTTCCTCGATCGCGTTCGGTTGTGTTCCCTGGGCGAATCCCTTGGCGGCGTCGAGACGCTGATCTCGCACCCCGAGTCGATGACGCATGCGTCCGTGCCGATCGAAACGCGCACTCGCCTCGGCATCACGCCGGGACTGGTGCGGATCTCGGTCGGCATCGAGGACATCGAGGATCTGATCGCCGATCTGGAGAACGCGTTCGACGGCATCTAGCCGGCACGGCCGGCGGCGTCTGTTGGCCAAGCCTCCTTCAGGGCCTGGCGCGAAAGGCCCAAGCTGCCGCGAAGCAAGCGGCGAGCGCTAAACTCGGCGAGTGGAAATCTCCGATGCATTGCCGGGCGCAGAGCTGATCCGCGCCGGTTTCGACGATCTCGCACGCGGCGTCGAGAGCAATCAATCGCTGCTCGTCCTCATCGGCGCGCCGCGACTCCGCCGCCTCGGCTTCGATGTTCCGGACACGGAGTACTTCCCCGAGGATCGCCTTTATGCGCGACTCGCGGCGGAGGACGAGGATTCGGCACACTCGCGCTACAACGCGCTGATTCGATTGCTGGTGAGTTTCGAGCGGGCGGTGGAATGCGTGCCGCAGTAACGGAACCGCGCCTACGCGAGTTCATGCGCGCCTGTCGAAACTGGAGCGCGATCACCGAAAAGACCGTGAGGATGTGTACGCGATGCTCGTCGAGAAACTCGTCGATCCGCGAAAACTGCTCGCGTTGTTCGAACAGATCGAGGACCAGCTCTACCGCTTTCCCGCCGTGAATGCCGCCGGTCTGCGCGCCGCAGTCACCGAACTACAATACCGTCACTCATGACCTCCGCCTTACCGGTCGCGCTCGTGGTCGCGACGTATCTCATCGGCTCGATTCCGTTCAGTTTCCTGGTGCCGTTCCTGATGACCGGCAAGGACATTCGCCAGCACGGGAGCCGGAACGTCGGGGCGACGAATGTCGCGCGCACGTTCGGAAAGGCGCCGGGGGTGATCGCGCTGCTGCTCGACGTCGCGAAGGGCTACGCAGCGGTCGAGCTCGCGCGATGGATCGTGATGCGCGCGGACTGGCCGCTCGTCGCGCAAAGCGCGAATGCCACCTTGCTCCAGAGTCGTGAGTTGTGGATCGCGCTCGGCGCGCTGATCGCGGTGCTCGCGCACATGTTCCCGGTCTGGCTGCGGTTCCACGGCGGCAAAGGCGTTGCGACCGCCACCGGCGCATTTCTCGCGCTCGATCCGCGCGTCATCCTCGCCGGCGTGATCGTGTTCATCATCGTCATTCTCGTGACGCGCATCGTCTCGCTCGCGTCGATCGTCAGCGCGGCGTCGATTCCACTCTTCTTTCACTTTCTCGCCGATGCGCCGTTCTGGCGTGTCGCGATCAGCATCCTGATCTCCATCGCGATCATCGCGAAGCATCACTCGAACATCTCGCGGCTGGTGCGTGGCGAGGAGCGCCGCATGGGAGAGCGCAAGTGAAGATCTCGATCATCGGCGCGGGCTCGTTCGGCACGGCGATGGCGATGGTCGCCGCGCGCTGCGGCAATCACGTGATGCTCTGGGCGCACGATCCGAAAGTGACGGACGAGATCCGTTCGACCGGCGCGAACTCCGTCTATCTTCCCGACCTCCCGCTCGGCGACAGCATCACCGCGACGAGCGATCTGGCCGAGGCCGCGGCGTTCAGCGACACGATGTTCATGGTGGTGCCGAGCCATCACTACCGCGGCGTGCTCACGCAACTGCGCTCGCACATGAGCGGCCGCATCAGCATCATCAGCGGCACGAAAGGCATCGAGAACGAATCGCTCGAGCGGATGTCCGAAGTCTCCCGCGCGGTCCTCGGCGATGCGATGCAATCGTTCGCGGTGCTCTCCGGACCGACGTTTGCCGTCGAGGCAGCACGGGGCGATCCAACGGCGGCGGTGATCGCATCGCACGATGTCGAGTTCGCGAAGACGGTTCAGCAGTCGATGTCGGGATCGACGTTCCGGCTCTATCACTCCGACGACGTGATCGGCGTCGAGCTCGGCGGCTCGCTGAAAAATGTAATCGCGATCTCCGCCGGCGTGCTCGAAGGTCTCGGTCTCGGATCGAATACGAATGCCGCACTGGTCACGCGCGGTCTGCGCGAGATGACGCGACTCGGCATGGCGCTCGGCGGCAGGCTCGAAACGTTCGCGGGACTGGCGGGCATGGGCGATCTCGTGCTGACGTGCACCGGCGCGTTGTCGCGCAATCGACGCGTCGGCGTGCAGCTCGGACGCGGCAAGCGGCTGCCCGCGATTCTTGCGGAAACGCGTGAGGTGGCCGAGGGTGTGAAGACGTCGAAATCGGCGAAGGATCTCGCGGAGCGGCACGGCATCGAGATGCCGATCACGTGGGAGATGTACCGCGTGCTGTACGAGGACGAAACAGCGCGAAGCGCGATTCAACGTTTGATGACGCGAACGTTGAAAGCGGAAGCGGTGTAGTGGACAGGGCGGCTAATCGCGATCGGGCGAGACGCCCGATCGCTGCGGACGAGACGTCCGCGCTCCGAGCAGAAGCGGTATGGCGTAGCAAGCCGCGAACACTGTCCATGACGACGCGCCGTCGTACAGCAGATACGAGAACGGTGCGCATAGCGCGACCAGGATCCAGCGCGAGTCGTGGGCGATCGCGAGCGGCACGAGCACGAGCCAGTACCACGGATGAATCGCCGGCGAGCAGAGGAGGAGGATCGCGACCGCCACGTGGGGTGTGCGTGCGCGCGCGATACCGATGAGCGCGAGCACGCCGAGGATGCAGCGCGTGAGGAAGTCGGCGTAGAGATGGCGATAGATCCATTGCGCGATGAATTCGAGGTGCAGCGGGTCTTTGATCGATGTCCAGAAATTCTTCAGATGTTCGGCGGCGTGCAGTGAATCGATCGCAGCGAATGTCAGCGAGTAGGCGGGCGAGTTGAAGATCCAGCGCGTGGCGTAGTCGCGCATGCCTTCCATGAAGTGACCGGCCGCGATGAACGGGATCGCGGGCGCGATGAGCACCAGCGTGAACAACGCAAACCAGCGCACGCGTTTTGGTGCATGAAGCAGCAGGGATGGAACGGCGGCGATCGGGATCACCTTCGTTCCGACGCTGCACGCTGCCGCAATCGCGGATCTCCGGAAGTACGCGATCGCGAGCAGCAGCGCCGCGATGACTTCGACGTGCGCGCTCCAGATCCCTTCGAAGATCAACGGCGGAAACGTTGCGTAGGCGAGTGCGCCCCGATCGCGCAGCAGTCGCAGTGTTGCGAGCTCGGCGAGGATCAGGGCGATGCGCCACAACGTGAGTTGATGAAAGACGGCGAAGAGGATCTCCGCGTGCGGCGGATAGATCGTGCGGATCTCCGGATGATTGACGCGCGGATCGTCGGGCAGCGCGGCGTACGGATTGTGTCCGCTGGCGAGCGTGCGGCCGTCGAAGAGGTAGCGATAGACATCGCCTGACAGAAACGGCTGCGGGATGAGCATCATCGCGCGGAGCACGATCGCGATCGCGACTGCATGCGAGAAGCGGACGCGAGCACGTCGCGCGACGAGCCACGCGATCGCCGAGATCGCATACGCCGCAACGAAGCCCGAAAATCCGAAGCGATTGCTTGCGAAAGGGGCGGCGGCGACGGATGCGGCGAGTACAATCAGCGCCGCTCGATGTCCCCACTCGACGCGCTCGTTCTCGGCATCTACTACCTCGCGCTCGGCGTGCTCGCGGTCTACGGCGCCCATCGTTTCTATCTTGTCAGATTGCGCCGGCGCCACGCGGACACGCACCCGATCGCGCCCGCGCCCGAGCGTTGGCCGTCGCTCACCGTGCAACTGCCGCTGTTCAACGAGCCGAACGTTGCCGCGCGATTGATCGATGCGGTTGCGCAACTCGAATATCCCGGCGCGTTCGACGTGCAGGTGCTCGACGACTCGACGGACGACACGCCGTCGATTGTTGCGGAGCGTGTCGAGCACTGGCGCTCGCATGGTGTGCAGATCGCGCACATCCGGCGCGATTCGCGCGACGGCTACAAAGCGGGCGCACTCGCCCACGGTCTGCGCATTTCGAATGCGGAGCTGCTCGCGGTGTTCGATGCGGACTTCGTCCCGCCGCCCGACACGCTCCTGCGCATGGTCCCGCATCTGGAGTGCGGCGGCCATGCCGCCGCTGGTGTTTGCGCGCCGGCCATGCCGGCGTGCTCCATGCGCATCGGCATGGTGCAGGCCCGATGGACGCATCTCAATCGCACGAGCTCGATGCTCACGCGCGTGCAGGCGCTCTACCTCGACGGCCATTTCGCGATCGAATCCGCAGCGCGTCATTTCGGCGGACGCTTCTTCAACTTCAACGGAACCGCGGGCGTGTGGCGGCGCGAAGCGATCGAAGATGCGGGCGGCTGGTCGGCATCGACGCTGACTGAGGATCTCGACCTGTCGTATCGCGCGCAGCTGGCGGGATGGAAGTTCGTGTTTCTACCCGACGTGGAAGTTCCCGCCGAGCTGCCTGCCGTGTTAAGCGGATTTCAGGAGCAGCAGCATCGCTGGACGAAGGGCTCGGTGCAAACCGCGCGCAACATTCTGCCGAAGCTCGCGCGCAGCGGGTTCGATGCGAAGGTGAAAGCGGAGGCGTTCTTTCATCTGACCGGAAACGCGTCGTACGTGTTGTCGCTGATCGTCGCACTGCTGATGGTGCCGGCGATCTTCATCCGTCAGCGGCTCGGCATCGCATGGACGTTCTCGATCGACGCGCTGATCTTCTTCAGCTCGACCTGTTCGGTGATGTTGTTCTACGTCGAAGGACAGCGCTTCGCGAATCAGCCGCCTCCGTCGTTGCGCGAATTGATCGCGGTGTTGCCGATCGGCATCGGCATCTCGATTCGCAACGCAGCCGCGGTGCTCGAAGGTTTGTTCGAACGTGGCGGGCATTTCCGGCGGACCCCGAAACGCGGCGCGGCCAGGCGCGAGACGTTCGAACGACCGCCGCGCATCCCACTGTCCGAAGTCGTACTCGCGGCCTTCTTCACGTTCGCGACCGCCACCCTCATCGCGGCTCATCAATGGGTCTCGCTCCCCTTCGTGCTGCTCTTCCTCGGCGGCTACGCGTACGTCGCCATCCAAGCAACTGCTGAGCGCTTAAGTGGCTGACGCCTTGCAACATAAGGCTGAGGAAGGAGGGACGCATATGCTTCACTTCCTGAAGAAATTGCTGCTCTTCCGTGTCGGCCAGAAAGCGTCGCGAGGCTTCGCGAAATCGATCGGCCTGCACACCATCTCCGGCGCGGTCGGGCTGTGGGGCGGCCTCAAGTACATGAAACGTCATTCGTAATTGGTGCGGGACAGGCTGAGAGCCTGTCCTACACTTTCGTTCGTGCACAGGCAGACCCTCGGCGACATGTTGCTCGCCGCAAATCTGATCGACGAAGTGCAGATGCAGATCGCGCTCGCCGAACAGAAACGAACCCGCCGCCGGTTCGGATCGACGCTCGTCGATCTGAAGTTCATCGACGAAAACGTGCTCGCCGCATTTCTATCGAAGCAGATCGACATCCCCTGCATCTCGCTTCTGCACATCGACATTCCCAAGAAAGTGCTGCGGAAGATGAACCGCAACATGTCGGTCGAATGTCAGGCGATCCCCGTGCGCATCGAGGAAGGACGGCTCGATGTCGCGATGGTCGATCCGACCGATGTCGAGCTGCTCGCGCGGCTGGAGAGCGAAACCGGAATGGTCGTCTCGCCGCTGATCGCGCCCGAAAGCTCGATCGCGACGATGATCGACAAGTTCTACCCGCCGGAGATCGACGAGGACTCGACGCTGTCGCACCGCGCTGTGGCGAGCACGCCGGCAACCGATCCGAATTTTCTCGATTTGATCGAAGAGCTCGACCGCGCGGATATCGATGACCGGCTCACGCACATCGAGGAGAGGCTCGATCAGATCTGGACGCTGCTCGAGCGCGTGCTGCGCGAGATGGAAGTTCGCCGCTGACGCTTACTGCTTCTTCTGCGTCTGATCCTGACTCGGCTTCTGCATCTGATCCGGCTGCTTCGTCTGCATCTGCTGCATGCGATGTTCGAGCGCGGCGGGATCTTCATTCTCGTAAAGATCGTCTTCGTGCTGCGCCCGCGTTTCGCCTTTCAGCCGGCGGCGATCTTCTTCCGCCTTTTTCTGCTTCGCCTGCTCGGCGGCCGCGGCGGCCTGCTGCTGTTGCTGCAGCTGCGGGTTGACAGCGGCGTTCGACGAAGGCAGCGGCGTGGTCAGCGGAACCTGCTGCGCGGTCGTGGTGAAGTGACCGCCGGTGGTGACCAGGTTGTCGTTCGTGATGACGTACCCCGGCTTCTTGCCGAGGCGGTTCGTGCGCTTGGCGGCGGCGACGAGCGGTGAATCCGCCTGCGCCGGCGGCTGCTGCGTCGGGTTCGAAACCGGCTTCGGATCCGCGGCAAAAAGAGGTGCGGCGATCATCAACGTAGCGGCGAATGACAGAGCTCGGTTCATCGCTGGTCTCCTATTAACACTACTGAATGCGTCAATTCTCGCGTAGATTTCCGCCGTCGTGCCCGCTCCCGTCCCGAATCTTGCATTTTTGGCCGTCGCGATGACGCCTGAGCTGCTGCTTCAGAAGTGGGGATACCTCGCCGTTTTCATCGGGACCTTCCTCGAAGGCGAGACGATCCTGGTCATCGCTGGCTTCATGGCCGAGCGCGGCTACATGCAGATCGTGATCGTGGCGATGGTCGCATTTGCCGGCGCATTCACCGGTCACGTCTTCTGGTTCTGGCTCGGACGGAGCAGAGGAGTGAAGCTGCTCGACCGCTTCCCGCGCATGAAGAAGCACTTCGGCAAAGGGATCCGCATGTTCGAGCGCTACGGCGCGCCGGCGATCTTCATCACACAGTGGCTATACGGGCTTCGCATCACCTGTGCGGTGATCATCGGGATCTCGCGCATCTCGACGATGAAGTTCCTGATCTACGAAGCGATCAGCTGCGTCGTCTGGGCCGCCGCGATCTCCTGCGCGGGCTACTTCTTCGGCGAAGTCGTGGAGCGCGTTCTCGGCAAGGCCGCGCACATCGAAAAGTGGGGCTTGCTCGTGCTGGTCGTGGTGGGATTCAGCATCTGGGGTTATCACCAGTGGAAAGAGCGGCGGCAGCGTGAAGAGGAGTGAACGGCGCCGGATGTCCCCAATGAAATCCCTGCCCATGCTCCACACGAGGTGGCGCGATTTCGGGTGTGATCTTGTGGGGGAGAGGGTGGCCGCGAGGCGCGGATGAGAAACATTGCGTGGCTGTCGGTCGTTCGAAGTGTCCCTCGCCCGGCATACCTCACGGCCACCCTCTCCCCACAAACGTCAGAAACTCGCGGATGTGGTCACGAATCCTTGTTGTGCTTCGTACGTGTTTACTGCGTAGCGCGCCATCAGCAGCACGCGCGTCATCACTTTGCGGGCCTTCGCCGGCCCCGCGACTTTCACTTCGAAGCCGACGGGCGGATTGATCGTCGTGCCGTACATCGCGATGCGCATCGGCAGCGGGTATGTCCCGAAGGCAACGGAGTAGTCCATCCGTCCGGAGATGCGTCCGCCGCGCAGTTCCGGAAAGAGGGAGATGGTCGACGCGATGTCGATCGCCGGCCGGCTAATCGACGAGCTCCAGTTGCCGTTCGCCGGAATCGTGTAGAACGCGCTGGCGAGCGGCTGGCCGGGATTCCACGCCGTCGTGATGCCGGCCGCGCTCAGCTTCGACGCGATGGTCTGCATCTGCGAATTCGTCAGTCCCTCGTTCGTGAGCTGGAAGTAATCGGCATATTCGACGCTGGTGCTCTGCATCAGATCGAGCGTGTACGGGCTCGACGAGAACTTGCGCGATGTGTTCGTCGAGAGGAAGAAGTACTCGAAGCGATAGCGATCGGCGAGGAACTCGACGTCGGGTGTGTGCGAGTTGTTGTCGTTGTCGTACATGAACGACAGCGGCTCGAGCTGGCGGACGATGAAGTACGCGTTGCCGGTGTAGCGCGTGCTGGTGTCGGGAATCATGGTGTCGTCGGTCTGCACGATCGGCAGCAGCGACGAGCCCCATTGCAGATAGGTGGATGGAATCTGCAGCGCGGAGCGGTACGCGGCGCCGTCGGTGTCTTCCTGAAACACCTGCCGCGCTTGGGCGGTCTCGGTCTGCATCGTGTTCATCGCGCGCTGCGACATGATGATCAGATCGTTGTGGCTCTCGTTGAACATCGACGCGCGCAGCGTCTGGTCCATGATCGAGTAGACGATGAGCATCAGCGCCGAGACGACGGCGAGCGTCACGGTGACCTCGGCGAGCGAGAAGCCGGCCTGCGCCGGAGTGCGGCGGCCATGCCGCCGCTGCTTTTGACACGCGACGGCCATGCCGTCGCGGCGGCGAGGCATGGCCTCGCCGCATCGAGCGGCGGCATGGCCGCCGCACTCCCCGAAGCGTTGCCCCTCTCCCCGACGATCGTCGATCGGACGAATATGCGCGCGGAAACGGTCACCTCTTGATGAACGCTCTGTATTGATGAAACGCATAGTGCAGTGGCACCTCGTCGCGATACGCCTCGATGCGGATGATGTAGTTGCCCTTCGGGAACTGCGCGGCCGGCACAGGCCAGTCATACGTCGTCGCGGTGATCAGATTCAACGGATCGGCCGGCCGCACACCGGCCTGCGCGGCTGACTCGTCGCGCATGTTGAGCCACGTGCGGCCGTTGTCGCGGCTGTAGATCGTGGCGAAGCGCACGGTGGTGTCGTCGCTCCAGCCGTCCGGATATTGCGGCGTGTACTTGAGGGCGTCCCAGCGTTGCCAGGTCGAGGTCCAGGTGATGTGGATCGCCGACGGATTGCGCAGATCGACGTCATCATTCGGCGTGCTGATCGCGACGCGCGGCAGCTCGCGCACGCGCGACGGATCGGGCGTCGTGCCGTTCGTGCTGTAAAGGCCGCTGGCCATGAAGCTCTGCACGAGGCTGAGGAACGACCAGCGGGAGATGAACGACACGCCCGACTGGCCGGTGGGCGAGAGTCCGTTCACGACCACGAACGCGGTGTCGCTGCCGCTGCGCATCGCGAGGAGCGAGCTGCCCTGGATGTTCGTCGAGTGCTTGTAGAAATGCGCCAGCGAGCTGAGTGTCGTCGCCGAGCCGTAGACCGGTTGCAGGAAGTGATCGGGGTTCATCGACGTGTCGTTGACGTTGATGTCGAACGGACGCGAGTTCGCGATCGAGGACGGCAGCGGCAGCTCGAACGTATTCGCGATGTCGGTGCCGTCCGTGTCGAGCGAGCCGTTCGTGTTGTCCTGGTAGCGATGATGGAACGTCGAGCTCGTACTGCCGCTCCAGAAGAACGTCGTGCTTCCTTCCTCCTGCGGACGGCGGACGGCGTCGTTGAACACCGTGCCTGCCGGCAGGTACGGCGTGATCGCCGAGCGGAGCACACGCGAGAACGTGCCGGCGCCGGTGCCGGCCGGCAGGTTGCCGGTCGATGTCCACGTGTTCCATTGCGAGTCGGGCGTGAGCTCGCCGAGCCACGACATCGACCACCAGTAATTGCCGTTGGAGTTCTCGCGGATTACTTTCACGCCGCCGGTGATCGAGTCCTCGAAACGCGATCCGGCGGCGCCGGTGAACGGTTTCGACGAGACCGGGATGCTGCTGGCGAATCCGTTCGATGCGTCGTAGCCGATCTCATCGCCGAGGCCGACGTAGAAATAGGAGAAGCCGGTCATCGTCGTGTAGACCGCGTGCGTGCGGATCACCGACGAGCGCAGCACCTGGTAGATGCGCGGCACATCGATCTCCAGCATGCCGCTGCGTGTGTCCCAGCCGTCGTTGTTCGCGGTGCCGTCGTTCTTGATGCCGTACATCGCGCCGCTGAGCGGCGGCGCGTCGTACGACCAGCCGGGCCACGACGATGCGGCGTTCGTCGCGCTCGACTGGAAATCGTCGAAGTAGCGGTTGTAGCCCATGCCGAGCGGATTCGCGCGCGTGCGGCCGGACGAGCCGTGCGGCATCTTCAGATCGGCGTACGGGCAGTGGCGCGGATCGCCGAGGAATTGAAAGCGCTCGGTGATCGGAAGATGCGGATCGGTCGTCGCATCGCCGAAGATCCACGCGTCGGTGCCGCGCCAGGCGAACGTGTGCGAGGCGTTCGACGGCGCGGGCGTCGTCGAATCGCCGATCTGCGTGTCGACCTCGATCGATGCATTCGACGGCAGCGCCGACGCCGGAATGGTGATGATCCAGCGCGCGCTGTTTTTCTCGACGTCACCATGTGTTGCGAGGTTGTTCGTGAATGCTGCGGGCGAGGTGCCGTCGGGCAGATTCTCGACCGGCGACGGGATGTACTCGAGCCCGTACAGCTGCGCGTTCGTGGAGAGTCCGCCCTGATCGCACGGATTCGTCGTCGTCACGCATGGACTCTTCAGCGGCGAGTTGTAGAGCGAGAAGACGGTGTCGTTGCCGATGACGCGCGATGACCAGTACATCCCGGGACCGGACGTCGTCGATGCGGTCTGCATCGAGTACGCGGCGTTCGCAATGCCGCCGCTGATCGATGCGACATCGAGCGGCGATGCGCTGTACTGGATGCCCTTCAACGTCACCGTGACCGGCACGTTCAGCGTGTTCGGCACCGAGCCCGGACTGTTCGAGTTGTTGTGGTACGAGTAGACGCGGAGGCGAAGCGCGTCGCCGTTCGTGTAGCGCAGCTGCTCCGGATGCGTGACCGCGCGGACGTTCGGCCACTGCGCCGGATCCTTCGCCGCGTCGGAGTAATTGCGCACCGGCGGAAACGGGAACAGCTCGCCGTGCAGATTGATGATGATCGCGTTCTTGTACTGCGCAGGATGCATGTACATGTCATCGAACAGGAGCCGCAGCGTCGGGGTATCCGCTGCCTCCTGTCCTACGGCCACGCGCGCGTCGAACAGGGCACGCTCTTCCGGATAGCGGAGCGCGTTGTTGTACTGGTCGGCGAGAGAGTAGGTTCCGGTGACGTCACTGTCGACGCGCACGCGGCCGGAGAAGAAATCGGGTGGGTAGTAGTTGGCCACCGCCGAGCCGGTCGGCATGAGGCCGGGGTAGAAGTAGACCGAGTCGATCGCAGCGGTCGAATCGTTCGCGCGATTGACGTACGGCGTGTAATACGGATCGCGTCCGTACGACAGCTTGCGGATCCAGTGTCTGCGGAACTGCAGGCCGGGCTGGCGCGCCTCGAGGTCGGCCATCGCGCTGTCGACGAACGGCACGACGTCCTGCATGTAGACCCACCAGCCGGGGATGTTCTCGATGGCGATGAGATAGATGTCGTAGACCTGCGTCGGCGGCGAGTTCTGTCCGACCGTGCTCAACACGCTCGCCACTTCCGCGAGCAGGCGCTGGCCGCCCCGCTCGTTGACGAACACCTTCACGTTGACGACGCGCAGATCGTTCTGTCCCGGAATCTTCTGCACCGTGACCCGTCGCTCGAAGCGCCACACGTTGTTGCCGATGCGCGTGTTGCCGCTGGCGGGACTGGCCGGATCGGTGATCGACGTCTGCGTCGTGAGCAGCGTGCGATTGGTGACGCCGTCGTCGAATTGATCGAGCACGACGGCATTCGCGCCGGTGCCGGTCTGAATCAGCGAGCGCAGCTCCTCCAGCATGGAGATCGCCTTCTGCGTCGCGAATTGTTTGTTGATGTTGTCCTGCGTTCCTCGATACGCAGTGGTCAGCATCGTCGAGGAGAACACGATCATCGTGCCGGTGATCGCGATCGAAACGAGTGCTTCGGCCAGCGTCATGCCGCGCTGCGCGTGTGCCGTGCGCATCATCCGTTCCCCTTGTTGACGATCCATGGCGTGCGGCTGAAGAGGTAGTTCCCCTTCTGCAGGCGAATCTGGTCGAGGATCGACGCGTCGTAATCGATCTCCCCGATCTCCGATCCGCCGCTGAGCTGCACGTTGCCGTTGGCGATCACGGCGCCGGTGAGACTCGACGGCGGCGAGATGGTGAGCTGCCCGCCGACCCAGATCAGGCCGTTGAAGAACGCGTTCGATTGCGGATTGAGCGTGAGGTTGCCGAGGACGACGAGGATGCCGCTGCCGTTGAGGCGCTTGGTCGGATTGAAGGTCGCGTTGCCGCGGATGACGACCAGCGACATCGTCGGCATCGGATCGGGAAGATCGCGCTCGTCGTCGACGACGATGTCGGCCATCCCGATCAGCTCCTGTTGCGTGACTCCGAAGACGCTGCTCAGCGAGAACGAGCCGTTCGTCGTGTTCTGCGCGGGATTGCCGGTGACGGTGCCGTTGACGCGCGGCGTGCCGGTCGACGGCGGATAGGCGATGCCGATGCCGTTCGTGCCGCCGAGGATGCGGCCGGAGGCGGAGACGTTAACGTTGCGGCCGCTGATCGCGGAGAGCGCGGCGTTCGCCGGCAGCGCGAGCGCGAGGCGCTGGATCTCGGTGCGCATCGTTCGCTGCGCGAGGATCGTGTTGCCGCTCGCGCCGGGACCGGCGTTCGAATTGTTCTGGACGTAGACGTAACCGTTCGATTCGATGCGCCACACCGTGCCCGCGCTGCGTCCGCGACGCGCGCTGACGTCGGTGACTGCGGTGCGCCGCACTTCGTAACGGCCGATGACACGGCCCGGATCGAAGATGGTGTAGGTGCGGACGATGCCGATCGTCGCGTTCTCGGTGTCGGTGCCGGTGGGCGCGAATGAGACGACCGGTTGCACGCGCTGATGCACGAACCACGAGAGCGCGTTCGTCATGCCGGCGGACGCGGCGTTGTACGCATTGCCCTGCGCCGTCAGCTGGCGGGCGGTCATGCGGCCCGACATGCGCGTGATCGTCAGCGCGGTGACGAGCAGCAGCAGCACCAGCGTGCTCGCGAAGAGCACGATGACGAGTGCAGCGCCCCGCTCGGCCCTGTGGAAACCTCGTGACACAGACCTTCTCCCTTCGGTCGCATGACCGTTCTTTTTTCGAAGTTGTGTTGAGGGCCCTGAAAAACAAAAAGGGGCTTTACGCCCCTGTGATTGGTCCGGAAACTAAAAAAGGGGCTGTACGCCCCTTTGTTGGTATCTGGTACCGCGTTGCTGTTCTGGTGCGCGGATTATGGAAGTGCGGTGTTAATGCTTCGTATCGTGCAGCGTCAAACCTCCGTGAATGTGATTGGGGTCACCCGTCACCCCGAGCGTAGTCGAGGGGCCTGGGTGGACGGATGGCGCGCCGCCGCCCGCCCAGGTGCCTCGACTACGCTCGGCATGACGTGAGAGGGCGTCACCCTTCGAAGTGCTTGAACTCCAGCTCCGCCTGTGCGGCCGCGAGTCGCGCGACCGGCACGCGGTACGGCGAGCACGACACGTAATTCAATCCGCACGTGCGGAAGAAACGGATCGAATCAGGATCGCCGCCGTGCTCGCCGCACACGCCGACCTTCAGATTCTGATTCGCGCTCCGTCCGCGCTCCGTACCGAGCTTCACCAGCTGTCCGACGCCTTCCTGATCGATCGACTCGAACGGATCCTTCGGCAGGATCTTCTTGTCGACGTATTCGGGGAGGAACGTGCCGGCGTCGTCGCGCGAGTAGCCGAAGGTCATCTGCGTGAGGTCATTCGTGCCGAACGAGAAGAACTCCGCGGTCTCACTGAGCTTGTCCGCGACGAGCGCCGCGCGCGGGATCTCGATCATCGTGCCGACGATCACCGGCAAATCGACGCCGCGCTCCTTCAACGTCTCGGCGCCAACGCGGCGCACCATCTCCGTCAGGATGGTGAACTCCTTGACCGTTCCGACGAGCGGGATCATGACCTCGGGGCGCGCATCGACGCCGTCCTTCTTCACGTCGCACGCAGCCTGGAAGATCGCGCGGACCTGCATCTCGTAGATTTCGGGAAACGTGATCGCGAGGCGGCAGCCGCGATGGCCGAGCATCGGATTCGATTCGTGCAGCTGGTTCACTTTCGCCCGCAATTCAACGAAGCCCCAGCCCATGTCGCGCGCGACGGCCGAAATCTGCTGCTCGCTCTGCGGCAGAAATTCGTGCAGCGGCGGATCGAGCAGGCGGATCGTGACCGGCAATCCTTCGAGCTCGCGGAAGATCCCTTCGAAGTCCGCTTTCTGGAACGGCAGCAGCTCGTCGAGTGCGCGCCGCCGCCCTTTCTCGTCGCGTGCGAGGATCATTTCGCGGACGCGCAGGATGCGCTCCTCGGCGAAGAACATGTGCTCCGTGCGGCAGAGTCCGATGCCCGCGGCGCCGAACAGCCGCGCGACGCGTGCGTCCTTCGGCGTGTCGGCATTCGAGCGGACGCCGAGGGTGCGGATCTCATCGGCCCATTTGAGGAGGCGATCGAAATTGCGGTAGATCTCCGAATCAGCGGACTGCATCGTGCCGTCGATCAGCACCTGGATGACCTCGGACGGTTTCGTCGCAAGCTTGCCGCCGATGATCTCGCCCGAGGTGCCGTCGATCGACAGCCAGTCTCCTTCTTCGAGCGGCTCGTGTCCCTCGGAGCGCAGTTCACCTTTCGAATAATCGACGCGCAGACCGCCCGCGCCGACGACGCACGGTCGGCCCATGCCGCGCGCAACGACGGCCGCATGCGACGTGAGTCCGCCGCGCGTGGTGAGGATGCCCGCCGCGCTGTGCATGCCGGCGATGTCCTCGGGCGAGGTCTCGATGCGCACGAGGATCACCGGATCGTCTTTCGCCATCAAGACCGCGCGCTCGGCGCTGAACGCGATGCGTCCCGTCGCGGCGCCCGGTCCGGCGGGCAGGCCGCGTCCGAGGAGGCGTCCGCCATGCACCGCCTTCTCTTTTTCCTTCACGTCGAAGATCGCGGCGAGGAGCTGCACGATCTGTCCCGCTTCGACGCGCGACACGGCCTCGGTGTGATTGATCAATCCCTCATCGACCATGTCGCACGCGATCTTCACCGCGGCGAAACCGGTCCGCTTGCCGGTGCGCGTCTGCAGGAGATAGAGCTTGTGCGACTGAATCGTGAACTCGATGTCCTGCATGTCGCGGTAATGCGCTTCGAGTTTCTTGTACACATCCTCTAATTGCGCGTAGACCTCGGGCATCGTCTCTTCCAGCGACTTTTCATCGCCGACAACTTGCGATTTCGAGATCGGCAGCGGCGTGCGAATGCCGGCGACGACGTCCTCGCCCTGCGCATTGGCCAGGTATTCGCCGAAGAACTTGTGCTCGCCCGTCGACGGATTGCGCGTGAATGCAACGCCGGTCGCGCAGTCGTCGCCCATGTTGCCGAAGACCATCGACTGCACGTTGACGGCGGTGCCCCAGTCGTCGGGGATGCCGTTCAGTTTTCGGTACGTAATCGCGCGCTGGTTGTTCCACGAGTTGAACACCGCACCGACGGCTCCCCACAACTGCTCGTTGACGTCCTGCGGGAAGTCCTGCCCCCCTTTTTCGCGCACGATCCGTTTGTACGTCTCGACGAGCTCCTTCAGATTCGCCGCGGGGATCTTTGCGTCGCTGTCGACGCCGGCTTTGTCGCGCATGGCGAAGAGCTCGTGCTCGAAGTGCTCGCGGTCGATCTCGAGGACGACGTCGGAGTACATCTGGATGAAGCGCCGGTACGAGTCGTAGGCGAAACGCTCGTCGTGCTTTGCGAGGCCCTGCACGGTGTCATCGTTCAATCCGAGGTTGAGGATCGTGTCCATCATGCCGGGCATCGATGCGCGCGCGCCGGAGCGGACGGAGACGAGCAGCGGCTGGTCGCGATCGCCGAATTTGCGTCCGACCGACTGCTCGACCTTCGCGAGGTTCTCGGCGACTGCGTCTTTCAGTTCCGGCGGATACGACTTGTCGTGCTCATAGAAATACGTACAGACCTCGGTGGAGATCGTGAATCCGGGAGGAACGGGAACGCCGATGTTGGTCATCTCGGCGAGGCCTGCGCCTTTGCCGCCGAGGATCTCTTTCATCTTCGCGTTGCCCTCGGCATGGCCGTCGCCGAAGTAGTAGACGTATTTCGTCATCGGAGGACCTCTCAGAAAAGATAACAGACAGCAGATAGCAGATAGCAGGTCAAATCGGCGCTGCTGCTATCTGCTATCTGCTGTCTGCCGTCTGCAATCTCTTATCGCGGTATCTCGATCTCGACGCCGCTCTGCATCGTGCGCATGATTTCGCTCCAGACCGCCGTGTGGTAGTCGGCACGGCCGGCGGCGATGAACGTCACGCGCGACAGATCGAGCTTCTGACGCTGCAGCTCGTCGCGCAGTGACGTGATGCGCGTCTGCGATACGGCGAGATCTTCCTGCGCGGTCGCGCCGCGCAATTCGCGCGAGACGAGGCGGACGGGACGCGGCGCGACGTCGCGGAGGATCCGCGCGAGCTCGCGAATGGCGAAGGCGCTCTGATTCGGGAGCAGGCGATTCGCGTTGTCGAAATGCAGTCCGTAAAGCGGGACGAAGTGATGCCGCTCGAGGAATGTGCGGAGGACATCGGTTTCGAGCTGCGGCGGCGGGACGGTGCACTTCTGGCGGTCGCCGAGGAGGTCGGGGCCGACGTTGTGCGGATCGGCGTCTTCGAAAAACTTCATTCCGCTGAGGTGCTGGTTGTCCGGCGTTTCGGTCAGCGCGATGAGGCCGAACTGCGGCCCGCGAACCCAGACGAAGCGCCACACGCGGCCGTCGAAGCCGCCGTCGAGCCACATCCGTTCGCGCTGGTCATACCAGCCGTAGACGCCGCCGTCGTGCTCGATGAGCGCGGCGGGAAACGTGTTGAGCGACCAGCAGCCGCTGATGGAGCGCGGCAACGGCGGCGCGACTTCGGCGCCGTGCGCGATCACGCTGCGGAGATCGATCAGCGGATGAAGGTAGCCGTCGATGGTCGATGCGCGAATGAAGTTCGCATCGACCGGCGGCTTGATGTCGAGCAGCTGATCGCCGTAGCGGCGCGCGAGGGTTTGCGTCGCGACCGGCGTGAAGGTCTTGCCGTCGAGCGAAGTTTCGTAGCGGATGGTCTTCGTGGCGAGACGCTCCGAGGTCGATGCGCCGATCGCGTCGATGCGGCTGCGCGCGGCGAGCGAGAAGGTGACCGACTGTTCGAAATCGTCGGTCGGCGAGATCCAGTCGGTGCGTGGCTCGCCGTCAATCGTGCGCACCACGGAGCTGTCGAGCGTGCTCTCGCCGCTGCGCGACACCACCGCCGCGCCGCGCGCGATGTTCAGCAGGTTCCGGCGCTCGGCGGAGTCGTCGGCCGCTTCATTGATGTGCGCGTGGCGGATCTGTTCGGGAGTCGGCCTGGCCGGGATGACCGGCTCGGGCTTGCAGGAAAAGCAGAAAGCAGAAAGCAGAAAGCAGAAGGCAGGAGTGGCGAGGAGGGGTCTCACCGATACTCGCTGCGATCGACGACGATCTTCGTCACGTCGGCGATCTTCATCACCACGTTGCCGACTTTGCGCAGGAGCGACATGCGATTGCCACGCACGGCTTCGTCCTCGACCATCACCATCACGTCCTCGAAGAAGGTCTCGAGCTCCGGCGCCATGCCGGCGAACGATTCGAGCGCGGTGCGATAACGACGCTCCGCGATCAGCTCGTCGATCTGCTTGCCGACGAGATCGGCGAGCTCGCTGAGCCGTTTCTCCGTCGGGTGCTCAAGCTTCGACGTTTCGACGCTCGTCGAAGTATGACCGGCGATGATGTTGCCGATGCGCTTGGCGGAATCGAGGATGGAGAGGAAGTTCGCGTCCTCGCGCACGGCGCGCAGTGCTTCGACGCGATCGGCGAGATCGGTAAGCGAGGACGACCATCCCGCTTCCATCGCGGCCGCGACTTCGTCGTACGCGTACGTCTGTTCCAGGATCGTCTTCACGCGCTCGGCGAAGAACGCGAGGAGCTCGTCCTTCACCTTCGCATCGGAAGTCGCGAGGTCGATCAGCTTGTCGATGCCGATCTTCACTTCGCGTTTGTCGCGAAGGAGGAGGATCTGCACGATGCCTTGCGCGGCGCGGCGCAACGCGAACGGATCCTTCGAGCCGGTCGGCTTCGCGCCGATGGAGAAGAAGCCGGCGAGCGTGTCGGTACGGTCGGCGAGCGCGACGAGCGCGCCGCTGTGCGTGCGCGGCAGCGTGTACTGGTCGTAGATCGCCATCCAGACCGCGTCGGGATAGCCCTCTTCGCGTGCGTAGATGCCGCCGATCTGGCCCTGCAGATCGGTGAATTCCTTCACCATTTCGGTGACCAGGTCGGTCTTCGCAAGACGCGCGGCGGTGAGCGCGTCGGTGTCGCCGCCGAGGTCGCGGACGATGCGCTCGATGCGCTTCGTCTTCTCCGCGTAATTGCCGAGCTTCTCCTGGAACTGCAGATGCTCGAGCTGCTCGATGCGCTCCGAGAGCTTCCGCTTGCGATCCGTTTCGTAGAAGAACTTCGCGTCGGCGAAGCGCGCATTCGTGACGAACGAATTGCCGTACGCCGCGTTGCCGAGCGGATCGCCTTCATTGTCGAGCACCGCGAGGAATGAGCTGGTCAGCTTGCCCGCCGCGTCGCGGATCGGCAGCTGCTTCTGGTGCACGCGCATCACCGTGACGAGCACTTCTTCCGGCAGCGCGAGGTATTCGCGGCGGAACTCCGCGCGCACCACGCCCGGGTATTCGGTGAGGTACTGCCACTGCGCCCAGATCGAGGCATCGATGCTCGGCGTGCCGCCGACGTCGTTGCCGAGGACGCGGGCGCGCTCGGCCATCACGTGGCGGCGGCGCATTGCGTCGACGACCACACGCGCGAGCTCGAGCTTCGTCACGTAGTCGTTGTACGAATGGACTTCGATCTTCTGCGGCGCGAGCGTGCGATGGCCGACGGTGGTCGTGCCCGACGAGACGCCGAAGACCGTGATCGGGACGTGACGGCCGTCGAAGATCGAGACGACGCTGTGAATCGGGCGAATGTACGAATGCTCGCCCTTGCCCCAGCGCATCATCTTCGGCCAGCGGATCGATTCGACGATCTGCGGGATCTGCTCGGCGAGGATCTCGTCGACGCCGCGTCCGGTGATCTGCTTGCGGATCATCACGTAATCGCCGGCATCGATGATGTTCTCGATCGCCGCGTTGTTCTTTTTGAGGAAGCCGTTCAGCGCCTGCGTCGGATTGCCGCTCGCGTCGTAGGCCGCCTTCTTCGGCGGACCTTTGACTTCGAGCTCGCGATCCGCTTCGCGCCCGGGAAGGTTGGCGAGCATGAACGCGATGCGGCGCGGCGTGGTGTTGACGCAGACGCCGCTCGATTGCGCGCCGAGGTCTTCGATGACTTTCGTCAGTCGCTGCGTGAGCGTCGCCGCCGCCGTGTCATGCATCCACGCCGGGATCTCCTCCGCGAGCAGCTCGAAGAAGTACTCAGACATCCACCCGCCCTCCCGGTTGCGAGGTTGCGCGGTTACGCGGTCGTGGGGTGGTCCACCGCGCAACCGGGTTCGTGGGTGCGTGGGTGCGTGGGTGTGACGGCGGCGCGCAGTACCCCAGGCCCACGGGTCCACGAGCCCGCGTGCCCCGCCTCACGCGCGCACCTCATTCAACAGCGGGAAGCCGAGCGCCTCGCGCCTCGCCAGGTACTGCTGCGCGCAGCGGACGGCGAGATCGCGCACGCGCTTGATTACGCCGACGCGCTCCGTCACCGAGATCGCGCCGCGCGCGTCGAGCGTGTTGAAGACATGCGAACACTTGAGCGTGAAGTCGTACGCGGGGAGCACGAGCTTTTCATCGAGACAGCGCCGTGCTTCGCCTTCGTATGCGTCGAGCAGCTTCCAGTGCAGATCGATGTCCGCAATTTCGAAGTAGTACTTCGAGAACTCGTATTCGTCCTGATGCCGCACCGGTCCGTAGCCGACGCCGCTGGTCCATTCGATGTCGAACACGGAGTCCTTGCGCGAGAGGAACATCGTCAGGCGCTCGAGTCCGTACGTGATCTCGGCGGAGATCGGCGCGAGATCGATTCCGCCGGCCTGCTGGAAATATGTGAATTGCGTGATCTCCATGCCGTCGAGCAGGATCTGCCAGCCGACGCCCCACGCGCCGAGGGTCGGCGACTCCCAGTTGTCTTCCTCGAAGCGGATGTCGTGCTTCGTCAGGTCGAGCCCGATCGCGCGGAGCGAATCGAGATACAGCTCCTGCACTTCGAGCGGCGACGGCTTGAGGATGACCTGAAACTGGTAGTGCTTGCCGAGGCGGAAAGGGTTATCGCCGTAACGCCCGTCTGCCGGACGGCGGGAAGGCTGGATGTAGCCTACGTTCCACGGCTCGGGACCGAGGACGCGGAGAAAGGTGGCGGGGTGCATCGTGCCGGCGCCGACCTCGAGATCGAGCGGCGTCTCGATGAGGCACCCGCGCTCGGCCCAGAAGTTCTGGAGCGTCAGGATCAAAGACTGAAACGTCACCCGCGACATTGGGCGCGCATTTTAGCTGATGCTCGTTTAGCTACCAGCCGCGCGTATCGGTCTGGGTGGGAGGAGGTGGCGGCGGCGCCGGCTCTTCGGGCTGATCCTTCTTCTCCTGCTCCGGCTTCTTCTCTTGCGTCGTCGTGGTGTCGGTTTGCGGCGGTGGCGGCGGCGGCGCGGTGGTTGTCGCTGTCGTGTCCGTCGTCGCCGTCGTGTCCGTCTGTGGCGGCGGAGGAGTCGGGTTCTTCTTCGGCTGTGGCTGCTGCTGCGGTTGGTGTTGCGCCGGTTGCGGATTCGTGTTCGTAATCACGATTCGCGGCGGCTGTTGCGGTTGCGTCGTCGTGATCACGCGCGGAGGCGGCGCGGGCATCGCGGTCGCCGGCGGCGCCGGCATCGTTCCGGCGAGACTGCCGGGCGGCACGGTTCCGGTCGTATCGACATTCGGCGCGAGGGTGAAGTTGCTCGTCGTGTCGGCGCTCGTGTTCGTCATCGGCGGCGTTGTTTCGCCCGGTGCGTTGATCGTCGACGAGACCCCGCTGGCCTGTCCTTCCTGAACGACTCCATAGCTTTTCTGCTCGCGCTGCATGCTGCTCGAACCGCGGTGACAGGCAGCGGCCAGAACCAGTGCAGCGAGTGCGAATCCCAGTTTGTTTTCCATATGACCTGTCTCGATTTATCGCATTTTGCATGCCACGGAGACGCGTAGAATCGCGCTCGCCGATGAGTGTTTACAACGTCCGAAATCCCGAGTTCGAGCGCGATTTACGCGAAGGGTTTGCGCGCCAGTCGCTCATGAGCTCGTTTGGTGCGCGGCTCGAAACCATTGCGCCGGGCGAGGTCGGCATCGCGATCGATGCACGCGCCGATCTCCTCCAGCAGAACGGCTTCGTCCATGCCGGCGTGCTGACTTCGATTGCCGACTCCGCATGCGGCGGCGCCGCGATCACGCTCATGCCGCCCGGCTCCGACGTGCTCAGCATCGAGTTCAAAGTGAATCTGCTCGCGCCCGCTGCAGCGCCGCGCTTCGTGGCCCGTGCACGCGTGCTGCGCGCGGGAAAGACCATCACGGTCTGCCGTGCGGATGTGTTCGGGATGGACGGCGCGAACGAGACGCTCGTCGCGACGATGCTCGGCACGATGATGACGAGGTCGCGTTGAGCGTCGGCCTCTTTCTCGCCGCGCTGGGCCAGCTGATCCTCACCGTCGCCGGCGGCAATCTCACGCTGCCGCGGCTCTCACCCGACGGTCTCCGTCTCGCCTACGCGCGAGGTAACGAAGTGCGCGTGGTGCTCGTCGCGACGCGGCAGACGGATGTGGTGATCCCCGCGCGCTACGGCGCACTGCGCGAGCTGGAGTGGACGGACGACAATCACATCGCCGCGAGCTTCGCGCGCAACCGCATCGTCGCGGACGTGATCAGCAAGCGCCGCACGTCGTCGAAGCCGCCGGCGATTGCAATGAAGCCGGTCGCGTTCTGCGATACGACGCTTCGCGCGACGACCGATCGCGATTCACTGACGCTCTGGCGCACGAGCGGCACGAGCACGCTCCCGCTCGCGACGATCTACCCCGCGGACCACGGCTCGCTCGAGCTGCTGCGCACGACGCCGCGCGAAGTCATCTTCCTCGTGCGCGTCGCCCCGCGCGGCCGCATCGACGCGACGAATCACCTGATGTCGTACGACGGCGTCCGCCTGCACGCGTACGGCATCGACGGACTCGAGGACGCGAGCTTCTCGAACGACGGCCATCGCATCGCGATCGATGTCTGGGTCAACGCGCAGCGGCGCCTGCTGGTGTTCGACCGCTGATGCTTGCGGCCTGCTTTTTGCGACATCGATTCGCATGGCAAAGGACAGACAGAATCAGGGTGGACCAACCGTCAGCAAGCGTGAAGAGCCGACCGCGGATCGCAGTCATCGCAATGCCTCGAGCCGCGACGAGCTCAAGGAGCGGAGCGTAAAAGGGGCGCGTCCGGGGATCGGAAAGCGCAACGGATCGGACAAGCAGCGGCATCGTTGAGGTCGCCGGATTAATCGCATTGGCGCGCCGGTTGAACATACCGTACCAAGGTGGTACTGTTTGCCACCCGCGACCGCGGACAACCAATGCTGAAGATCTCCCGACTCACCGATTACGGCCTTCTCGCCACCGTCTACCTGGCCCGCAAAGCGGGTGAAGTCGTCGCCGCGCGCGAGATCGCGACCTTCTATCACCTGCCACTGCCGATGATCACGAAAGTGCTGAAAACGCTCCACGCGGGCGGCATCGTGCAGTCGTATCGCGGCGCCGGCGGCGGCTACTCGTTCGACGGCGACGCCGACATCGTCACCCTCGGACAGATCATCGAAACGCTCGAAGGTCCGTGGAATCTCGTCGAGTGCGAGTCGGTCGACGAATCTGGCCACGCGGTCTGCTCGATTCGCGTCGCCTGCCCGTCGCGGCGCTTCATGTTCGGCATCAACCGCGCGATCAAGGGCGCATTCGAGCAGGTCACGCTCGCCGAGCTGACGCAAGGCACGATGCCGTTTGCGGCGATCAAGAAACAGGAACTGGTGCAGCAACATGTCTGAAACGATCGAACAAATTGCCAATCAGGATTACAAGTGGGGCTTCGTCACCGACATCGAAGCCGATGTCGCGCCGCCGGGCCTCAACGAAGAGATCGTCCGCCTGATCTCGCACAAGAAAGAGGAGCCGGAGTGGCTACTCGAAT
The DNA here is from genome assembly GCA_035255945.1 of Thermoanaerobaculia bacterium. Taxonomy (GTDB): domain Bacteria; phylum Acidobacteriota; class Thermoanaerobaculia; order Gp7-AA8; family Gp7-AA8; genus JAJPHC01. The sequence continues at coordinate 23,381 of DATEZA010000141.1, forward strand.
GGCGGCTGAAGGTGTTCCGCCACTGGAAGACGATGAGCGAGCCGACGTGGGCCAACGTGAAGTACGGCCCGATCGATTACCAGGCGATCAGCTACTACTCCGCGCCGAAACAGAGGAAGAAGCTCAACTCGCTCGATGAAGTTGATCCCGAGGTGCGGGCCACGTTCACGAAGCTCGGCATCTCGCTCGAAGAGCAGAAGCGCCTGACCGGAGTCGCCGTCGACGCAGTGTTCGATTCGGTCTCCGTCGCGACGACCTTCCGCACCGAGCTCGCGAAGGTCGGCGTCATTTTCTGCTCGTTCTCCGAAGCGGTCCGCGAGCATCCGGATCTCGTCCGCAAATACCTCGGCTCCGTCGTTCCGTACACCGACAACTTCTTCGCCACGCTCAACAGCGCGGTCTTCAGCGACGGCTCGTTCTGCTACATCCCGAAAGGCGTCCGCTGCCCGATGGAGCTGTCGACCTATTTCCGCATCAACAGCGCGGGGACGGGTCAGTTCGAGCGGACGCTGATCGTCGCCGATGAAGGCGCAACCGTCAGCTATCTCGAAGGCTGCACCGCGCCGATGCGCGACGAGAACCAGTTGCACGCCGCGGTCGTCGAGCTGGTCGCGCTCGACAACGCCTCGATCAAGTACTCGACCGTGCAGAACTGGTATCCGGGCGACAAGCAGGGCAAAGGCGGGATCTACAACTTCGTCACCAAGCGCGGCAAAGCGTTCACCAACGCGAAGCTTTCGTGGACGCAGGTGGAGACCGGCTCGGCGATCACGTGGAAGTATCCGAGCTGCATCCTGCAGGGCGACAACTCGGTCGGCGAGTTCTACTCCGTGGCGGTGACGGCGAACTATCAGCAGGCCGACACCGGCACGAAGATGATTCACATCGGCAAGAACACCCGCTCGACGATCGTGTCGAAGGGCATCTCCGCGGGACACGGACAGCAGACCTATCGCGGCGCCGTCACGATCATGAAAGGCGCCACGAACGCCCGCAATTACTCGCAGTGCGACTCGCTCCTCCTCGGCGACAAGTGCGGCGCGCACACGTTCCCGTACATCGAGGTGCGCAATTCGTCCGCGACGATGGAGCACGAGGCGTCGACCTCGAAGATCGGCGAGGACCAGCTTTTCTATTGCCAGCAGCGCGGCATCAGCGCGGAAGACGCGGTGTCGATGATCGTCAGCGGTTTCTGCCGCGAAGTGTTCCGCGAGCTCCCGATGGAGTTCGCCGTCGAAGCGCAGAAGCTGCTCGGAGTTTCTTTGGAAGGAAGCGTCGGTTAATGCTCGAAATCAACAACCTCCATGCCGGCATCGAAGGCAAGGAAATCCTCCGCGGCCTGACGCTGAGCGTCGGCACGGGTGAAGTGCACGCGATCATGGGGCCGAACGGCTCCGGCAAATCGACGCTGGCGAACGTGCTCGCCGGCCGGCCGCGATACGAAGTCACGCAGGGCTCGGTCACGTACGAAGGGAAAGACCTCCTGGCGATGCCGACGGAGGAGCGTGCGCGTGAAGGCGTGTTCCTCGCGATGCAGTACCCGGTCGAGATCCCGGGCGTGAACAACATCTATTTCCTCAAGGCCGCGGTGAATGCGGTGCGCAAGCATCACGGCGAGGAAGAGCTCGATGCGATGGAGTTCCTGCAGATCGCGCGCGAGAAGATGAAGCTCGTCGAGCTCGATGAAGCATTCATGAACCGCGCGGTGAACGAAGGGTTCTCCGGCGGCGAGAAGAAGCGGAACGAGATCTTCCAGATGGCGGTGCTCGATCCGAAGCTGGCGGTGCTCGATGAGACCGACTCCGGTCTCGACATCGATGCGCTGCGCATCGTCGCCGAGGGCGTGAATGCTTTGCGTAGCGAAAAACATTCAGTCCTTGTGATCACCCATTATCAGCGTCTATTAACGTATCTCGTTCCCGACTACGTGCATGTGCTGGCCAACGGCCGCATCGTCAAGTCGGGCGGGAAAGAGCTCGCGCTCGAGCTGGAGCAGAAGGGTTACGAGTGGATCGAGCAGGAGGTTGTCGCCGCGCGATGAGTGCCGTCGACACGCTCTCCACGATCCGCGAGCAAGCCGCGCAGCGCTTCCAGCAGCTCGGCTGGCCGACTCCCCGCCAGGAAGAGTGGAAGTACACGAATGTTGCGCCGATCGCGAAGGTGAACTGGGAGCGCGGACGTCCACGTCCGCAGTCGCCGGGCGTCCCGCCCGGCGACAGAGAAAGTGATCGGGCGGACGAGACGTCCGCGCTCCACTCCATGCGTGGCCGCGCGTTGGTCGAGCTCGTGTTCGTGAACGGCCGCTTCGCCGAGCGCAATGGTGAAGGCGCGCCGGGGCTGCACGTCTCGCCACTGGAGCCAAACGAGCACCTCGGCAAGTACGCCGATTATCAAAACCACGCGTTCACCGCGCTCAACACAGCGAACTTCGAAGACGGAGCGTTCGTCCGCGCCGAATCGACGGTCGAAGGCTTCGTGCACCTGCTGTACGTCAGCGAAGGCGATGAAACCTGGTCCCATCCCCGCAACCTCATCCTCGCGAGCCGTGGCGCGCAGCTCACCGTCGTCGAGACGTACGCGGGTGAGGGCAAGTACTTCACGAATGCGGTCACCGAGATCGTCGCCGAGGATGGCGCGGTCGTCGATCACTACAAAGTGGAGTGCGAATCGATCGATGCGTATCACGTCGGCACCGTGCAGATTCACCAGGAGCGCTCGAGCAGCGTGACCGCGCACAGCGTCGCGATCGGCGGCGCGCTCGTGCGCAACGAAGTCAATGCCGCGCTGAAGGGCGAAGGAAGCTCGCTCGTGCTGGAAGGGCTCTTCATCGGCGCCGGCACGCAGCATCTCGACAACAAGACCGTCATCGATCACGCCCGTCCCCACTGCGAGTCGCTCGAGCTCTACAAAGGCATCCTCGACGACAACGCGCGCGGCGTGTTCGACGGACGGATCATCGTCGGCATCGGCGCGCAGAAGACCGTGGCGAAACAGACGAACAAGAATCTGCTGCTGTCCGAGACCGCCATCGTCGATTCGAAACCGACGCTCGAGATCCACAACGACGACGTGAAGTGCAATCACGGTTCGACGATCGGGCAGCTCGCCGAAGAGCCGCTGTTCTATCTCCGCTCGCGCGGCATCGGCGAGGAGGAAGCACGCGGCCTGCTGATCTACGCGTTCGCCAGCGAGCTCGTCGATCGGATGAAAGTGGAGCCGGTTCGCGAATCGATCCGGCGCGCGATGTTCCGCCAGATGCCGGCCCGGATGCCGGAGCGGAGGGGAGGTGCGCGATGAGTCTCGCCATGCAGGCGCTCGGCTTCGATGTCGAGCAGGTCCGCCGTGATTTTCCGATCCTCGGCCGCAAAGTTCGCGGACGGCAGCTCGTCTATCTCGACAACGCCGCCACGACGCAGAAACCGCAGCAGGTCATCGATCGGCTGGTGAAGTATTACCGCGAGGAAAACTCGAACGTGCATCGCGGCGTGCACTACCTGAGCGAAGTCGCGACCACGGCGTACGAAAGCGCGCGCGTCGTGATCCAGCGCTTCCTGAACGCGCGCAGCGAAAAGGAAGTCATCATCACGCGCGGGACCACCGAGGGGATCAACCTCGTCGCGCAGACGTGGGGACGGGTCAATGTGCGCGAAGGGGACGAAGTCCTCATCACCGCCATCGAGCATCACTCGAACATCGTTCCGTGGCAGCTCCTCTGCGCGGAAAAAGGCGCGACGCTGCGTGTGGCGCCGGTCAACGACGAAGGCGAAGTGATCGTCGAGGAGTACGCGAAGCTGCTCAACGAGCGGACGAAGATCGTCGCGTTCGGCCATGCATCGAATGCCCTCGGCACGATCAATCCGGTGCGGCAGATGACGCAGCTGGCGCACGACGCCGGCGCGATCGTGATCATCGACGGCGCGCAGGGCGTGCCGCATCTGCCGATCGACGTGCAGGAGATCGGCTGCGACTTCTACGCGTTCTCCGGACACAAGGTCTATGGACCGACCGGCATCGGCGCGCTGTACGGACGCGAGTCGCTGCTCGATGCGATGCCGCCCTGGATGGGCGGCGGCGACATGATCCTTTCGGTGTCGTTCGAGAAGACGACGTACAACGCGCTGCCGTACAAGTTCGAAGCGGGAACGCCGAACATCGCCGACACGATCGGCCTGGCGACCGCGCTCGAATTCGTCGCATCGCTCGGACTGGAGAACATCGCTTCGCACGAGCACGACCTGCTCACGTACGCGACCGGCCGTCTGCAGGAGATCGCAGGCCTGCGCATCATCGGCACCGCGCGGCAGAAGGCGAGCGTCATCTCGTTCACGCTGGAAGGCGTGCACCCGCACGACATCGGCACGATCCTCGATCAGGAAGGGATCGCCATCCGCACCGGCCATCACTGCGCGCAGCCGCTGATGATGCGCTTCAACGTGCCGGCGACGGGACGGGCATCGTTCGGCCTCTACAACACGCGGGCGGAAGCGGATGCGCTGGTCGATGGTTTGCGCAAGGTGATCGAGGTTTTCCGCTGATGTCGGATTTGAGAGAGCTCTATCAACAAGTCATCCTCGACCACAACAAGAATCCCCGCAATTACCGCGAGATGCCTAACGCGAGCCGCAAGGTCGAGGGCTACAACCCGCTCTGCGGCGATCACTACACGATCTTTCTGCAGATCGACGGCGACGCGATCACGGACGTGAGCTTCACCGGCAACGGCTGCGCGATCTCGAAAGCGTCGGCGTCGGTGATGAGCTCGATGGTGAAGGGCAAGTCGCGCGATGAAGCAGCGAAACTCTTCGATACGTTCCATCGTCTCGTAACTGGCGACGCGAGCGGCCTCGATGCGGCCGAGCTTGGCCGGCTCGCCGCGTTCTCCGGTGTTTCGGAGTTCCCGGCGCGCGTGAAATGTGCAACGCTCGCCTGGCATACGCTGAACGCGGCGCTGAAGGGTGATGGAGAGTCGGTTACAACGGAGTGAGCATGAGAGAAGAAATCGTCGTCAGCCGGACGTGTGAAGCGGTGATGATCCCGAGCGGTGAAAAGGTTCTCGTTCCGCAGGGGGCCCACGCCACGATCACGCAGGCCCTCGGCGGCACCTACACGCTGATCACCGATCGCGGCCTGATGGTCCGCGTTTCCGGACGCGAAGTCGAAGCAATCGGGAAGACGCCGCCCGAAACCGCACAGGCGGCGGAAGGCGAAGCGGTAACGAAAGAAAAGATCGAGGAGCTGGTCTGGGATCAGCTCAAGACCTGCTACGACCCAGAGATCCCGGTCAATATCGTCGACCTCGGCCTCGTGTATCTGTGCGACGTGCAGCCGCGCGAAGAAGGCAGCGGTTACGACGTCAAGGTGAAGATGACGCTGACGGCGCCGGGTTGCGGGATGGGTCCGGTGCTCGCGTCCGATGTGAAGCACAAGATCGAGACGCTGCCCGACGTGAAGGATGCGGACGTCGAGGTGGTGTTCGATCCGGTGTGGGATCGGAGCATGATGTCGGACGCCGCGAAGCTGCAGCTCGGCATGATGTGGTGATGTGTGTAGGACAACCTCTCAGGTTGTCCCCACGACAAGCTGAGAGCTTGTCGTACACTCGCAGCGTATGTATTGCGCGTGGTGCGGAGCTCCGGTTCCCACGATCTCGTATGCGCCATGTGCGCGGTGCGGGCGTCCGACGAACGGCGCACAGACCGCAGCGCCGCCGGCATCGGGCGGGTCGAACGTCGTCGTCATCGTCATCGCGCTGCTGGTCGGCGGATTCTTCGTGCTCGCGATCATCGGCATTCTTTCGGCAATCGCGATTCCGAATCTGCTGACGGCGATGCAGCGCTCGAAACAGAAACGGACGATGGCCGACGTGCGTACGGTCGCCACCGCGATCGAGGCCTACGGCACGGACAACAACGGCTATCCGCAGGCGACGTCGATTGAAGCGCTCGAGCCGATCCTCCAGCCAAAGTACGTCACGACCATGCCGCGCATCGATGGATGGGCGCATCCCCTGATGTATTTCTGCTACGAGACGAAGGAAGGACGCTGTACCGGATATGTGATCGGGAGCGGCGGCCAGGACGGAATGTTCGAGCACTCCAATCCGCGCGATTACGTCGAGTCACCGCGCGGCGGCACGACGAACTTCAGGGACGACATCATCTTCTCCAACGGCCAGTTCATCGAATACCCGGAAGGGGCACAGCACTGAATGTTCTGCACGACCTGCGGCAACCAGCTCACTCCCGGCGTCGACTTCTGTCCGAACTGCGGCGCGGCGGCGATCCGTCCGACCACGGCCGTGCAGATGCCGATGGACATCAGCACGTATCTGATTCAGTCGATCCTCGTGACGCTCTGCTGCTGCATGCCTTTCGGCATCGTGGCGATCGTTTACGCGGCGCAGGTGAGCTCGAAACTCGCGGCGGGTGATGTCGGAGGTGCGCAGGCTGCATCGGATAACGCCAGGCGCTGGTGCTGGATCGCGTTTGGTGTCGGACTGGCTCTCAATGTACTCGGACTTCTTCTCTACATCCCGCAGATGGCTCGTCACTAGCGTCGCTGCGGCGATCGGCGCGATCGTGCTGTACCGGTTCGAGCCGACGCCGCAGAGCTTCTATCCGCGCTGCATCTTTCACGTGCTGACGGGACTCGACTGTCCGGGCTGCGGTGCGACCCGCGCCGCGTATCACCTGCTGCACGGCGACATCAGCGGCGCGTTTCGATTCAATCAGTTGATCTTCGTGCTGGCGCCGTTTCTCGCGGCCGTCGCGTACTGGCCTCGACTGGTGACGAAGCCGAAGGTGGCGTGGACGATCGCCGCAGTCGTGATCGGCTACGGGATCGTCCGCAATCTGCCGTTCTGGCCCTATCCGCTTTGAGGAGCGCGGACGTCCCGTCCGCAGTCGGCGGCCGTCTCGGCCGGCGACCAGAGAAGTGCCCGGGCGAGGACGCCCGAGCACTGCGGGCGAGACGCCCGCGCTCCATCTATCCGTTGTAGGCGTCGCGAATTGCGGCGGTGTCTTCGTACGCGCGGAAGCGCGAGACCTTGCCGTCGCGGAACGTGAAGCGATGCACCGCCGTCGACGGCGCGACCTTACCGTTGCGCTTGATCTCGTACGTGTAATCGAGATGCACCAGCACGTCATCGCCCGCCGCGGCGTAGAGATTCGGCTCGAAGCGCTGGAAATTCACCTCGCTGGCGAGCGTCTGGAAGAAATCGGCGACGCCGTCGCGGCCCTGCCGGATGCGATACCACGGGATCTCCTGCGCGGTGGTGGCGGTGCCCCAGTCGCAGTCGTCGGTCACGTTGGCCAGAATCGTGGTGATGTCGCCGCTGCCGAATGCGGCGTACATCTGCTGCATCTTCGTGATGTTGTCGTTCTCGCTCATGTCTGCCTCCGAACGAGAACTACGGTGGAGGGGCGAGGGACGGATTGCCGCGCCTTGACCCTCTCCCCGCCGCGCGGGGAGAGGGTGGCCGAAGGCCGGGTGAGGGGCTAATCAACGGTGATCGTTGAAGAACGTCCACTGGCCGACGGGATGGCCGGCCTGGAGCTGCATCGCCTGCAGGTAGCCGTCGATGGCGCCGACGATGCCGACGATTCCGCTGAGGATGCCGAACGTGCAGAGGCCGAGGACCCACGCCACGATGGCGACGATGCCCTTCGTCTTCTGTCCCATGATGATGTAGCCCACGCCGCCGCACACGAGCAGGTTCAGCAGCAGCACGAGCACGGGATTCTGTGGCGGTGTCGTCGGATAGACGAGCA
>DATEZA010000142.1:0-9108 GCA_035255945.1 Thermoanaerobaculia bacterium
GGCGTGCAGCGGGAGCGGATTCACTCACTGCTCCGCTCGCTCGATTTCGTCGAGTCGTTCATCGATGCCGACCCCTCGGGCGGCAGATGGGGAGCGACGGTCGTGCTGTTGAAATGACGTCGAGAGGAGATCGATGCCGACACTTTTCGAAGAACTGAGCCGCGTCACGACCTACGACTACACCGAGGAGGAAGTGCGCGGATACGAAGCCCTGCATGAAGAGATTCGCGAGCTGAAGAAACAGCGCAACGCGGTGATCGTCGCGCACAACTACTACCGCGCGGAGATCCTGAAGGTCGCCGATTTCGTCGGCGATTCGCTCGAGCTCGCCTTGATGGCGTCAAAGGTGCGCGACGCGGATGTGATCGAGTTCTGCGGCGTGCACTTCATGGCGGAGACGGCAAAGATCGTCAATCCGTCGAAGACCGTGCTGCTGCCGAATCTGCTCGCTGGCTGTCAGCTCGCCGATTCGGCGCCGGCCGAGGATCTGAAGTTACGCATCGAGGAGCTGCGCGCGCAATTTCCCGATCTCGCCGTCGTGTCGTACGTGAATACGACTGCGGCGGTGAAGGCGCTGTCCGACATCATCGTCACGTCGGCGAATGCGGGAAAGGTCGTGCGCACGCTGCCGAATCGCAACATCCTCTTCGTGCCCGATCGCAACCTCGCGCGCCACGTCGCCGAGCAGGTGCCGGAGAAGAACATCATCCCGTGGGAAGGGTTTTGCTATGTGCACCAGCAGATCACGCCGGAAGAAATCTCGCGGATCAAAGCCGGCGATCCGGAGTTGCAGATCCTCGTCCATCCGGAATGCCGCGGTGACGTCGCTGCGCTCGCCGACGCCGTGCTGTCGACGTCGGGCATGGTGCGTTACGCGAAGGAACGTCCCGAGAAGCGCTTCCTCGTCGTGACGGAGTGCGGCCTGTCCGACCGGCTGGCGATGGAAGTGCCGGACAAGACGTTCCTGAAAGGCTGCAAGCTCTGCACGTTCATGAAGGTGACGACACTGGAGGACGTTCGCGACTCGCTGCGCGACCTGAAGTACGAGATCGAAGTGCCGGAGGAGATTCGCGTGCCCGCCGAGCGGGCGCTGAATCGGATGTTCGAAGCGACGGAGCTCATTGGAGCGCGGGCCTCTGGCCCGCAGTGATCGGGCGTCACGCCCGATCACCTGGTCGCCGGGCGAGACGCCCGCCGACTGCGGACGGGACGTCCGCGCTCCGTTACTCGAATACGTCCACCACCTCCGCATCATTCAGCGCGAACCGGACGTTTTTTCCGAGTGCCAAGAACTGCGCGGCATTCGGCTCCTTGTGCAGCAGGTCGAACCAGGCGGGGCTGGCGAACTGCACGCGTCGCACGTTCTGCTGTTGCCGCTGCGACTGCACCTTCGAGTCGATCCAGCTGTTGCCGATGTTGTAAACCGCGCGGCCCTGCACGTTGCGTGACGCCGCGTTCACCTGCTGGCGGCCCTGGTTCGCCTGGGCGAGGTTCTGGGCGTTCTTCATCGCCTCCACTTCTTTGCTCGCCTGCACGCTCGCGGCGCCGGCGGGCGCATTCATCGCGTCGTACGCGCTCTTCATCGCGGCGACGGGCGCGGGCGGCATCACGTTGAACACCTGATCCTCGCGGCGGACGCGCACTTTCTCGTCCTCCATGATCAGGTAGCTCGTGTACGGCGTGACGATGCCGTACTTGCGCGCGAGCTCCGTCACTTCGTCGACCAGCTCCTTCTCCTGGCCATGCAGACGGATCTGATCGAGCAGGTAGCCTATGCGTTGCGCGGCCCACAACGGCGCGATCAATTCGTTGTCGTCTTCGCGCGCCGGGAAGGGGACGAGGTACGGAATGCTGATCGACTTCCCCTCGACTTTTCCGCGCAGCGTCACATGTGAGCCGGTTCCGCCGTAGCGGCCGAACACGGTCAGCTGGTTGCCCTTGAACAGATCGGGGAGATCGCGCGGATAGACCTTCGTGACGCCGAGGCCGCGATCGAATTCGAGGGAGATGTCGACGAGCACCGGCGATTTGATCTTCTCGTAGAAGCTCGATACCGGCAGCTCGAGATCTTCCTTCTCACTCACGTACGTCCTCGCCGCGTGCGTCGCCTCGGTCAACTTGTCGAGGAAGTGCGTGTTGAGATCGTCGCCGACGCCGAACGTGAAGATGCGCAGATGCTCGACGTTCGCGTCCGTCACGCGTTTGACGAGCCGGTCTTCATCCGTCTCGCCGACCGTCGGCTTTCCGTCGGTGATGAAGATGACGACCTTCGGCCGCGACGACTCCGCGCGATTCGTTTTGAGCGCGAGCGTCAATGCCTCTTCGGAATTCGTCCCGCCGATCGCGCGCAATCCGTCGACGTATTCGCGCGCCTTCTTCACGTTCTCCGCCGACGCGTCTTCCAGCCGCCCGAACAACGCATCGGCCTCGGTCGAAAAGCGGATCACGTCGAAGCGATCGTCGGCATTCAGATTGGCGAGACAGAACTTCAGGGCACGTTTCGCCTGCGCGATCTTCTCGCCCGCCATGCTGCCGCTGACGTCGAGCACGAACGTGATGTCCTTCGGCTGCGCGCGTTTGCCGGTGTCGTACGCCGGCGTGATCGCCAGCAGGAAGTAGCCCGGTTCGCCCGCGACGCGATGGCACGTCGCGTTCAGTCCGACGCCCTGATCGTCCGCGCTGAAGTAGAGCGTGAAGTCCGTGTCAGGCTTCGTCCGCTTCGCTTCGAATCCGATGACCGCATTCCTCGCGCCTTTACGCCGCACTTCGACGTCGTGACTGGGACAGAAGATCGTCTTCAGCCCATGCTGCGATTCGAGATCGACGCGGATCGAGACGTCATCGAGCGGCGCGGCGGAAAACTTCTCGGTGTTCAGCGGATAGGTGTAGCGGAACAGTCCCGCATCGGACGTCAACGCCTCGGAATATGACAGTTTCACGCGCTTCGTGCTGCGCGGCTCGATCGGGAAGATGCGCACCTTGAACGCGCCGTTCCCGATGTACTCGAGCAGCGCCGGATCGCGCATCTTGCGCACGATGTCTTCGTAAATGCCGCGCGCTTTCACCGCGTCGAGCAGCTCCGCGGAGAGCATCTTGCCGTCGACTTCCATCGAGAAATCGCGGATCACCGCGCCTTTCGGCAGCGGAAAGATGTACATCCCTTCGAGCCGCGCGTTGCTCGGGTTGAAGAACTCCTGATCGATGCTCGTCTTCGCGATCTGATCGTGAATCGAGACCGTGACGTGGTGATACTTCACCGCGAGCGGGAACGGATCGCGGACCGGCACAGGTGTCGGGATGACGATCATCCCGTCCGCGAATGCGACAACGGTCAAAAGGAGTGCGGCGGCCATGCCGCCGCTGAATCTGATGAACCGCAGCCATGCTGCGGTGGCCCGCCGGCATGGCCGGCGTGCGTGAAAGGCCATAACGGTGCGCATCGTCGATCCTTAGGGAAACTTGTAGCCCTGCTTCGTGCCGACATCGCGCACGGCCGAGATGACCGCCGCGTCGAGCGTGTTCGATGCAGGCGAAAGCTTCTTCTGTTCGGCCGCGACGTATTTCTGCCGATCCGCATCGAGCTTCTTGATCTTCGACTGGATGTCCGCGCGCTTCTTCGCGTTCTCCGCGACATACGCCTTGCGCTGCTCCGGCGTCATCTTCTTCATCGCGTCGGGAAGATCCTTCGCCTCCATTTTCGAGACGTCGATGGTTCCTTCTTTCGTCGCATCGACGAGATCCCACGACGTGTTCGAGTACACCGCCTGCGCCTTCGCGACCTGCCGCTGCACGTTCGCAGTCGGTGCCGCGGCGAGATTCGCATCCTGTGCCGTCTGTCGCGCCGCGCCTGCCGCGCCGACCACGCCGTAGCTGATGTACGTTTTGTTCAACTCCGTGCCGAGGACGGCGATCTCCTTGTCCTGCGGAGCGGGAATGTCGGCGACCGCCTGGTTCTGATCGATCGACATGTAGTGGCCGTCGGCGAGATCCGCGCCTTCCTTCCACTTCGTGCGAATGCCTTCCGCTTTGTCGCCGCAGAAGATCGTGTTGACGATGATGCCCTTCTCGATCGCGGTTTTGCAGGTGGTGTGGAAGTCGATCTTGCCCTGCGTGAACTCTTCGTTGCCGGCGATGAAGATCAGCTTCATGTCATCCGGCGATTTGCTCCAGTCGAGCTGCTTCGTCGCTTCGCCGATGACCTGTCCGCAGAATTCCGAGCCGCCGTTGGTCCGCAGCGCGAACAACTCCTCGGACACGCGATCGAGATCGGTCGTCAGCGGCAGCACGCGGCGGATGTAGCCCTTTTCGGAGGAGAGGCCGTCGTTGCCGTACTCGAAGAGCGCGACCTGCAGATTCGGCGAGTGGCCGTCTTTCTTGGCGGTCGCGAGCTCGTTGACGACGCGCCACAATTGTTTGCGCGCCTGATCGATGAGGCCGTCCATGCTGCCGCTCGTGTCGAGCAGGATGGCGAGTTGGACGACGGGTTTTTTCGGGATTGCGCCGAAGGTGGGGAAGGTGAGGAGAAGGGCAAGTGCCAGGGTGAAACGCTTCATGGCGTCCTCCGTTGTTGCTTAGACGCGCATGGATGGAAAGAAGAAACGTCTAGCGGCAGATCAGTTGGTAGACGCCGGTCACGTCGTCGTACACGTCATCGAGATCCTGCTTCATCTTCACGACGAGCTTCTGGAACTCGGGATCGCTCTGCAATGACGCGAACCAGGGGTGCTTCACGAGCTGGTACCAGGAGTGATTGCCGAGGTCGTACGACTTCTGCAGCCACTTGATCGCGTTGTCACGGTCGCCGAGGCGCGCGTAGACCATGCACTGACGCAGCGCGGCCCAGTGATAGCGCTCGCCGTCCGATTCGAACATTTTGAGGTACGCGACGGCGGTGTCGCGATCGCCGCGATCGGCCGCGATCATCGCCTTCAGGCCCTTGCCGAGGTAGCTCTGCGGGACGAGTTGCAGCACGCGATCTGCTTCTTTCTCCGCCTCGCCGTCGCTGCCGCGCATGATGAATGCGAGCGCGCGCACGTCGTGTCCGGCCGGCTCGGTGCTCTTGTTCGCCAGCGCGTACTGCGCGTTCTGAATCGCGCCCTCGGGATCGAGCACGTTCACGTTCCAGTACGCGCGGGTCTTCGCTTCGTTCGAAGAAGGATCGATCGCGACGAGCTTGTCGAACATGCACTTCGCCTGCGTCGTCTCGCCGGTCGCGACGAAGTAGTTCGCGAGCTGCTGCAGCGACTGCGGATCGTTCGCATTCACGCGCAGCGCGGCCAGATTTTCGCGTACCGATTCGCGATACCGGTCCGGATCGCGCACGAACACGCGCGACAGCGCGAGATGCCCCGAGGCGAGATTCGGATCGAGCCGCACGGCCTGGCGCGCGTACCACTGTGCGCGCTGCAACGTCTGATCGTCGGAGGCGAGTCCGCGCGCCTGTCCGAGCGAAAGCGCGCTGGCGAGATCGGCGTATGCCGCGGCGAAGTTCGGATCGAGATCGATCGCCTTCTTCAGATACTCGATCTGATTCTTGTGATCCTCGGGGAAGAAGCTTCCGACCAGCGCACGCGATTTGAGGTACTCCTCGTACGCCTGCGGGTTCGAAGAGCGTGGCTGCTGCGATTGCGACGTCGGCGCCGATGCTTTTACCGAAAGCTTCTGGCCGAGTCCGCGCGCGGTACGGTCGGAGACGTCATCGATCAGCTGGAGCAGATTCTGGCGCTTCCCCTGCGCCGAATCGGTCCAGACGTTGTAGCCGGTGCGCGCGTCGGTGAGCTGCAGATTCACGCGGACGATGTCACCCGCGGCGATGAAGCTGCCGGCCAGAATGCCATCGACCTGCAACGCCTTCGCGGCGGCTTTCGCGTCGATCTTCTTGCCGCGATAGTCGAGCACCGCGGAGGTCGGACGCACCTGCAGCGTCGGCACTTCCTGGAGCTTCGTCACCAGCGCGTCGGCGAGACTGACGGAGAGGAATTCGTCGTGCGTGTTGTTCGCGAGATTGTCGAGCGGCAGCACGGCCATCGATCGCAACGGCGTCGCTCCGCCGGCCGCTGTCGCGGTCGTCGTATTCGGTTTGTCATCCGAGGTGTGTCTGCGCGAGATCACGATCGCGGAGATGAAGACCAGCAGTGCAACGGCAACGACGGCGATCTGAATCGTGCGCGGCTTGCGCACGGTGCGACGCAGCATCGTTCTCGTGGTGCCGGTCGTGATCTGCACCGTCGGCGTGTCGATCTCCTGCAGGTCCTGCTGCAGCTCGCGCGCGCTCTGGTAGCGGTCTTTCGGATCTTTCTGCAGCAGGCGGCCGATGATTTTGAAGATGGGCGAGGGGAGGGCGGGATCGAGCGGGATGAACGGCTCGGGCTCGGAGTCGCGGATCTTCGCGAGGATGGCGAGCGGTGCGTCACCGGTGAACGGCAACTGTCCCGATGCCATTTGATAGAGGACGATGCCGACAGAAAAGAGATCGCTGCGCTCGTCGGCGGTCGCGCCGCGAGCCTGCTCGGGCGAGATGTAGTGCAGCGTGCCGAAGAGTTGTCCCGTGCTCGAGTCGCGCGATGCGGTGACATCGCGATTGACGAGTTTCGCCAGACCGAAATCGAGGATTTTCACGAGGCCGGTCGGCTCGATGATGATGTTGGCGCTCTTGATGTCGCGATGGACGATTCCGTTGTCGTGAGCGGCCGCGACGCCGGCGGAGATCTGCTTCGCTATCGTCAGAAATTCGGCCGAATCGAGCGGTCGCCGCCGCATCCGCTGCGAAAGCGTCTCGCCCTCGCAATACTCCATGACCAGGAACGGCACGCCCTCGTCGGTCTCGTCGACCTCATAAATGGTGGCGACGTTCTGATGGCGTACGGCCGCGACCGCTCGCGCCTCGCGCAGGAAGCGCGTCCGCCGATCTTCTCCCGCGAGCTGCTCGAGGTGCAGCACCTTGAGCGCGACCTGCCGCCCAAGTCGTTGATCCTTCGCGAGATAAACCGTTCCCATGCCTCCGCGTCCGAGGATCCGGACGATCTCGAAGCGGTCGAGCGATTGCGGCAGATCAGTCATCGGATAGCAGACAGCAGATAGCAGATAGCAGGACGAAGCAATCTAACGATAGCACGCACCCCCGGGCGCTTCTGCTATCTGCTATCTGTTGTCTGCTGTCCCGTATGGGCAATTTCTGACCCTTTTCAGCACGCGATGGGTTATATTCTGGCCCAGCAAGTAACTTTTACGAAACATGACAACGACCGACGCTGTCGCGCCTGAGCTTCAACTGCCGCCGCGTTACCAAATTCGGACGGTCCTCAAAGACACGCCCGGTACCTGCGTCTATCGCGTGTTTGACATCTCGGACAAGCGCGACGAAGCGATCAAGATCCTTCGCCACGAGTTGTCCGATCCGCAACAGACGATCCGCTTCAAAGCCGAGTTCGCGACCCTCGCTTCGCTCGATCACCCGAGCATCATTAAGGTCTACGACTTCGGCCTTCTGCAGAACTGCTTTCCGTACTTCACGATGGAGTTCTTCGCCGGCAAGAAGATCTCCGAATATTTTGACGGACAAAACTGGGACGCGCTTTACGACGCCGTCCTGCAGATCGCGTCCGGCCTCCATCACATCCATCACCTCGGCATCATCCATCTCGATCTGAAGCCGTCGAACGTGCTCGTGAGCGACACGGGCGTCGCGAAGATCATGGACTTCGGCCTCGCGATCGAGACGCATCAGGTCCTCGACCGCAAGATCCGCGGGACGCTGCAGTACATGGCGCCCGAGGTTTTGAAGCAGGATCGCGTCGACTCGCGCGCGGATTTGTACGCGCTCGGCATGACGCTGTACGAGACCGTCACCGGCGCGCTGCCTGGTTACGGCAAGGCGCCGATCGACGTCATCCGCATGCACCTCGACGAAGAGGTGCGCCGGCCGTCGTCGATCAATCCGAATGTGCCCGAGGCACTCGAGCGGATCATCATGCGGCTGCTCGAAAAGGATCCGCGCGATCGGTATCCCTCCGCGGCCGCGCTGTTGCTCGCAGTCGCCGAAGCAGCGAACAAGACCGCACCGACCGGCGCGCTGCTTCTCGGACGCGGTGAGTTGTTCGCGGCGCCGCTCATCGGACGCAAGAACGAAGTCAGTCAACTCAATCTGCTGATCGAGGCAGCGCGGCAGGGTCACGGCAACGGCGTAATCGTCGCCGGCCATGAAGGGATGGGGAAAAAGCGCATCGTGCGCGATGCGACGCTGCGCGCGCAGCTCGACGGCGCGCGCGTGTTCTGCGGACGCTGTCCCGTCAATCGCAAAACGATCTACGCGCCGTTCCTGGAGATCTTCCATCAGCTCGTGACGGCGGTGAATCCGCACGCCGATGTCGCGGAAGAGATCCGGCGCATCCTGCGGCCGGTCGGCGCGACGAGCGAACCGGCATCGACCGATTACCACGGCCAGAAGTACCGCCTCTACAACCGCATCGTGCAATCGATGCAGGACATCTACGGATATCTCAACGCCGGCGGCGACACGTCCGGCACGCCGCTGATCATCATCATCGAAGATCTGCAGTGGGCCGATCCATCGACGACGGAGCTCTTCTCGTTCCTCATCGGCGAATCGAAGCAGAACAAGCTGCTGGTCATCGGCACGCTCACGCTGGAAAATCAGAGCGAGACATCGATCGAGGGAAATACTTCGGGACTGCTGTTCTGGGAGCAGAAGGCGAAGGAAGGCAACTTCCCGCTGATCCGCATCGACGCGCTCTCCGAGCCGCTCGTGCGCGAGCACATCCAGTCGCTCCTCGGCGAACAGAACGTCACCGACGAATTCGTGCGCTGGATGCTGTGGGAGTCGGCCGGCTCGCCGCTCAACATCCGCCGCATCATCGATTACCTCATCACGCACGATCACCTGCAGTGGGCGCCGAACGGCTGGTCGGTCGACATTGAGCGTCTGCGCTCGCTGCGCATTCCGAGCGGCGCGGCGTCGATCCTCCTCGAAAAAGTCGACTCCCTCGGACCGCGTCAGCGCGCGTTCCTCGAAGTCGCGGCAACGTGCGGCGAAGTGAGCTCGCTCGAGCTCCTCACGCAGATCTCCGACCTCGAGCCGGAGCACACGTA
>DATEZA010000143.1:0-21940 GCA_035255945.1 Thermoanaerobaculia bacterium
AGGGAGCGGACGATCTGATCCCGTTCGACCCGGCGGCGAATCCGGACCCCCTACGCAGCGTAGACCAATCTCTCCGAGGGACAATCCGATGCGTGGCTGTTGGTGACGACACATTTGCCTATCGGCGCGATCTTCCCCATCTCCAAAAGAACGGGAAGACGTACTTCGTCACGTTCTGCGCGATTCGCGTCTTATCTGAATCGGAACGGGACATTGTTCTTCAGTGTTGCGTCCACGATCATCGCGAGACGTACTTTCTGCACTGCGTGGTCGTGATGCCGGATCACGTGCATATGATCCTGACGCCGTTTGAAGGTTGGACGTTCGGGACGATCATGCATCGCGTGAAGAGCGTTTCGGCGCATTGCATCGGCGGGCGAATATGGCAGCGGGAGTACTTCGATCACATTCTGCGATCGAGCGAGAGGCTCAGCGCGAAAGCCGAATACGTGTGCATGAATCCAGTGCGCGCGGGGCTGGTGACGGAAGTAGGTGAGTACAGGTGGTTGTGGAGGGAGTGGGGTGAGGGGGGAATCGCCGCCGGGTCGGCGGCGCCACACAAGAAGCGGGGTTAGGGCTCCTTCACCGCCGCACTGGTTCCGGAGTGGAACTCGCGCTCATCGAGCTCGAGGTCCGGGCGGGCGGGACCGTCGCCCATTGCGCCGTCGTACACGGCACGTGCGAGCTCGCGCGTGAGATGCGAGTAGACGACGCCGTCGACGATCATGTTCGGGCCGTGGTCGCAGAGGTCGAGGCATGACACGCTGCAGACGCGCACCGTGGGCTTGCGGCCCTTCTTCTTGTTGTAGTGCTTCAGCTCCGCCTGGATGCACTCCCCGCGCTCTTCACCGCGATCGGGATTGCTGCAGCGCGGACCGGTGCAGACGAGGAAATGCTTCTCGAAGGGGTATTTCACGCGACGAAGCGCTTCCCGGCATCGAGCACGTTCTTCAGATCCTTCGGCGTGCACGCCTCGGCATACACGCGCGCGACCGGCTCTGTCCCCGACAAGCGGAAGAGCAGCCAGTTCGAATCGTTGAAGATCAGCTTCACGCCGTCGGTGGTGTTCACGCGCTGCACCTTCATCCCGTCGAGCTCCGTCGGCGGATTGGCCAGCTTCGCGGCGAGTGAGTCCTTCAGCTGCTGGGTGAGCTTCATGTCGATGCGCTTCGAGTAGAAGTAGCCGAACTCCTTGTACGTCTCCTCGATCAGCTCCGCGAGCTTCTTGCCGGTGCGGGCGACCATCTCCGCGACGAGCAGGCAGGCGAGGATGCCGTCTTTCTCCGGCAGATGGCGATACATCGACATGCCGGCGCTCTCTTCGCCTCCCATGGCGATCTTGTCTTCGAGAATCAGCTCGCCGATGTACTTGAAGCCGACCGGCGTCTCGTACATCGGAATGTTCAGCTTCTTGGCGATCGAATCGATGAGATGCGTCGTCGCGACCGAGCGCGCGAGGCCGCCCGGAATCTCGCGATAGCGCTTCAGGTACAACGCGACGAGCGCCAGCACGATGTTCGGCGAGACGAAGCGATTGCGGTCGTCGATGATGCCGAAGCGGTCGGCGTCGCCGTCGGTCGCCAGCCCGAGATCGAACTTCTCGTGCGTGATGATGTTGCGCAGCTCGGCGAGGTTTTTCTCGTTGCATTCGGGGGAGAAGCCGCCGAAGTACGGGTCGCGGAAGTTGTGGATGATGCGCACCTCGACGCCCGCTTCGAGCAGGAAGTAGTCGAGGTAATCGCGCGAGGTGCCGTAGAGCGAATCGATGGCGATGCGCAGTCCCGATTTGCGGATCGCGTCGACATCGATCTTCTGCTTCAGCTCGTTGAGGTAGCGGTCCTTCGGATCGATCGTCTCGATCAGCTCCGACTTCTCGTAGACGTCGAGCTTCTCTTTCTTCTCCGCGACTTCATGGATCTCGCGCTCGATCTGCTGGGTGATCTCCGGCAGCGCCGGCGCGCCGTTCGCGGTGGAGAACTTCAGGCCGTTGTACTCCGGCGGATTGTGCGACGCGGTGAAGTTGATCGCGCCCATCGCCTTGCGGCGGACGGTCTCGTACGAGACACACGGCGTCGGCACGTCGCGCGTGCAGAGGAACGCCTGAATCCCGTTGAAGGCGAGCAGCTTCGCGCATTCGGCCGCGAACTTCTCGGACAGGAAGCGCGTGTCGTACGCGACGACCACACCCGAGCCCTTCTGCTGCGATTTGCGGAGGTAGTTTGCGATGCCCTGCGTGGCGATCCGGACGTTGTCGAATGTGAAGTCTTCGCCGATGATGCCGCGCCAGCCGGAGGTGCCGAACTTGATCATGCGGGGAAGGAACTTAGCACAAACTAGCGATTGCCATTCGCCAACGCGTGAATGTTGCCGTCCGGGTCCTTGAACCAGGCGAGCTTGTGGTCGCCGGCGACGTGCAGGTCACCCTTCAGCTCCGTGTTTGGAAGCCCCTCGTAATGCTCGAATGCGACGCCTTTTGCCTTCAGCTCCTGCACGATCGCTTCGATGTCGTCGACGATCCAGGTCACCGCGGTGGCCTGATTGGTCCCGGCGAATTGCGACGGATAGACGAAGATGGTCGATCGCGCGGTTTGATAGGAAAGCGTTCCTTCCTCCGCCCGCGACGTGGGCTTGAGGCCGAGCGTCCCTTCGTAAAACTGTTTCGCTTTCTCGATGTCCTTCACGGCAATGGTGACGATCGCATCATGTTCGGCAAGCATGCGAAGCGGGGAAGCGAAACTCTCGCCAAGCGGCGTCCCGTCATCCCGAGCGTAGTCGAGGGACCTGGGGGGTGTGCGGCGCGCTCATCGTGCCACCGCCCACCCAGGTCCCTCGACTACGCTCGGGATGACGGCACGCGGGCCGCTTTCCCTCTGGCCCGTTTTCCGCAATGATTTCAGGAAAATATGACCGATCGACCGGTCGTCCTGATCGCCGACGACAACGATGATGTGGTGATGCTGCTGAAGAGCTATCTTCGGCCGCTCGAGTGCGACTTCATCGTCGCGCGCGACGGCGAAGAAGCGCTCTCCGTCGCGCAGTCGCGCCTCCCGGAGCTCGTCCTCCTCGACGTGATGATGCCGAAGCGGAGCGGCTGGGAAGTCTGCCAGGCACTCAAAGGCGTGCAGCGCACCGCAGGCATCGCGGTCGTTCTCGTCACCGGCCGCGGCGAGGTGAAGGATCGTCTGACCGGCTTGCAGGTCGGCGCGGACGACTACCTGGTCAAGCCGTTCAATCGCGACGAAGTGGTCAAGCGATGCAAGACGCTGCTCGAGCGGAGCCAGGCGAAGGCGTCTGCTGAAACACCCGGCCGCAACGCGCTGGAGAATCTGCTCGTCGATCGCGCCACCGGCTTGCCGACCGTCGCATTGCTCCTCGATCGCATCAAGGAGCTGCTGATCGAACAGGGCGAGATCGGCATCGTCTTCATCGACATCGAACAGTACGAATCGATCGAGCAGGAGTACGGCTGGGCGTTCTTCGATGAATTCCTGCGCCGCGTCGCGGAGTGCGTGACCGAAGAGACGACGAAGCGCTTTCCGAATGCGCTGCTCGCCGCGCATCGCGTCGCCGGCTCCAGCTTCTTCGTCTTCTTCCAGACCAAAGGACGCGAGCACGCGTTCGAGACGATCACCAATGATGTGCGC
Organism: Thermoanaerobaculia bacterium; assembly: GCA_035255945.1. Taxonomy (GTDB): domain Bacteria; phylum Acidobacteriota; class Thermoanaerobaculia; order Gp7-AA8; family Gp7-AA8; genus JAJPHC01. Next base: position 3,645 of record DATEZA010000143.1, read on the forward strand.
GAGACGCTCATCGTTGCGCTGCGCAAGCAGTTCCCGAAGATGTCGCAGGAGCAGATCGGATTTTTCGTCGGCGCGGCGCGCGTCGAATACCGCCCGCAGATCCGCCTCGAGCGGCAGGTCTATTACGGGATGCAGATCGCGGCCGACGCCGTGCGCGACGCCGAAGTGCAGCGCAAGAAGCAGCTGACGCGCGAGCTGCGCGACATCATCCGGCGCAAGCGATTGACCACGCTTTTCCAGCCGATCACCCGGGCGAAGGACGGCACGGTCTTCGGCTACGAAGTCCTCACCCGCGGTCCTTCGAATTCGTCCTTCCGCAACTCGGACATGCTGTTCGCGTTCTCCCGCGAAGCGAAGCTGGCGTGGGCGCTGGAGGCGATCGCGCTCGAAGTCGCGCTGAAGCGCCTGCGCGAAGTCGATCTGCTCGATCGCAAGTTCCTCATCAACCTCGAGGCGGAGATGTTCTCGCAGTCGGAGTTCCGCATTCACGAGGTCTCCGCGTTTTTCGCCGAGCATCGCGGGCATTTCGTGCTCGAGCTGACGGAGCGCGCGGCGATCGAGGATTACACGGTGTTCCGCAAAGTGCTCGACGAGTTCCGCAACAAGGACATCGAGGTGGCCATCGACGATGCCGGCTCCGGTTACGCGTCGCTCGAAGCGATCGCCGCACTCGCGCCCGATTATCTGAAGGTGACGAAGGCGCTCGTGTCGACGCTCGCCGTCGAGCCGATCAAGCAGGACCTGATCAAGATGCTGGTCGAGCTGGCGGGAAAGATCGGCGCGAAGACGATCGCCGAAGGCATCGAAACCAAAGAGGAATACGAAACCTGCCGCGACCTCGGCATCGACCTGATGCAGGGCTACTACATCGCGCATCCGCAGGAGCAACTGCGCGGCGGTGATGCAGAAGTGGCGCGCTCGCTGAGCGGCGAGTACGCGGCGATCAGCTCAGCGGCAGCCGCACTTCGATCCGCGCGCCGCGAGGCGTGAGGTTCGACGCGCGGATCGTTCCGCCGTAACCCTCGATCACTGCGCGTGCAATCGCGAGCCCGAGGCCGTCGTGTCGTGCGCGATCGTCCTGGCCCGGACGAAAGGTGAAGAAGCGATCGAAGATCCGCTCGAGGTGCTCCGGCGGAATGCCCGGACCTTCATCGTCGACCTGCACGACCGCTTCGCCATCCTCCGCGCGAACGGACACGCGCACGTGGTCGGGCGAGAAGCTGTTCGCGTTGTCGATGATGTTCCGGAACGCCTGCACGAGCTGGTCCTCCGATGCCTCGACGATCGCCGGAGGCGCAGCACAGGAGAGCAACGCCGCCAAATCGATGCGCGTCGTTTCCTCGATGTCCATCGCCGCATCGACCTTCGACAAGTCCCGCGCCGCGTTGAGCAATCGATTCAATCGCGCGACCTCCTTCTCGATCGTCGACGCGAGCTGGCGTTGTTCTTCATCGTTCGTATCGGCGAGCAGCTCCGCCGCGCTGCGAATCGACGCGAGCGGATTCTTGAACTCGTGCGAGACGTCGGCGGAGAAGCTCTCCACGAACGCGAGATGCCGCTCGAGCCGCGCGGTCAGTTTCTCCAGCGCGCGCGTGAGGTCGCCGATCTCGTCCTTCCGTTTCGATCCGCGGAACGTGCGGCGCAGACGGCCGCGCCGGTCGAGCAATTCGTCTGCTTCGTTGCGCAGGCGGATCAGCGGACGGACGATCGTTGCCGCCATCAGCAGCGTCAGCACCACCGCGGCGGCGACGGAGACAGCGAAGATGTTGATGGTGTCGAGCCGCACGCGCCAGAGCGCGCGGAGGATGCGCGAGGTCGATTGCGACACGAGCACCGCTCCGATGACTTCGCCGTTTCCTCCTGCGCGAATCGGCAGCGCGCTGTAGAGCGTCAGCGAGCGCTGACCGAGGCTTTCGCGTAACGACGCGGCGTATTTTCCGGACAATGCTTTCTGGACCACGGCTTGCGGTGTCGGGTCGACGAACGATTCCGTTTTCGCGGGCATGTCGCGGCCGCGAACGGAATCGAAGAGGCGCCACAGTTTCACGCCGATTCGATAAAGCAGCTTCTTGCGCGAGACGGGATCCTCGTACTCCGGACCATCGCTGCTGAGCGGTGCGGGATGGATGCGCGCCGAATCGGCGATCACATTCGCGTTGCGCTCGACGATGCGGATGCGCGCCTCGCTTCGGCCGCCGAGGCGGCGGATGAGATTGCGCGCGGCGTCGGCGTCGACTCGATCGCTCAGCGCCGCCGCCACCAGCCGCCCCTGCTGTACCATCGAGCGCTCCTGCACCTCGAGCAGCTGCCGCTCGAGGCTGCGCAGCGAAAGCAATCCCGCCACCGGCAGAAACACCAGCAGCACGTTGAACAGCAGGAGCCGCACGGCGATCGCGGAGAGCCAGCGGCGGATCAAGGCCATCTCCGGAACCGGTAGCCGACGCCGTGCACGGTCTCGACGAGCTCCGCGCCGCCGCTCGCATCGTCGAGCTTTTTGCGCAGGCGTTTGATGTGCGTATCGATCGTGCGCTCCGCGACGTGCACGTCGTGCGGATACGCCTCGCGCAGCAATTGCTCGCGCGACTTCACGATGCCCGGCCGCCGCGCCAGCGCTTCGAGCAGATTGAACTCCGTCAGCGTCAGTGTCAGTACCTCGCCGTGCAGCCGCGCCTCGAAGCGTCCGAGGTCGAGGCGCAGATCGCCATGCTCGACGATCTGATCGTGGTCATTTGCAGGCTCCTGCCGCAGCCGCGCGCGGCGCAGCAGCGCACGCACGCGCGCGATGAGCTCGCGCAGTGCGAACGGCTTGCAGAGGTAATCGTCGGCGCCGAGGGAGAGGCCGAGAACGCGATCGAGCTCCTCGTCTTTGGAGGAGAGGATCAGGATCGGCAGGTGTTCGCTGCGCGCGCGCAGGCGGCGGCAGAGCTCGAGGCCGTCCAGGCGCGGCATGATGATGTCGAGGATGGCGAGGTCGGGCAGCGCGCGCTCGAATCGCTCCATCGCTTCGAGGCCGTCGCTGAAGGTCTCGACGCGGAAGCCGTCGCGCTGCAGCGCCATCGCCACGGTGCGGCGCAGGCTCTCCTCGTCATCGACGAACGCCACGAGTGCGGCCGCGTTGCTCATCGCGATCGAATCTACTTCAGATCGCGGCGCCGAAACGAGCTGCCACGAAATCGCCACATCTCTTCTTCGGAATGCCTCGCTCGCGCAACGAGCGCGTCAGGCGAGTGACCGACAGTGCAGGCATGTTCGAAAACGAAACTGCCGCACCGCCTCGCCGCCTTCGTTATCCCGTCATGATCGAAATGGTCATCCTCTGCGCACTCGCCATCGTGCTGGCCATCGCACTGGCCATGATCCACTCGCTCGTCAGCGAGCGCTTCGAACGCTCGAGAGCCGCGCGCGCGGAGATCGCGTCCGGCTGGGGTCAGGAGCAGACGATCGGCGGACCGATGCTCATCGTGCCGTATCGGGTGCGCACCGATGAGAAGACGATCACCGAATATCACGCGCGATTTCTTCCGTCGCAGTTGAAGATCAAAGGAAGCGTCGCGCCGGAGCGGCGGCATCGCGGGATTTTTCAAAGCGTGTTGTACCGCAGCGATCTGCACGTCGAGGGAGTGTTCGAGCGTCCCGATTTTTCGATGTGGAAAGTCGCGCCGGAGGACATCGAGTGGGGCGATGCAGTGCTCGCCGTCGGCCTCACTGACCTGCGCGGGATTCGCGGCAATCCGGTGCTGAAGTGGGATGGGCAGCAGCTGCCGTTCACCGGCAGCAGCACGGACGGGTCGCTGTTCCTGAGCGGCGTGCACGTGGTGATTCCGTTCGCGCCGGCTCCGACGGCCGTGGGCGAGAAGCATGCGTTCTCGTTCGATCTGCGGCTCAACGGCAGCGAGTCGATCAGCTTCCTGCCGTTCGGCGGCGAGACGATCGTCGAGCTTTCGTCGCCGTGGCCCGATCCGAGTTTCTCCGGCGCGTTTCTGCCCGATACGCGCACGGTCACGCCGCAGGGATTCACGGCGCGGTGGAACATCTCATCGATCGGCCGCAACTTCCCGCAGCAATGGCGCGACTCAAACGACGAGCACAAGAACGCATTGGACGCGATCGGCAAGTCGGCGTTCGGCACCGGACTCTTTTCGCCGGTCGGCCACTATCAGAAGACCGAGCGCTCGGTGAAGTACGGCGTGCTGTTCATCATCCTCACCTTCCTGACGTTTTTCCTGTACGAGCTTCTCAGCCCGGTCACGCTGCATCCGGTGCAGTACTTCCTCGTCGGCGGCGCGTTATGCCTGTTCTATCTGTTGTTGCTCAGCATTTCGGAGCAGGCGTCGTTCGACATCGCGTATGCCATTGCGTCGATCGCGACGGTGGGGCTCATTTCCGCGTACGGCGCGGCGCTGCTGCGCAACCGGATGCGCGTGCTCGGGCTGTGCGGGGTGATGTCGATGTTGTACGGGTATCTGTACGTGCTGCTGCAGCTCGAGGACTGGGCGCTGCTGATGGGATCGATCGGCCTGTTCGCGATCCTCGCGCTGGTGATGTACGCCACGCGAAACGTAGATTGGGGCCAAGCCCATATAGCGCCAGCATCGCTGGCGAAATGATCGTAGCTTGGGATGCTGCGCGGCGATGCTGGCCGGGCCGGTAGCAGCCGACGCGACATTCGTCGCGCGGCTGAACCGGCCCTGTGCGCGCGGCGCGAACGGAGCGCGGGCGTCCCGCCCGCAGTCGGCGAGCGTCTCGCTCGACGACCAGCTCGCCGCGCGAGACGCCCGCGCTCCGTTACCGCGCACTCAACAACCCAACAACCCAACAACCCAACAACTGCTCCCCTGTTACCCCGCGTGCTCGTCATAAACTCACTCCATGGACCAGATCCGCATCGTCTTCCTCGGCACGAGCGCGGGGATGCCGTCGCGCACGCGCAACGTCGCGGCGGTCGCGGTGGTGATGGATGGACGCGTGCTGCTGTTCGATTGCGGCGAAGGGACGCAGCAGCAGCTGCTGCGCTGCGAGCAGGTGCGGAGCGGCGGCATCGAAGCGATCTTCATCACGCATCTGCACGGCGATCATCTCTTCGGGCTGCCCGGTCTCCTCTCATCCCTCGGCCTCGGCGGCCGCCGCGATCCGCTGATCGTCTACGGCCCTCCGGGCCTCGCCGCGTATCTGCGCGCGACGCCGTACCTCAATCTCGCGTACGAGCTGCAGGTGATCGAGATCGAGGCGGGGGAGGTGCGGCGCGGCTCGGGCTATCGCGTGCGTTGCGCGCCGGTCGTGCACCACGCGCGCTGCTTCGCGTATCGCGTCGATGAGGACGATCGTCCCGGCAAGTTCGATGCGGCGAAGGCGCGCGCCCTCGGCGTACCGGCCGGCCCGGCGTTCGGCGCATTGCAGCGCGGCGAGGATTGGGCAAACGTGCGCAGTGCGGATGTGGTCGGGCCGCCGCGCCGCGGACGGAGCATCGTGTACTGCACCGATACGCGTCCGTGCGACTCGGCCATCGAGCTCGCGCGCGATGCGCATGTGCTGATCCACGAGTCGACGTACGACGCGTCGCTGTCTGAGGAGGCGATGGCGCGCGATCATTCGACTGCGACGGAGGCTGCGGGCGTTGCACGGGATGCGGGGGTCGAGCGATTGATCCTCACGCACATTTCGCCGCGATATGAATCGAGCGATGCGCTGGTCGACGAAGCGCGGCTGGTGTTTGCGCAGACGGATGCGGCGAGCGACTTTGCAGTGTTCGAAGTCCCGCGAGGGGATTAACGGCCCTCACCCGGCCCCTCACCCGGCGCTGCGCGCCACCCTCTTCCCGCAAGCGGGGCGAGGGTCAACGCTTCTCGCGCAGCGCAAGCTCCGGACAAGGGGCCGCGGTCAGTACGCCGGCCGTTTCGGCATCACCGGCGGATGCTTCGCCAGCTCCTCGTTCAGGACGGCGATGCCGCGCTCGAGTTGCGGATCGTGTCCGGCGAGCACCGCGTCCGGACGCTCGTCGACTTCGATGTCGGGATCGACGCCGTGGTTCTCCACGATCCACGTGGGCTTGCCGTCGACGATGTCCCACGCGGAGATGAACGGCACGGTCACCCGGCCGTTGTCGATCATCGGCAGCTCGTCGCCGATGCCCATCAGGCCGCCCCACGTCCGCTTGCCGACGATCGGGCCGAGTGCGTACTTACGGAAGTAATCAGCGACGGAATCGCCGCCCGAGCCGGCGTATTCGTTGATCACCAACACCTTCGGCCCGAGGATCGCGGGGCGCTGGTATTCGTAATCGGCGCCGTAGCGCGGCGCGTCGTATTCGAGGTGCCGGCGCGCGAGATGCTCGAAGTAGAAGTCGGGGATGTCGCCGCCGTTATTCCAGCGCGCGTCGACGAGCGCGCATTGCTTGTCCGCCTGCGCGAAGAACTGGCGGCCGAATTCATTGATGCCGCGGATGTTCGTGTCGGGAAGATGGATGTAGGCGCAACGGCCGTTCGTCGCGGCGTTGACCTTGCGGCGATTCATGTCGGTCCAGTCGCGATACCGCAGCGCCTCCTCGTTTTCCAGCGGTACGACCACCACGCGACGCGCGCCGGTCATCGATGGCGTGCCGTTCACCAGCAGCGTCACCTGCCGCCCCGCCGTCCCTTCGAAGGTGGCGTAGATCGATTGCGGCGCACGGAGCGGATGGCCATCGACCGCGAGCACGTAATCACCTTCGCGCACATCGACGCCGGGCATCGTCAGCGGCGATCGCGTCTCGTCCGCGGAGTTGTCGCCGCGATAGATCTTGCGGATGCGATAGAAGCCGTCCGCGACGTCGTAGTCGGCGCCGAGAAGGCCGGCGGAGGTCTGTTTGAGAACGATCTGGTCGCCGCCGTACGCGGTGATGTGGGAGATGCCGAGCTCTCCGTTCATCTCGCCGATCAGGAAATTCACATCCTGCCGCTGCGTCACGTACGGCAGCTCCGCCTCATAACGGCGCTTCATCGCGGGCCAGTCGAGACCGCGCATCGTCGGGTCGTAGAAGTTGTCGCGCAGCATGCGCCACGCTTCGTCGAAGATCTGCTTCCACTCGGCGCGGCGGTCGAGGCGCATGTCGAGATGGGTGAGATCGAGCGCGCCGTCGCCGACTTTCGCAGTCGCCGTCGCATCGATGATGCCGGCGGTTTGCCCGTCGCGATAGATGACGTGATCGCCTTTCGCGTTCAGCCCGTACGCGTCGATTTTTTCCAGCAGCGTTTTCTCGCTGCGGTCGGTGAGCGAGTAGGAACGGAGCTTGTGATCGGCGATGTAGAACGCTCGTGCGTCGGCGGCGGAAAGCGAATCGTACGTGCCGGGATCGATCGGCAGTGGGAGCACGCGCGAAGCGATGTTGGTGAAGTCGATGCGGAAGGGAGGAACAGGCGAGGGCGCCTGTCCTGCAGTTTCCTCATCCGATTTCGGCGCGAACGGCGACGGCGTGTCGGCGCGCAGCGTCACGACGTAGACGCCCAGCGTGTCGTTGAAGGCGAACGACTTTTCGAAATCGCTGAAGCGTGCTTTGAACGTGCGGCGCCCAAGGAAGAAAAGGTAGGCGCCGCTCGAATCGAACTGGGGCTGGCTGTCGTCGGTCAGGCCGTCGGTGATGGCGAACGACTTCGCGGCCTCGAGCGAATACGCGAAGAGCTGGCCGAAGTCGGTCATGCGCTCCTTCGCGTACGCGATCCACTTGCTGTCGGGCGACCAGCTGACGGTCGCGATTCGGTCGCGCTCGCTGCGATCGATCGTCGTGACCTTGCCGCTGTCGATATCGAGATACATCACCGCTTGCGACTGCTCGCACCAGGCGATCTTTTTCGAGTCGGGAGACCAGGTGAGATTCCGGCGAAAACCGGCGCCGAGGGTGGTGAGCCGCTTCTCGTCACCGTCCTGCGGGCGGATGTAGATCTCGTACTCGCCGCTTTTGTCCGACGCGTAGGCGATCCACTTGCCGTCTGGCGACCACGCCGGCCAGAGCTCGCGCGCGCCGGAGCTGTTCGTCAGATCGCGGATCTCGCCTTCCTTCGCCGGCACGGTGAACACTTCGCCGCGTGCACCGATCAGCGCGCGTGCTGCCGATGGCGAGAGCGCGATCGTCTGCAGCCATTTCTTCACGTTGACGATCGCGGTGCGAATCGCCGGCGCGTCCGTGCGCACGCGCACCGGCACGCGCGTCGACGTGTCGCGCGCGATGTCGTAGAGGTACAGCGCGCCGCCGTTTTCGTACGCGATGCGGCCGGAGCCGTCGCCGGCGAGGCTCGGCCACTTGATGTCGTAGTCGCGATGGTGCGTGAGCTGGCGGATGGCGCGCGTGGCGACATCGAATCGATAGAGGTTCATCACGCCGTCGCGGTCGGAGACGAAGAAGATCGCGTCGCGGAACCACATCGGATAGAGCTCGCCCGCCTCGCCGTGCGGGATCTCGCCGTATGCGTGCGTTTTGAAATCGAAGATCGCGATGTGCGACTGCGTGCCGCCGCGGTACCGCTTCCAGTACCACGACTCGGTGGAGACCGGGTTGTACGCGATCTTCGTTCCGTCGGGCGAGAAGGAGTTGAGTCCGCCGCTCGGCAGCGGGAGCTCGACCGGCACGCCGCCTTCCGCCGCGATGGTGAAGAGCTTGTCGTAATTCGGCACGACGCTGCTCCGCCGCGAGCGGAAGATGATGCGGCCGTCGGGCGTCCAGCCGGTGAGGCGGTCGAGCGCCGGATGCCACGTCAGCCGCCGCGGCTCACCGCCGTCGATCGGCATCGTGTAGACGTCCGGGTTTCCTTCGTACTGCGCGCTGAGCGCGATCGTCTTGCCATCGGGCGAGATGCGCGCGATTCCTTCCTGTCCTTCGTGCGTGGTGAGCCGGTGCGCATCGCCGCCGCTCGCCGGCACCGACCAGAGATCGCCCGCGTAGCCGAAGATCAGCACGTTGCCGTGCACGTCGGGGTAGCGCAGCATGAGCGTGATGTCGTCCTGCGCGCGTGCGAGGCCGGCGACGGCGAGAAGCGGAAGGAGCCAGCGGATCATGTCCGCGACTCTACGCGCCCGCTCCGCGCGTCGTCTTTCCTGCGATTAAGTCCGTTTGCTTCGGATTAAGACGCGATACGCGGCGGGCGTCGTGCCGGTTGCGCGGTGGAACACGCGCGTAAGGTGGCTCTGACTGGCGAAGCCGGCGCTCAGCGCGATGTCGGCCAGCGGCAGCTCGCTGCGCGCGAGCTCGCGGCGGACGTAGTCGATGCGCAAACGCCGCACGCAGTCGCCGACCGTCTCGCCATACGCGCGGCGAAACGCACTCGCGACATGTACCGGATGCCGGCCGACGGCGTGCGCAATGTCCGCGAGCGAGAGCGGCTCGACGAAACGCGCTTCGACGATCTCGCGAGCGCGTTTGATCATCGGCGTGAGCCGCGCTTCGTCCGTTCGTACGCGCGCCGCATTCGCCACCATCGCCAGCACCAGTCCTTCGATCGCCAGCGGCGAGACGTCGTCGCTCGTGTGCATTTCGTCGGCGAGCCGCTGCGCGATGATCGAGAGATTGCCGCCGCGCTCTTCGAATGGATCGCGCAACGGCGCGCCGTCGAGCCGCGCGAGCAGCGGCTGCGGGATGTCGACGGTGAGGCAGTGCACCGGCGCGCCGTCGAAGTGATTGCGGTGCTCTTCACCCGCGGGACTGAAGGTGACGGAGCTCGCGCGGCAGCGCAGATCGCGGCTGCCGTAGCCTTCGATGTAGCTGCCGTCGATCACCAGACAGAAGCCGGCGCGCTCGTGCGCATGCGGCGGGAGCTCGAGTCCGGGCGAGTAGGTGAGCTCCGTGACGTCGATGCCCGCGGCGCTGGCGTGGGCGAGGGTGGTGATCGGCATGTGACATCCGATTGTACGCACGCCATGGTATGAAACGCCCCCCATGCCCGACTTCCGCTCCGACAACGTCCTCGGCTGTTCTCCCGAAATCCTCGCGGCGCTCGCGCGCGAGAATTCCGGAACCGACACGTCCTATGGCGGCGATGCCGTGACCGCGCGCCTGCGCGAGCGCTGCTGCAAATTGTTCGAAACCGAGGTGGATATCTTTCCGGTGGTGACAGGGACGGCGGCGAATGCGCTGGCGTTGTCGGCGCTCACGCCGCGATCGGGTACGGTGCTCTGTCACGAAGATGCGCACATCCTGCGCGACGAAGACGGCGCGACGGAGCTGCTGAGCGGCGGCGCGCGATTGCTGCCGATGCCGGGCGCCGATGGCAAGCTGCACGAGTTGCAACCAGCGTCATCGATCAGCATCACCAACGCGACGGAGGCCGGCACCGTGTACTCCGTCGACGAGATCCGTGCGTTGCATCGCGACCTGCCGATGCACATGGACGGCGCACGCTTCGCAAATGCAGTCGCCGCGACCGGTGCATCGCCCGCCGATCTCACGTGGCGAAGCGGCGTCGATGTCCTCACCTTCGGCGCGACGAAGAACGGTGCGCTTGCCGCGGAGCTGATCGTCCTCTTTCGCCGCGAGCTCGCAGAGGTGCTTGCGGCGCTGCATCAACGCAGCGGCCACCGCGTGTCGAAGATGCGCTTCATCTCCGCGCAGTTCGAGGCGTATCTCGCGGACGACCTCTGGCTCCGCAATGCGCGCCACGCGAACGCGATGGCTGCGCGTCTCGCGCGCTCGCTCGCGGACGCTCGCATCGAGATCGTGCGTCCGGTGCACGCGAATATCGTCTTCGCGCGCTTCCCGCCCGCCCTCGCCGCGTCGCTCCACGACTCCGGCTTCCAGTTCTACTCGTGGTCCATTTTCGGCCCCGACATCTACCGCCTCGTGTGCGGCTTCGCGACGTCCGCGGAGGATGTGGACGCTCTCGCCGCAGCTTGCGCCCGCCCCGCCCGCCCCCTATAATCCGCCCCTCTTCCGCAGGAATGTTCGCCGGATAGAGGCAGTTACGGCGAATACCTTCCAGGATTTTGTGGGGCTGTAGCTCAGTTGGGAGAGCGCCTGAATCGCACTCAGGAGGTCATCGGTTCGATCCCGTTCAGCTCCACCAATAGAATCAATCATTTAGACAACGCTTCGCACGCAAAAGTGGCGAGTGTCTATTGTGGCGTCTGCCCTGTGCGAACCGCCTTACGGTTTTCAACCATCGCCGGTTCGAGTCGCGACGAGCCCGCTTCTTCTTCATTCACGATCTCCGCATCGCGCGCGTTCACATCGACGCACTGCCGCTCCTCGGCGAGACTTCAGACGACCGCTGGCTCCGAGTTCGGCGGAAATCGTGAGCGGCCGCCGTCGGCTCTGGGCGTCGTTGGTTACGGAGAACGAGGCGAAAATTCGTTTCAGAGTGCCGAAGAGGATGTTCGGCACTCTTCTGCTCGCGGCACGCCGCAGAAGCGGTCAACTTTCAGAACGCAGGACGGTTCGAGACACTGCGCTACCTAGCGCAAGTTGATGTACCGCTTCAGGCGAATAGGATGCGCGTCGTCGCTGCCGATGTAGACCAGTGCGTAGAGCATGAATTCAGCGTCGGTAGTGAAGCGGACGACGAACTTGCTTGCTCTGTCCGTACTCGTCACGGACGCCACTGACATGCTCGGATGGGGTTGATAGAGCACCTTGATGATCTTTGCGAGCACTACGTCAGACGACTGGAGCGAGACTTCAACGACGGGCCCTTGCCGCGTCCGAAGTACGGTATGGCGCAGCTGAATGGCCTCGGGAGCAATATCGGCGGTCTCCAACGTGGCCATTTCATGTTCCTTGTGCTTGACCAGCGCCTTCGCCATCTGGTCGTCGAATTTCATCGTCTGAGCGGGTACAACCGCGGGCGGGAGCATCGTGGGGCCGGGGATGAGCGGCGGCGGAGTCGGCTGCATCGTACTGATCTGCAGAACGCCTCCCATGGCCGGTAGCGAAATCGAGGCGATTCGTGGCAGAAGGCAAAGTAGCAGAATGAGCCCGGCGACGGTGAGCAGCGCTTGCAAGGCGAAATTCAGATACCACTGCCGGCGGGCATCATTCTGTCTGACGACGTCCAGCGGCGTCTTCTCCTCGAGCGCTCGCTGATACTGCAATTGCGCCGTCCTGATCTGATACTCACTCGCCTTTGGATCGAGCGTAACGCCGGGCGCCGATTGCTGGCCGGGGGCGGTTGCCGGCTCGGCCTGCCTTGGAGGGATGACCACCTGCGCTGCGGCGGCGCCCGTCACCAGAGCGAGCGCCGCCGCCGCGAGGATCGACTTCATCGTGCACCCGCATCGGACAACAGCTCGTCGAGCAGTGCGGAGACTCCGACGTTGATCTGGAAGCCCTTCTTGATGGTATCCGTCGCCCGCCTTGCGTAGCTGAGACCGACCGGCACCGTCATCGTGCCGTTGAGGTGGATATTGAGCCTCGCCTGAGCGATGGCCGTCGTTTTGGCCCCTGCCTCCTTGGCGCGCGTCGCCTTGATGGCCAGCGTGCCGTCGAGGCGCCGTTCGGCGAAGCGCGCGGAGTTGGCCGCCCCTTCCAGCGACCACGCGCGGATGCCGTGGAGTTGTGTGCCGTCCGTCGCGGTGTGCCGCCGGTTGAAATCGATCTGCGCATTGAGATTCGCGCTGCGCGAAGGATTCGCCGTGTCGGCAACCGTAGCGTTGTTTCCGGCGGCGGGGTTGTAGTCGGTGAGCAGCTTGAACGTGTAAAAGTCGGAGAGGACCGGATCGCGCTGAAACAGCCCGGCAATCGAAAACTGTAGCCGATTCTGATTCTTGAGGAAGCTCTCCACTATTTTGGGCAGATTCGCGCTGACGGCGCGACTCGCCGCGGCCTGCAGGTTGATCGTGGACACACACTGGCGCAGCACCGTCAGGGTGGCATCATCCGGCGTGTAGTTGGCGAAGACCGGGTCGAGGTCATTGATGCCCACGAACGCCTTCATCGTGAGGTCACCGCCCAAAGCGGCGCCGAGGGGTGCAGTGCAGTTCGTGAACTGATTCTCGTCGGCGTCTGTGATCTGTTGGGCAAGACCGACAACGCCCGGCATATTCGCGATGACGAAGTCGCGCGCGCTGCGATTGCCGGCCACGACAACTTTAACCTCCCCGCTGGCGAAGCTGCTGAAATCACCTTTGGTCACGTCTTCGGAGGCGAACGTCGACGCCAACGACACGCGGCGCGCGCCCGCGTTCGCCTTCCAGTTGGCCGCCGTGTCTCTCATCCCGAACGCCGTCAGCCATGCGTAGGGCGTGGTGGTCAAAGTCACGGACGATCCACTCGTCGTCTTGGTGATGGCGCCGCGTTCGACGGCGAGCGCTAGGAGATCCGGGATTCCGGCGCGGTCGGTGATGGTGGTCGATCCGGCCGAGCCCGACGGAGCTGACGTCTGCTGGTCTGTTCTCGAGTTATTGAGTTTGTTGACGGCCGCTTCGGCCAGGACCGTGGAGGGAAGGTACTTCGCCGCCAGGAACTTAGCGACTCGATTGAGCGGCTGATTTCCGAGCGGCGCCGCGGGTGCGACCGGTGCGGCGGGCATCTGCGCGAGCGTGCTCGCCGCGACAAAAAGGACGGCGGAGATCACTAGCCATTGCGTTCGCTTCATCGCGTCCTCCTCAGACGATGAACAGGATCAGTTGGTAGTACATCTGGGTGCCAGACAGCTGCCCTGCCGGCAACGTCGCCATGATCGTGTCGATCACCGTGCCGAACGCGTCGAGCACCTCGATGGTGTAGCTGCCTGTCGGCGGCGTGAAGAAACAGTGCAGGTTGAGCTGGTGCAGCGATCCTGCACCGTTCAACATCGCCGGCGTGACGTTGAAGGTGATGGCATCGACGAGCGAAAGCACCGTGATGTCGATCGATGCGGGGACGAAGAAGCTCGTGCCCGTTGCCGTTACCCGCACTCCGAAGCCGTCATTTGGAGTGAGGGTGTAAAACTGCGTGCCTTTCTTTTGAATCATCCGATCCTCCTTCTGGAGCAGTAGACGGACGAGCTTCAGGAATTCCGTCGATGCAGAAGCTGACGTTCGAGATCGATCAGGTCTTCGCGTGAAAACTGTCCCGACCCGACTCCGACGTAGATGAGGCCGAAAAGCTGCAAGAGATAGACGCACCTCGTCGACGGAGTGCTGATGCACGGTTTTCCGAATGCATATGGCCCGATCGAGTGGGTCGTCGATTCTGGGAACAACGGTGAGACCGCGCCCGCGCTCGCGTGGTTGATTATGTGCACGCCCGTTGCCGACGAGATCCGCCTCACCGACATGGTGCAACCGGCGAGCGTTCATCCGGCGCATCTCAATCGCGTCTCAGGAACCTGCAATCCATAGGTCGTTCGCTGGGACGTGTCTAACGCGCGTCTAATTCACGCATTTCACTCGTGTGCGGACAGCCCGAGACCGAGGTAAACTGCTCTCGAAAGGAACTATCCGCATATGTCCCGAGACCGACACCTGAATCGCACTCAGGAGGTCATCGGTTCGATCCCGTTCAGCTCCACCACGAATCCCCAACCCCTACCGTTTTGTCACCCGACTTGCCGCCGGATGTTCGTAATAATGTCTGGACATCGTCATCTCCACGACCATGCAACAGGCAGCCCTCGGTTCCCCGCTCACCGGCAGTAATGCTCAGATCCGCGCCATCATCGTCGACGACGAGCCGCTGAGCCGCTCGCGGATCCGCCGCCTGCTCGAACACGAAAACGACATCGACGTGATCGGCGAATATGCCAATCCCGCTCGCGCCCGGCAGGCCATCGCCCAGCTGAATCCCGACCTTCTCTTTCTCGATGTCGAGATGCCTCGGGCCACCGGTTTCGAACTGCTGTCATCTCTGCGCAGCGTGAACGCACCGGCGACGATCTTCGTCACCGCGCACGCGCAATACGCGAAGGAAGCGTTCGACTCCGAGGCAGTCGACTACCTGCTGAAACCATTCGACGACGAACGGTTCCGGCGGAGCCTCGATCGCGTGCGCCGGCAGCTCCGGCCGCTCGCCGTTGCCGACCGCCGGCCATTCGATCGATTCCTGCGCCGTCTCGCCGTCAAGAGCGGAGGTGCCGTGTCGTTTCTGCGCATCGACGAGCTCGACTGGCTCGAAACCGCGGGCAACTACGTCCGCCTGCATGCCGGCAAAGAGTCGCATCTCCATCGCGAGGCATTGTCGGCATTCGAGCTGCGGCTCGATCCCGAGCGGTTCGTGCGCATCCACCGTTCCACGGTCGTCAACATCGACCGGATCGCGAGACTCTCGCCGGCCTTCGCGCGCGCCTGGATCGTCGAGCTGCGCGATGGCACGCGGCTGACGCTCGCCGCGCCGTATCGCGACCGGCTGCAGGCGCTCGTCGGCCATTTCTGATGAGCAGTCTCGCCGGAATCGGACGCACCGGGCCGATCGAACGCTCGATCGATCCCGCCGTCCGTCTCACCCGCGACCGCGGTCTGTGGCTCTGGGTCGTGCTGGCGTGGCTGCTCATCGGCACCTTCAATACATCCGGCGTCTGGCTGGTCAACGCGTGGGGCGAGAGGGGATACCCGGTCATGCCGCTGGTCGCCTACGGCTTCGGCGACGCCCTGGTCTGGGTGGGCCTGACGTGGGTCATCTTCTACACGACGGACACGATGGCCTCTTCGCCCGTTCCGCGCCTGGTGCGGCTGGCGGTCATCGCCTTCGTCATCATCGCCGTCGCAACCACGGTGATGACGACGGAGATCACCCTCGGCCGCGTGCTGCTGTTTGGAGACGAGCCACGCGACCGGACCATCGAGGTCTATCTCCGCGCCAGGACGCATCGGGATCTCTTCGATGCATTCATGCTCTTCGTGATCGCCGGCGCCACGCGGCTCCGCAGCTGGAGCGCGCAACGCGAGCTGCGCGCCGCGCAACTGGAGACGGAGCTGGCGAAAGCGAAGACGCAGGTGCTCGCCTCGCAGATGCAGCCGCATTTCCTCTTCAATACGCTGCACGCCATTTCCTCGCTGACTGCCGACGATCCCGGCAAGGCGCAGCTGATGATCACGCGGCTCGGCGAGATGCTCCGCGCGTCGATGGAGGCGACGAGCAACGAAGTGCCGCTCGCCGACGAGATCGCCTTCGCGGAGCGCTATGTCGACATCCAGAAGATGCGCTTCGGCGACCGGCTGACGATGCACTGGAGCATCGATCCGCGCGCCCTCGACGCGGCGGTCCCGCATCTGCTGCTGCAGCCGCTGATCGAGAACGCGATCAAGTACGGCATCGCGCGCAGCGACGACGGCGGCACGGTCGAAGTGCATGCCGCTCGCAATGGAACGCGCCTGCGGATCTCGGTGGTCAATGATGTGTGCGACGACGATTCGGCAGCGGTGACGCCGGGCAGCGGTCAGGGATTGTCGAATCTGCGGGAACGGCTTCATCAGCTGTACGGCGCCGAGGCGTCGTTGCGATTCGAACGAGGCGAGCGCGTAATCGTGACGGTCGATTTGCCCCTGGACAGATAAAGGTGCGGCCGGACCTTCACCGGTCCGGCCGCACCGGTTGTCACTTCTTCTTATCCCGGTATTCTTCCGGCTGATATTGCTCGATACCGGCAGGATCGGGGTTATCCGCCGTATAGCCGGCCGGCTTCGCGTCGAAGAACATCAATACTGCCTGCCCCGGCGCCGTGCCGAGAAACTCGAATAGTTTGAGCGAAGCATTTGCGGTGCCGGCCACGACTTTGGCCGTCGTCTTGTACGCCGCCTTGGTACCGACTGCGAGATTGTCGGCCGCAACCTCGAAGGCATAAGGGATCCGATCCTCGTAGAGCAATTTGAAGACGCTCGGTTTGGGACCGACGTGGCGCACTTCGACGCCAGTGATGTGGTATTTGAGGACATTTGCGCCGAGCTCCTTGGCCATCCGGACCGACGACCAGCCGCCCTTGGGCGCCGAGATACCCTCGATTCCGAGCTCCCATTCCTTCAATGCCGCCGCGCTGGTCGGGTTGTACATACCGCCGGGCGTGGAAGGCACGGCGACTTTCAGGTCCGCTCCCGATCCGATGAGCACGACCGGCGGCGGCGCCGCTTGTTTACCGTTCGGATCGACGTACCGCAGCGGACTATTGAGCGTATAGCTGTAACGGTTCCACGACTGCGGCGTCTCCGGCTTTCCATTGACCCGATCGGGCGACAGGAAGCGTCCCGCAACCGGCGCGTAATAGCGGGCGTGCATGTAATCGATGTCGGCCTGCGTATCGAGAGTGCCGTCGTCGTCACGCTCATGGCCGGTGAATACGAGCCGGTCGGCGAGTGTGGCCGAAATGACCGGATCGCCGAACGGCCAGTATTTCTGCGGATACGCGCCGGCCGCACCGCCGTAAAGCGCGCCGGTCGACGTCGTCACGATGCGCACCGTGCCGAGGTGGTCGGCATGCAGCTGGTGCAATTCCTCGACGCTGCCGTTCATCGAGATCGTGCCGGCGGCCGTGGCGTCGCGATAAAGGAAATCCTTCGTCCAGCTCCACACGGCATTGGTGCGGTCGAAATCGCGAATGACTTTCTTGTCGAGATCGCGCACCGACCAGCGCTCGTGCTTCGGCTGGCCTGCCTTCGCGTCGATGACCGCGACGCGCTCGTCCTGATCGTCGTAGATGAACGAGCGGCTGATGCCCGACGCGCCGAGCCAGACCTGCTCGCCCGAATAGTCGTAACGGAAGTTCAGCATCGCCGTCGGATCGTTGCGGCGAACCATCGGCCGCAGATCGGGGAGGCTCTTCACGTTGCCGGCGCCGTCGTATGTCGCGGTGCTCAGCCTGTTGGTGTTGCTATCGACCGTTGCGCCGGCGGGCATCGATTTCAGATTGCCCGCTGCGTCATACGAATACGACTGCTGGAGCGCACCGATCTTCGCCTGTACGAGACGGCCCGATTTGTCGTATGCGAACGCGTCGGTGTCCATCCCCGAGATGTTGCCGGCACCGTCGTATGCGTACGTGCCCGTAGTCGCGCCGCCGCCGGACCAGGTCCATTGAACCGAGCCGGGACGGGCGATCCCTTTCTTGTCGATGGAGATGACGTCGTGCGACGCGCACCCCGCGCCGGAGCCGAAGCAGACGTCGTTGACGATGCCGGTGGCGTGATATCCGAGATTGAGGAGTCGCGTCGACGGAGTGCTCGTGCCGTAATCGACGCCGATGAGAAATCCGCGATTGAAGCGGTTGCCGGCGACGCGCGCCGGAGCATTGACGGACATCGGCGAGGACGGCACCCCGTATGTGACGCGCGAGGCTTCGCCGAGATCGTCGTATCCGAACGAGGTGGTCGCGGCGAAGTTGCTGTTGGGCGAGGTCACCTTGATCGAGGCCGGCCGGCCGGTCGCCGGGTCG
>DATEZA010000144.1:0-18198 GCA_035255945.1 Thermoanaerobaculia bacterium
TTCGACGATGGTGAACTTCCCGTCGGGCGTGGTCTGGCCCGGCTGCACGTTCATCTTTTCGCAGAGCCCTTCGTAGATGTCGTACGCGCGGCCGATCATGCACGAGAGGTTCGTGCAGACCTGCACGTGGTACTTCCCGACCGGCTTCTGGTTGTACATGTTGTAGAACGAGACGACACCGAAGACGGTGGCGGGCGAGAGGTCGAGCAGCTCTCCGACGTAATGCACGACCTCGGGTGAGATCCAGCCCCACAATTCCTGCGCCAGGTGCAGCACCGGAAGCAGCGCCGCTTCCTTCGTCGGATAGCGCGTCAGGATCCAGTCGAACTTCTTCTTCGCCTCGGGCGGAAATTCGACCTTCTTCGCAGGGTCGGCGAAGCGGTCGGCAGCGTATGGATTGTCGGGTTGCAGTCCGTGCAGATCAGCCATCGATCAGGTCCAGTCGAATGCTTTCTTCTTCCAGACGTAGACGTAGCCGACGCCGAGGAGAAGGATGAACACGAGCATCTCGCCGAACAGGAACATGCCGGCATTGCCGCGCGTGGCGCTGCGATAGATCACCGCCCACGGGTAGAGGAACGCCGCCTCGATGTCGAACAGAATGAAGAGCATCGCGATCTGGTAGAAGCGGACGTTGACGCGCTTGCGGTTCGTGTCGAGGAGCGGGACGCCGCTCTCGTACGGTGCGAGCTTGCCTGGATTCCGCTGATGACGGCCGATGATCCAGTTCAGTCCGAGGAAGATCGCGCCGAGGGCGACGGCGACGAAAAGCAGGATGAGGATCGGAATGAAGCTCGTGGTCATAAAACGGCGTGAATGCTATGCGAAGAAGTTGCCGCTGGCTAGCCTGGGGTGGCGCTGACTGGAGCGCGGGCATCCTGCCCGCAGTCGCCGGGCGTCTCGCCCGGCGACGAAAAACCGTGCACGGGCGGGACGCCCGCGCACTGCGGGCGAGGACGCCCGCGCTCCAGTCAGTTAGCCTGGTGTGGCTAACCTGGTGTGGCGCCGGCGAGCCGCCGGGTCGGCGGCCCCACACTTACGCTTACGCGGCGTTGTCGGTGAGATAGGCCATCGCGGTCTCGCGCGAGTCGAAGATCTTGAAGACGGTGTCGAGCTTCGTGATCTTCAGCAGGGCGAGGATGCGGTGCGACGGTTTGACCAGCGCCATCTTTCGCTGACGGTCTTCGAACTTCTGCAGGTAGCCGATCAGTTCGCCGAGGCCGGTCGAGTCCATGTAGTTGATGGCCTCGAAGTTGATCATCACCGGACCGGTCTCGTCGTTCAGCACTTTTTCGAGGTAGCTCGAGAATTCGCGGGCGCTCTCCCCCAGCTTGATCACGCCCTGGATGTCGAGCACGGTGACGTCGTTCACACGGTTCTTGATGATGTTCATGCGGTCCGGCGTAGTGTAGCGAAGCGACTCCTACGCGTCTACCTTCGCCTACTCCTTGCGCGACTCTCCGATCCGCGAGGTCACGAGCGAAATGAGACCGAGTACGATCGCGCCGATGACGGCCCAGAAGAATCCATCGATCCGGAAGCCCGGAACGAACCATGCCGTGATCTCCAGCATGATGGCATTCAGGACAATCAGAAAAAGTCCGAGCGTGACGATCGTCAGCGGCAGCGTGAGCACGAAGAGGATCGGACGCACGATCGCGTTGAGCAGACCGAGGACTGCGGCGGCAATGGCCAGCGTCGCGATCGTGCGGTAGTGAAAACCGGGGACGAGCGTGACGACGATGAAGAGCGCGAGCGTGTTGAGAAGCCAGCGAACGATCAGGCCCATGATTCGATCACCTCGATCTTCCTCGCCGCCAACTCCTCCATGAACAACTGCGGCGGGATGCAGCGCTCCTGCGGCAGTGCGCCTTTCGATGTCGTCTGCCCGCGCGCCATCATCAGCGCGACGATCGATGCGGGGAACGCCGTCGTGCGCATCATCGCGGAGAGGCCGGTCTTCGGATCGTAGCGATCGATGATGTCGTAGCGGAGGCGCTTGCCTCCTCCAACGACTTCAACGCGCACGAGCACGACATCGGGCTCATCGTGCGGCAGGTTCTGCACCAGCAGCTCGCCGAGGACGCGGCGCGGCTTCACGCTCACGCCGTCGACCGTCATCGGCTCGCTCGAGCAGAGACCGAGGTCGATCATCATCTTGAATTTCGTGCAGTGGCCCGGGTAACGGATCGTTTTGTAATCGAGGTCGCGCACTTTGCCGTGGTAGGTCTCGACGAGCGTCGATGTGCCGCCCGAGGTCTGGAACGCTTCCATCTTGCCGAACGGATCGGGGAACTGCAGCAGCTCGATCTCCGTCATCGACTCGACTTCGACGATCTCGCCGTCGCGGATGATGCGCGCCGGCTCGATGTACTCATTGATCAGACCTTCGACGGAGAAGACCAGCTGGTAATCGAGCGGCGGCTGCGGATCCTGCGGCAGTCCGCCGACGCGGATATGCACTTCCTCCGCGTTCTCCACGCGATCGATCGCATGCGCGACGAGCACCGCGACCATGCCGGGCGCGAGTCCGCAGTCCGGAATGATGTTCACGCCGGCGGTGCGCGCGTACTCGTCGAGCGCGAGCTCCGCATCGACGACGCTGTTGTTGCCGCCGAGGTCGCAAAAGTTCGTGCCGGCTTCGATTGCGGCGCGCGCGAGGCGCTCGTTGAGCCAGTAATTGACGCAGCTGATCGTCGACGCATGGCCGCGCATCAATTCGATGACGGCGTTGTGATTGTCGCAATCGATCTGCTTCGCGACGACTTTTTTCCCGACGCGCGAGGCGATCGCTTCGGCGCGCGCGAGGTCCATGTCGGCGATCGTGACGCGCTCGACATCGGATTGATGAGCGAGATCGTAGACCGCGCCGAGGCCCATGCGGCCGGCGCCTAAAACGAGCATTTGCAAGGTGGAGCTCCTACTTCAAATATTGTTCGATCGAGCTGATGAACGTCTTCACGTCGATCGGTTTCGAGATGTAGCCGTCGCAGCCGGCCTCGAGGAAGCGGTCTTTGTCGCCGCGCATGGCGTGCGCGGTCAGCGCGAGAATCGGGATGCGCGCCGTGCGCTCGTTCGACTTCATCCGGCGCACGACGCTGAGTCCATCCATGCCCGGCAGGTGGATGTCCATCAGGATCAGATCGAACGATGCGAGCTTGTCGTCGCTGCTGGTGATGGCCAGCGCTTCTTCGCCGCTCGTCGCCTTCGTGATGTCGTACCCGCCCTCTTCCAGGAGGTACTCGACGAGCTGCATGTTCATGTCGTTGTCTTCGACAACCAGGATTTTTGCGCTCATGTGGGAGAGTGGAATCAGTATAGCGGCTAGGACGGATTTTTCGGACTGGGCATGGGCGCCTGCGGGCGCTTCAGCTCCTGCGGGCGCTTGGGCGGCTCCGGCCCGAAGAACGCCGGATCGAGATCGATCTTCGCGCTGCTGCGGATCCGCTGCACCGCGTCGCCCGCGCTCTTCTGCTGCGCCTCCGCTTCGAGCTGCGGCTTCATCTCCTCGAACGACGGCGCCTTCCGCTCGCCCGCTTTGAAGATGTGGATGCCGAACGGCGTGCGCAGCGGTTTGCTGACCTGCCCGGTCTTCAGCGCGAACACCTCCGCCGCCACATCGGGCGGCAGCGACTCGCGCGGCACCGCGCCGATCTCGCCGCCGTTCTGCGCGCTCGAGGTGTCGTCCGACTGCGCGCGTGCCATCAGCGCGAAATCGGCGCCGGCTGCGAGCTGCGTCTCGATCTGTTGCGCCTTCTGCATCGCCATGGGCACGGGCAGCGGAGCTCCCCCACGCGGCGGGACCTGTCCGCCTTCGTACGCGATGAGGATGTGCTTCAGATCGATCGTGTCGAAGCTGTTCTTGCGTTTGTCGTACTCGTCGCGCAGCGCGGCATCACTCGGCGTGACCAGCTTCTTCAGCGCGGCCATGGCGACGACATTGATCTGGTCCGTACTCAGCCGGTTGCGGACCTCGCCATCGCTTTCGATCCCCATCCTGCGCCCTTCCTGCGCGAGCGCGACGAGACTCGCGACCTGCTCCGCGATGAGCCGCCGTCCCTGCGGCATCTCCGCCACCCGCTTCGCCTGGTCGGGCATTCCGGAGACGAAGGTCTGGAACTCCTGCTCGGTCACTTCCTCCCCGTTCACCCGCATCACGACCTTCCCCGCGGCCGGCGCAACTCTGCTCACCGGCGCGGTGCTCTTCGTTGCCTCGAGCGAGTACGGATGCGACGTCGTCGGCGTGAATTCGGGCCGGATCTGGGCCACACCGAAGCAGATGCCGGCGATCACGACGATGACGATCAGAGCGTAGAGAAGGTCTTTCTTCATAAGCGAGCGAACGATACAACTTCTTTCGATTTCCAGCGGTAGTAGATGGCGGGATAGACGAGCAGCTCCATCAGGAATGACGTCACCAGACCACCGATCATCGGCGCGGCGATGCGCTTCATCACGTCGGCGCCGGCGCCGGCCGACCACATGATCGGGATCAGTCCGAAGAACGCGCAGGCGACGGTCATGACCTTCGGCCGCACGCGCTTGACCGCACCGTGATAGATCGCATCGCGCAGCTCGCCGAGTGAGCGCGGCTTCATCTCGTCGTACGCGAGATCGAGGTAGAGCAGCATGAAGATGCCGGTCTCCGCGTCGAGGCCGAGGAGCGCGATGAGACCGACCCAGACACCGATCGACATGTTGTAGCCGAGGAGCCAGAGCAGCCAGACCGCGCCGACGGCGGAGAACGGCACCGCGAGCAGCACGAGCATCGTCTTCGGCACCGAGCGCGTGTTGAGGTAGATGAGGAACGCGATGACCAAGAGCGTGAGCGGCACGACGATGGCCATCCGCTGCTTCACACGCTGCATCGCCTCGTACTGACCGGACCACTGCAGCGTGTAGCCGGACGGCATGCGGAGCTGCGACGCGACCGCGCGCTTGGCGTCGTCAACGAAGCTGCCGAGGTCGCGGCGCGATGTATCGACATCGATAAAGACATAGCCGGCGAGACGGCCGTTCTCGTCGCGGATCATGGCCGGCCCTTCGACGATGCGCAGCGACGCGAGCTGCGCGAGCGGAATCTGCGCGCCGGTCATTGTCGGCACCAGCACGCGTCCGAGCTTGTCGATGTCGTCGCGCAGCTCGCGCGGATAACGGATGTTGATCGGATACCGCTCGCGCCCTTCGATCGTCGTCGATACGTTCTCGCCGCCGATCGCGGTCATGATCGTCTGCTGCACGTCGTCGATGGTGAGCCCGTAGCGGGCGATGGCCGCGCGGTCGATGTCGAAGTCGACGAAGTAGCCGCCGGAGACGCGCTCGCCGTAGACGCTGCGCGTGCCGGGCACCCGGCCGACGATCCGCTCCAGTTCTCTGCCGATGTTCTCGATCTGCTTGAGGTCCGCGCCGTAGACCTTGATCCCGACCGGCGTGCGGATGCCGGTGGTGAGCATGTCGATGCGATTGCGGATCGGCATCGTCCACGCGTTGGTCTGTCCGGGGAATTGCAGCTTCCGATCGAGCTCGTTGATCAGCCGGTCGTACGTCATGCCGCTGCGCCACTGCGATTCGGGCTTGAGCACGATCGTGGTCTCCATCATCGAGAGCGGCGCGGGATCGGTGGATGTGTCGGCGCGCCCCGCCTTCCCGAACACGCGCTCGATTTCCGGCACCTCCCGCAGCAGCGCGTCCTGTTTCTGCAGCAACGCACTCGCCTCGGTCACCGAGATGCCGGGCAGCGTCGTCGGCATGTAGAGAATGACGCCTTCGTTGAGCGGCGGCATGAACTCGTGGCCGAGCTGGAAGTAGACCGGAATCGTGATCGCGACGATGACCAGCGCGATGACGATCACCAGCCGCGTATGCCGCAACACCCAGTGAATGGGCGGACCGTAGATGCGAAAGAGGATGCGCGAGATCGGATGCCGCTCCTCGGGGAGAAAGGCAGAAGTCAGAAGGCGGAAGGCAGAAGTGATACGGCGGAAAGGCCCTTCTGCCTTCTGCCTTCCGCCTTCTGCCTTGAATCGAAAGGCAGAAGTCAGAAGGCGGAAGGCAGAAGTGATACGGCGGAAAGGCCCTTCTGCCTTCTGCCTTTCGCCTTCTGCCTTGAATCTCGTGAACATCAGCCGCAGCGCGGGGTCTAGCGTGATCGCGAGCAGCGCGGCGATGATCATCGAGAAGTTCTTCGTGAAGGCGAGCGGCTTGAAGAGTTTCCCTTCCTGCGCTTCCAACGCGAAGATCGGCATGAACGACAGCGCGATGACGAGCAGCGAAAAGAAGCTCGGCCGCCCCACTTCCTGAATCGCGGTGATGAGGACTTCTTTGTAGTCGCCTTGCCTGCCGCCGCTCTCCCACGCTTCGAGCTTCTTGTGCGAGTTCTCGACGACGACCACGGCGGCATCGACGAGTGCGCCGATGGCGACGGCGATGCCGCCGAGGGACATGATGTTCGCGTTGATGCCGAACATCCGCATGGGGATGAACGAGAGGATCACCGCGGCGGGCAGCGTGAAGATCGGAATGAGCGCGCTCGGGATGTGCCAGAGAAAAATCAGAATCACGAGCGAGACGATCAGCATCTCGATCAGCAGCTCGTGACTCAGCGTGTGAATCGATTCCTTGATGAGCTGCGAG
Organism: Thermoanaerobaculia bacterium; assembly: GCA_035255945.1. GTDB lineage: Bacteria > Acidobacteriota > Thermoanaerobaculia > Gp7-AA8 > Gp7-AA8 > JAJPHC01. Next base: position 6,634 of record DATEZA010000144.1, read on the forward strand.
CGATCGTAGGTCGTCACGACCTGCACGCCTTTCGGCAGCGACGGCTGAATCTGGGCGAGGCGCTGCTTCACCGCGCCAATGACGTTCATCGCGTTCTCGCCGTGACGCATCACCACCACGCCGCCGGCGACTTCGCCCCTGCCGTCGAGCTCCGCGATGCCGCGGCGCAGCTCCGGTCCGAGTTGCACGTCGGCGACGTCGGCGAGACGCACCGGCGTGCCGTTCGCGCTCTTCAGCACGATCTGTTCGAGATCCGACTTGCTGCGGATGTAGCCGTGCGCGCGCACCATGTACTCCGCGCCGCTCCACTCGATCAGGCGCCCGCCGACTTCATTGTTCGATTTGCGCACGGCCTCGCTGACCTGCATCAGCGGAATGCCGTAGCTGGCGAGCTTCTGCGGATCGACGGTGATCTGGTACTGCCGCACGAACCCGCCGACGCTCGCCACCTCCGCGACGCCCGGCACCGATTGCAGTTCGTAGCGGATGTGCCAGTCCTCGAGCGAGCGAAGGTCGGCGAGCGATCGCTGTCCCGTCGTGTCGACGAGCGCGTATTGAAAGACCCAGCCGACGCCGGTCGCATCCGGACCGAGCGACGTCTCCACGCCCTGCGGCAGTGACGCCTGCACTTTCGACAGGTACTCGAGCACGCGGCTGCGCGCCCAGTAGATGTCGGTGCCTTCGTCGAAGATGACGTAGACGTACGAGTAGCCGAAATCCGAAAAGCCGCGGATCGCCTTCACGTGCGGCGCGCCGAGGAGCGCGGTGGTGATCGGATACGTGACCTGGTCCTCGATGATGTCCGGACTGCGGTCCCACTTTGAAAAGATGATGACCTGTGTGTCGGACAGATCGGGCAGCGCGTCGATGGCGATGTGCTGGATGCTCCAGACGCCGATCGCGACGAGCACTGCGACGATGACGACGACGATGCCGCGGTTGGTGGCGCACCAGCGGATGATTTTGTCGATCATTTGAAGTCAGAAGGCAGAGGGTAGAAGGCAGAAGTGCCTTCGCGCTTACCTGTCCCTCCAGCGTTTGATCAGAGAGACGAAAAGTGCGATCAACTCTGTTGTTTCCTGCTTGATCGGATCGAGTTGTTTCGCCGATAGGTACTTCGCTCCCTCGACGATCTCGAGCCAGTACAGCGTCTCCTCGAGCTCCATCAGGCCGCCATTGAGCTTTGCGACGTACTCGGCCTTCGAACGTGCTCTCAATGCCTCGCGAAAATGCGCGCCGGGAGACGTGCCCGATCTCAGAACCTGCCGCGCAATGACATCTGCTGCCCGATTCGCCGGAAGCGCAGCAGTCAATCGAATGATTCGAAGCGCAAACTCACGCGTCCGTTCGCTAATGTTCATACTTCTGCCCTCTGCCTTCTGCCTTCTGCCTTCTGCCTTTCAGCGCCGCAGCGCGTCGCGCAGCCGCGACTCCGAATCAACGAGGAAGTTCGCATCGACGACGACCTGCTCGCCCGCATTCACGCCGGAGCGGATCGCGTAGAAGCCGTCTGCCTTCGCGCCGGTGGTCACGTCGCGCGGCTCGAACACGCCGTTGCCGCGCGCGATGAAGACGACGGAGCGCGTGCCGGTGTTCATGACCGCGCTGTCCGGAACGGCGACGGACGATCCGAGCGGCGCCTGCAGGATCACATCGGCGAACATGTCGGGCTTCAGCAGACCTGCTCGGTTATCGAGCTCGATGCGCACACTCGCGGTGCGCGTTTGCGCCGCGACGACGGGACCGATGAACGTCACGTTTCCGTTGAGCGTCTGACCGCTGACGACGACTTGCGCCGGCGTTCCGGCACGCACCGACGGCAGCTCCGATTCGTACACGTCCGCGAGCACCCACACGTGCGAGAGGTCTGCGATCTCGTACAGCATGTCGATGGGCATCACCCGCGCGCCGGTGACCGCGTTCTTCGTCGTCACCACGCCCGACACCGGCGAGCGGAGGACCACGTCGCGCATCGGCTTGCCGGTGCGCACGACGCGCTCGATGTCCGCCGCACTCATGTCCCACAGGCGCAGCCGCGTGCGCGCGGCGTCAGCGAGTGTGCGGCCGAGGTCGGAGTGATTGCGCTCGGCGAGAATCAACTCGTTCTGCGTGGCGAGCAGGTCGGGACTGTAGATCGCGAGCAGCGGCTCGCCGCGCCGCACCGGCTGGCCCGTGAAGTTGACGTAGAGCGCATCGACAAATCCCTCGAACTTCGTGCGCACCTGCGCCACGCGGCGCTCGTCCACGGCCACGCGGCCGGTCGTGCGGATCGTGCGCGACAGATCGCGCAGCTCCGCCGTCGCGACCTTCACGCCGATGCGCTGCTGGTGCTGCGCCGAAATCGACACCGCCCCGTTCGATGCCGGCGCCGCGTCCGCGTACATCGGCTCGAGCTTCATGCCGCAGTCCGGCGCCGTGCCCGGGTGATTCGCTTTGTAGAGATGCGGCGGCCCCTGCGAATACATCGGATCGATCCACGCAACGACACGCCTGCCCGAATCGTCCTGCGTCACCCCATTGATCTCATTCTTCTTCGCACATCCGGCAATCAGCGCGAGGATCAAAAGCAGCAAAATTTCTGCTTTCCGCTTTCTGCTTTCTGCTTTCATCGCTTTCATCGCACCCCTCCCATCCCGACCGCGCCGCTTCGTCCCATCGCGCCGTGTTGTAGCGCATCGATCTCCGCCTCGGCGATGAGCAACTGCCGCTGGAACTCGTAGAAATCGACATTGAGCGCGCGATAGGTCTGCAATGCGCCGAGGACTGCGTCGAAGGTGGTCTTGCCGGTCTGATACGAGGCGAGTGCGGATTCGAATCCGAGCTTCGCCTCGGGCACGAGCTGTTCGACGTGCAGGTTGATCTGCTCGATCGCTTCGTCGCGCGATGCGACCGCTTGTCCGAAATCGGCAGCGAGTTGCTGGCGCAGCACATCGATCCGCGCACGCGCTGCATCACGCCGCGCAATCGCCTCGGCGATCAGCGGCTCGATGATCGTCTTGCGTCTCACCGGCAGCTCGATGCGTCCGACGACGCTGATCATGTCTCGCTCCTGCGGCCGGATGCCGTACGACGCTTCGACGCTGAAGTCCGGCTTCGCCAGCAGTTTCGCCAGCCGCACGTCCTCCTCGGCACGCGCGACTTCCGAGTGCAGCGCAGCAATGGCGGGCGTCGATGCTGCGAGCGTGACGTTCTCGGCGATCGCGTGATGCGCCATCGCGTGCGGCATCGAGAACGGCGGGAACGACTCAGTGGAAGCAAGGTTCAGCAGCGCGCGCAGACGGGCCAGCGCTTCGTCCTGCATGCGGCGCTGCATCAATACTTCATGGCGAATGTTGTTCGCCTCGACTTTCGCCCGAATGATGTCGATCTGCGCGGCGGAGCCGACTTCGTATCGGGCGCGCGCGGCGTCGCCGGTCATCGATGCGAGCTGCGCGATCTCTTCGTTCGCCGCGATCTGATTCTGCGCGGTCGCCGCTTCGTCGTACGCGACGAGCACGTCGCGCGCGATTCCGGCGGCGCGTGATTCGCGCTCGCGCTGCAGCCGCTCGACATCGAGCTGCGCGGCGCGCCGGAGCACATCGCGCCGATCGCCGCGGATGAACGTCTGCGACGCGCCGAACATGTACATCGTCATCGGATCGTGCGAGAAATCGATCTGCTGGTTCTGCACGCCGGCCATCAGCATCGGATTCGGCGTCGCGCCGGCCGCGCGCTCGCGGGCATGCGCCGCATCGAGTTGCGCGTCGATTTCACGAAGCGATGGCGATGCGGCCAGCGCCGCGTCGATCACCGATTGCGGATCGTTCCAGTCGATCGCCGACGCACGCGCGGCGATCAGCAGCACGCCTGCAATGCAGGCGAAGAGTCGTCGAAACATGAAGTCCTCACAGGCTCGAATTCGTGGTGTAGGACAAGCTCTCAGCTTGTCCCCCCGGCAAGCTCTCTCTTGTGCCGACAAGCGGAGAGCTCCGCCCACGACAAGCGGAGAGCTCGCCCCGACAAGCTGAGAGCTTGTCGTACACCATTACGCGATCAGATGAGGAGGGTCGAAAGGATGGCGAGGCGATGCCGCGTCTCGAGGGGCGGGGAGGTGTCGACGTGCTTGCGCGCGCTGCGCGGTTGCACATTCACGAATGCGACTCGCACCGCGACCGGCGCTGCGATCGAGACCTGCGCCGAGGTGCCGGGCGCCAGCTTCGCCGACGGCGTTTCGTAGCAGGTGATCGTGGTGCAGCAGTCGTTTGCGTTGGAAGCCGCGAGCACGGCCGCCGCGTCGTGATTGCAGCACGGCATGCGGGTGCAGAAGCCGATGATCGCAGTCGCCGGCGTGAGACCGGCGATGAGCAGAACGATGGCGAGCGCCAGCGGCTTGCGAGTCATCCTTCATTCAGACGGATGGGGCGAAAAGAAGATTCCCGAAGCGATCTTGCGTCGCCGAAGTTCCATCAGTATGCTGCGCGCTTGTGAAACTTTTCACGTCGTCTGGCGTGAAAAGTGCCCGCCGGAAACCGTAGCTGCACAAGCACCTTATGGCTAAAGTCACCATCGACGGAACCGAAGTCGAAGTCCAGGATGGCATCAACGTCATCGAGGCCGCCAAAGCCGCCGACGTTCATGTCCCGCACTTCTGCTACCACCCTTCTTTGACAGTCGTCGGCCAGTGCCGCATGTGCCTCGTGGAAGTGGAAGGCATGCCGAAACTGCAGGCCGGCTGCGCCACGCCGATCAAGGACGGGATGAAGATCCACGTCTGGAACGAAAAGGTCGACAAAGCGCGCAAAGGGCAGATGGAGTTCCTCCTCATCAACCATCCGCTCGACTGTCCGATCTGCGACAAGGCCGGCGAGTGCCCGCTGCAGGATTACGCGTTCAACTACGGCAGCGTCGATTCGCGTTACGGCGAAGTGAAGCGCACGTATCCCGGCATGGATCGCACCGCGATCGGTCCGCACGTCGTGCAGAACATGAACCGCTGCATCCACTGCACGCGGTGCATCCGCTTCTGCAACGAGATCGCGGGCACGAGCGAGCTGGCGTTCTTCAAGCGCGGTGCATCGACCGAGGTCGGCGTCTTCCCCGGCGTGCCGCTCGACAACTGGATGTCGGCCTGCGTGACCGACATCTGTCCCACCGGCGCACTGACCACGCGCGAGTTCCGCTTCGAATCGCGCGTCTGGAACCTCGACTCCACCGACTCGGTCTGCAACGGTTGCGACGTCGGCTGCAACATCTTCATCGGACATCGCAACGGCCAGGTTTATCGCTACCGTCCGCGCGTGAATCCCGACGTCAACGATCACTGGCTGTGCGATTTCGGCCGCTTCTCGCATGAGAGGTACGACACGGATCGCGTCGTCGTTCCGAAAGTCCGGCACGACGATTACCTCGGCATCTCGACGTGGTCCGAGGCGATGGAAGCGATCGTCGATGCAGTGCGCGATGCGAAGTCGGTCGGTGTGATCGCGTCGGCGAACATGACGAACGAAGAAGCGTTTCTCGCGAAGCAGCTGTTCGTCGATCGGATGAAGGCGCAGGCGACCGTCAGCGTCGACAAAATCGGTCCGATCAAGATGAAGTCGCGCACCGAGTGGCTCGTCGGCGAACAGGCCGGACCGAATTTCCGCGGCGTCTCCGCAATCCTCGGCGCAGGACAGGCGCCCTCGCCTGTCGACATCCTCTTCGTCCTCGACGCTCACTACACCGAGAAGCCCGATGTCGATGCGCTCCGCAAATCGGCGAAGTTCCTCGTCGTCATCTCGTGGGATGCGAATCATCCGCTCGCCGAAGCCGCCGACGTCCTCCTTCCCGGCACCATTCATCCGGAGAAGGAAGGAACGTTCACCAATCTGCAGAATCGCGTGCAGCGCATCCATCAGGCGTTCGCGCCGAAGGGACAGGCGGTCTCCGAGCTCGAGCTCTTCCGCCGCATCGGCGCCGCGCTCTATCCCGATGCCGCCGAATTCCGCAGCGCCGATGCGTACGACGTGTTCGCCGCGCTGCGCGAAATGATGCCGGCGATGCAGCTCTCCGAGGAAATGCCGGCCGAGGCGCTGTGATGCCATTCGACGCAACGGACATCACGCTCTCGCTGCTCAAGATCGTCATCGTCCTCGGTGCGCTTCTCAACGTCACGCCGATCATGGTGTGGGTCGAGCGCCGCGGCAGCGCGCTGATTCAGGACCGTCCGGGACCGAATCGCGTCGGACCGCTGGGACTCTTCCAGTCGTTCGCCGACGCACTGAAGTTCATCCTCAAGGAAGACATCGTTCCCGAGCAGGCGCACAAGTGGCTCTACACCATCGCTCCGATGTTCGGGCTCATCCCCGCGCTCACCACGATCTCGGTGATTCCGTGGGGCCTGCCGTTCAAGCTGCCGGAGAAGCACTGGTTCGGACGGACGTTCTTCACCGGCCAGCCGATCTTCGATCCGATCGTCGCCGACGTGAACATCGGCATCCTCCTGATCTTCGCGCTCTCGTCGCTCGGCGTGTACGGCATCGTGACCGCGGGCTGGGCGTCGTCGAACAAGTTCTCGCTCTTCGGCGGCATCCGCGCGTCGGCGCAGATGATCTCGTACGAGCTCGCGCTGACCCTTGCCGCGGTCTCGGCGCTGCTCGCCGCCGGTTCGCTCAAGCTGACCGACGTGGTCTGGCAGCAGACCGGCTACCTCTATCTATTTAATGTGATCAAGCTGCCGGCGTGGAACATCTTCTCGCCGTCGATGTGGCTCAGTTTCATCATCTTCGTCGTCGCGGCATTCGCGGAGACGAACCGCCTGCCGTTCGATTTCGCGGAAGCGGAGGCGGAGCTGGTCGCCGGATACCACACCGAGTATTCGTCGATGAAGTTCGCGCTCTTCTTCATGTCCGAGTACATGGCGATGGCCGCGATCTCCGCGCTGACCGTCACGCTCTACCTCGGCGGCTGGGACATCCCGTACTGGGACGAGCCGCGGGTGTGGTGGGCGTCGCTGCTGACGATGCTCTTCTTCGCGGCAAAGGTGACGGTCCTATTGCTCGTCTTCGTCTGGGTCCGCTGGACGATTCCCCGGCTCAAGTACGACATCCTCATGCGCCTCGGCTGGAAGGTGTTTTTGCCGCTGGCGATCGTGAATATCGTGATCGTGGCTTTCTTCGTAGCGAAGCATTGGATATGAAAAAAGTTGTTGAGTTGTTGAGTTGTTGGGTTGTTGAGTCGCTGGGTTTTTCGGTAGCCCAACAACTGAACAACCCAACAACCCAACAACGTAATGTTGGGTTTTCGGCAGCCCCAACAACTGAACAACCCAACAACCCAACAACCCAACAACCGTAATGTTTGAATTCGCCATCTTCTTCTTCTTCGCCGCGATCGCCGTCATCTTCGCGCTCGTGGTCGTTCTCCACCACAATCCCGTGGTCGGCGCGCTGGCGCTCGTCGCCTCGTTCTTCGCGCTGGCGGTGATGTACGTGCTGCTCGAGGCGCCGTTCCTCGCGGCGCTGCAGGTCATCGTTTACGCGGGCGCGATCATGGTGCTGTTCCTCTTCGTGATCATGCTGCTCAACCTGCAGCATCGGCGCGAGGAGCCGACCCGTCCGGTGCAGCAGTTCCTCGGCTACACCAGCAGCGCGGCATTCCTCATCGGGCTGGTCTACTACATCGTCAAATACGCCGCCTTCGAAGCGCTGCCGAACGGTCCGTTCAACAGCGACGCGCGCGCCATCGGCATCGAGCTTTTCCAGTCGTACATCTTCCCGTTCGAGATGGTGTCGATCCTTCTGCTGGCCGCGATCGTCGGCGCGCTGCTCCTGAGCGCGCGCTCCGTGGGGGCACGCGCACAATGATTCCCACTCACTATTTCCTGATCCTCAGCGCCATCCTCTTTTCCATCGGTGTCTGCGGCGTGCTGACCCGCAAGAACGGCATCACCATCTTCATGTCGATCGAGCTGATGGTGAACGCGGTGAACCTGACGTTCCTCGCCTACGCGCGACAGTTCCACCAGCTCCACGGACTCATCTTTGTCTTTTTCGTGATGGCGATCGCGGCCGCCGAAGCAGCGGTCGGGCTCGCCATCTTCATCTCGCTCTTCCATCACCGCGAAACGATCGATGTGGACGAAGCGAACCTGATGCACTGGTAAGAAAGAGAGCACCAAGCACTTAGCACTCAGTACTTTTGGCGTAGAGGTCGCATCTGGGAGCCATGGAGGCTCTTCGATGGACAAGACCGAGAAGCTCATTGACTGGCAGGAGAACGAGAGGAAGGACCGGAACCGCAACGGTCTCGATGATCGCATCGAGCCGCCGATTCCCGATATCACCGCCGGCTCTCGCAAACTGGCCGAACGTCTGCGCAACGACCCGCTCGCCGATCCGACCGTGACCGGCGGCGACCTCGACGCGCAGTGGGAATCGGCGCAGTTCAGCGGCGATGAATCGGCGATCAGCTCGATGCCCACGCCCGAGAACAACGACACGGGCGACATCGGCAGATCGATCGGGATCGAGTACGCGGATGACGAAGAGCTGAAAGTCGGCGAAAAGGAGCGCGAACGCGACCGTCGCCGCTGGGAGCTCGATCCGGCCTCCTCTGACGACTACCAGGATCGGACGAGAGATCGATAACTCGCGCGGGGATCTGCTCCGCGCGCGAAAGCGAGGAGCAATCCCCGTACATGTTGGACAAACTCTGGCTCATCCCCCTCATACCGTTCATCGGCTTTCTCCTGAACGGTCTGTTCGGCAATCGCCTCGGCAAGGCATTCGTCTCCGCCGTCGCGCTGCTCGCCTCGTTCGGCGCGGCGGTCGCCGGAACGATCGCGGCCGTTCAGTACCACGCCGCCTACCCTGAAGGTCAGCGCTGGGTGAACGTCGCCTTCGACTGGTTCACCTCGGGCAGCATTCACGCCGACGTCGCATTCCAGCTCGACCCGCTCTCCATCGTGATGCTGATGGTCGTGACGTGGGTCGGCGCGCTGATCCACCTCTACTCCGTCGGCTACATGGCGCACGAAGAGGGCTACTGGCGCTACTTCGCCTACCTCAATCTCTTCCTCTCCGAGATGCTCGTGCTCATCCTCGGCGCGAACTATCTGTTGATGTTCGTCGGCTGGGAAGGGGTCGGGCTCTGCTCCTATCTCCTCATCGGCTTCTACTACAAAACCGACTACGCGCCGGCCGCCGGCAAGAAGGCATTCATCGTCAATCGCGTCGGCGATTTCGGCTTCCTCATCGCCGTTTTCCTGATGTTCGCGTATCTCGGCACCGCTGATTTCGGTCTCGTCGCGACGCGCGCCACCGCCGGCGTCGAGTCGTGGCTCCCCACCGCCATCTGCCTCCTACTTTTCCTCGGCGCATGCGGCAAATCGGCGCAGATCCCGTTGTACGTCTGGCTGCCCGACGCGATGGCCGGCCCCACTCCCGTCTCCGCGCTCATCCACGCCGCGACGATGGTCACCGCCGGCGTCTACATGATCGCCCGCAGCAACGCGCTTTACCGGCTCTCGCCGACCGCGATGCTCGTCGTCTCGATCGTCGGCGCGATCACGGCGCTCTTCGCCGCAACCATCGGCGTGCGGCAGTGGGACATCAAGAAAGTCCTCGCCTACTCGACCGTCTCCCAGCTCGGCTTCATGTTCATCGGCGTCGGCGTCGGCGCATTCACCGCGGGCGTGTTCCACCTCGTGACCCACGCGTTCTTCAAGGCCTGTCTCTTCCTCGGATCGGGCTCGGTGATTCACGCCATGTCGGGCGAGCAGGACATCCGCAAGATGGGCGGACTGCGATCGAAGATCCCGATCACGTACTGGACGTTCCTCATCGCCACGATCGCCATCGCCGGCTTCCCGCCGTTCGCCGGCTTCTTCTCGAAGGACGAGATCCTCGGCTCCGCGTTGTCTTCGCCCTACTTGCCGGCGGGCGCGCGCTATCTCGTGTGGGGACTCGGCACCGTGGCGGCGCTCTTCACCGCTTACTACATGTTCCGCCTCGTCTTTCTTACGTTTTTTGGAGGATTCCGAGGAACGCACGAGCAGGAGCATCACGTGCATGAATCGCCGGCGACGATGACCGTTCCGCTCATCGTCCTGGCCACGCTGTCGACCATCGGCGGTCTTGCCCTCGCGTGGAATCACAACCTCGCGCGCTGGCTGGAGCCGATTTATCCGAAGATCCCCGGCACCGACGCGGAGTTCGCGATTGAGAACGAATACATGCTGATGGGAGTGGCGGTCGTCGTCGCCGCGATCGGAACCTGGCTCGCGTACAGCCGCTTCTACAAGCGCGGCCTGGAAGCCGACGCGCAGTTCGCGGAGAACCGTCCCGCACTCGCGAAGGCGATCGAGAACAAGTGGTACGTCGACGAGTTCTACGACGCGACCATCGTCCGTCCGCTCGAAGCGATCTCGCGATTCTTCTGGCGCATCGTCGACGCCATCATCGACGGCATCGCCGCCATGCTCGGCTACGTCGTGCAGGGCTTCGGCGATCTCCTCCGCTTCTTCCAGACCGGCAACGTCCGCAATTACGCGCTGATGCTGTTTCTGGGAGTGATCGTCTTTATCTGGGTGATTTCATGATGCGTGTCATCCTGAGCGTAGTCGAGGGACCCGGGCGGATGGTGGCGCACAAACACGTGCATCGCGCCTCCGCCCGCCCAGGTTGCTCGACTACGCTCGCAATGACGGAGCAATAGGATCGACATGATCGAGAGCTTTCCGCTCAGCACCATCCTCTGGCTTCCGGTGATCGCCGCCGTCGCGCTGGCGCTCTTCCCGCGCTCCGCGACGAACGCCATCAAGATCATCGGCCTCCTCGCCTCGTGCGCGACCTTCATCATCTCCATCCGGCTGGTGACCGGATTCCAGGAAGGCGTCGCCGGCTACCAGTTCCCGGAAGTGTGGAACTGGATCCCGCAGTGGGGCATCAACTACGCGCTCGGCGTCGACGGCATCTCGCTCTGGCTGGTGATGCTGACCACGCTGCTCACACCGGTCGTCTTCCTCGCGTCGTGGAGCTCCATCCACAAATATGCGAAGGCGTATGTGATCTCGTTCCTGATCATGGAAGCGGCGATGATCGGCGTCTTCATCGCCACCGATCTCGTCCTCTTCTACGTCTTCTTCGAGCTCACGCTGCTCCCGATGTATCTCGTGATCGGTGTGTGGGGCGGCAAGAATCGCATCTACGCCGCGATCAAGTTCTTCATCTTCACCGTCACCGGCTCGCTGCTGATGCTGCTCGGCATCATCTACATCGGCTGGCAGCACGCGCATCCGAACGGCCCCTTGACCTTCTCCATCACCGAGCTTTACGGCACCTCTTTCAGCTCGTACGCGCAGACGCTGCTCTTCTTCGCATTCACGCTCGCCTTCGCCATCAAGGTGCCGCTCTTCCCGCTGCACACCTGGCTCCCCGACGCGCACGTCGAGGCGCCGACCGGCGGCTCGATCATCCTCGCCGGCGTGATGCTGAAGATGGGGACATACGGCTTCCTCCGCTTCGTTCTGCCGTTTTTCCCTGAAAAAACGGCCAAATACGCCGGTCTGCTGATCACGCTCAGCGTCATCGGCATCATCTACGGCGC
>DATEZA010000145.1:0-7217 GCA_035255945.1 Thermoanaerobaculia bacterium
CGCACCGCCGTCGCGTTCCGGCTCATCCGCAACTCCGACGTCTCGATCAAAGAAGAAGACGTGCAGGATCTGCTGAAGTCGCTGGAGAGCGAATTGCGGCGGCGCGATCGCCGCGAAGTGGTGCAGCTCGAGATCGCGGAAGGGGCGGCGGACGAAGTGATTCGGTTGCTCGTCGAATCGACCGGTTGCGAACCAGACGATGTGTTCATGGCGCCCGGACCGGTGAAGCTGCGCGACCTGATGCAGATCTACACGAGCGTCGACGAGCCGAAGCTCAAGGATCCGCCGTTCAACCCGCGCTTTCCGGCGCAGCTCGCGTCGAGCGATGACATCTTCGCGATCATCCGGCGGAGCGATGTGCTGCTGCATCGTCCGTACGATTCGTTCACGGCGGTCGTCGAGTTCGTGCAGGCCGCGGCGGAAGATCCGGATGTCGTCGCCATCAAGCAGACGCTGTATCGCACCGATCCCGGATCGCCGATCGTCGATGCGCTGACGAATGCCGCGGCGCGGGGCAAGCAGGTCACGGCGATCGTGGAGCTGCAGGCCCGTTTCGACGAGCGGAAGAACATCGACTGGGCGCGGCATCTGGAGAACGCCGGCGTGCAGGTCGTGTACGGACTGGTCGGCATCAAGACGCACTGCAAGATGTGTCTCGTCGTGCGCCGCGAAGAAGGATCGCTGCGGCGTTACCTGCATTTATCGACGGGCAACTACAACGCGGTGACAGGACGTATCTACACCGATATCGATCTCTTCACGTGCGATCCCGATTTCGGATCGGACGCGGCGCAGCTCATGAACCTGTTGACCGGATTCAGCGTCGCGGGCGTGCAGGAGTTGATCGAGCGCGGCGATGCGCCGCTGTCGTGGAAGCAGTTCGTCGTCGCGCCGATGGATTACCTGCGCTGGGTCATTCGCATGATCGATCGCGAGACGCAGAACGCCACGGAAGGGAAGCCGGCATCGATCGTGGCGAAGATGAACGCGCTGGTCGAGTCGAGCGTGATCGATGCGTTGTATCGCGCGAATCGCGCCGGTGTGCACATCGATCTGCTGATCCGCGGCATCTGCTGTCTGGTGCCGGGTGTGCCGGGATTCAGCGACAAAATCCGCGTGACGTCCGTCGTCGATCGATTTCTCGAGCACGCGCGGCTGTTCCGATTCGAGAACGGCGGCGCGCCGGAGATCTTCATCTCCAGCGGCGACTGGATGCCGCGCAATTTCCTGCGCCGGATCGAGACGACGTTTCCCGTGCGCGACGCGGCGATCGCGCGCCGCATCGAGAAGCAGATCCTGCCGATCTCGCTCGCGGACAACATCAAGGGGTGGATCCTCGACAGCGACGGCAAGTACCGCCGCCGCACGCCCGCCGACAACGAGATGCCGTTGCGCTCGCAGGAGCAGTTCATCGCCATCGCGCGCGCCGAGGCCGTGCACCTCGGGCCTTACGAAGAGATCATCCGCCGTCCGGGCTCGTTCCGCCGGAAGGCGAAAAAGAAAAAGAAGCATTGAAGGAGACGATGGTGGATACCAAGGACCTGCTTCCGAAGCGAGTGGTTGGTTACATTCACGAGATGGGTGTGCGCTCGCTCGATCATCTCGCGGAGAACTTCGGCGATGACTCGCCCGAGGCGGTGAAGACGCTCGTCGGTCACTGGAAATCGATGAGTGCCGAGGACAAAGAGGCGTTCGTCGATCGCGTTGCGGCGTCGGCGGTGGAAGTCGTCGCCGCGTCGGCGGTGCTGCCGGTCGGATTGAAGCTCGGCAAAAAAGTCGCGAAGGCGACCGGCAAAGTCATTCGCAAAAAAACAAAGAAGATCCGCAAAGCCGCGAAAAAGGCAAACAAGCCGAAGAAGGTGTAGGACAAGCTCTCAGCTTGTCGGTGTAGGGACAAGCTCTCAGCTTGTCCGAAGACGTCGTAGCGCGCGGGGCGGAATCATCCACTCGAGCTGCAATTCATCCCCATTTACCCGCAGCCCGTAGATTCCGCCCTTCTTCAACTCGAGCTCCGGACGCTTGATCGATTCGCTGAGCCACGGCTCGTGGCCGACGATGATCACGCGTTTGTCGCCGATCAGTTTCCGCAGCGCATTGCGATCGCCCTCGGGACGCAGCTCGTCGCGCGTCTCGATTTTCAGCTTGCCGCCGTACGCCTTCACCACCCACTCCGCGGTCTGCACGCAGCGGATCAGTGGACTCGATAGCAGCACTTCCGCTTTCGGAAAGAGCACGGTGAGTCCGCGTGCGTTGCGTTTCATCCTGCGATGGCCGATGTCGGTCAGATCGCGTTCTTCTTCCGGTTTCGTGCCGCGCGGATGTGCGATTCCGTGACGCAGGAGCAGAGCGAACATCAGAGCACCTCGAATTTCACGCGTGTGTCGAAGATGCGCGCGAAGTACTTCGCACGTTTCTCCGCACTTTCGATTTCGACCGAAGCATTTGCGCGCGTGCGAGCGATGAAGCGGAGCGTTTTCGAGCCGTTGCTGACCGCCACATCGCGCACGCGCTGGCGATGTCCGCGATCGAGTCCCTCGGCGACGCGCAGAATCGCGGAGAGTTTCGAGACGCGCTCCTGCTGTTCCTCGTTCAGCTCGGTGAAATTCGGATCTTCCATGCCGGGCACTGACTTGCGGTAGTAGCGCGCGACGTTCGCGATCACGAGCAGCTGTTCGTCCGTGAAGCCGCGCAGATCAGCGTGACGGATCAGGTAGTAGCTGTGCTTGTGATGCCCGCGATCGCTGATGTGGGAGCCGCTTTCATGCAGCAGCGCAGCGTATTCGAGCAGCTCGCGCGAGTCGTCATTGAGTCGATGAATCTTTTTCGTCTGATCGAAGATGCGCGTGGCGAGCCGCGCGACGTGCGACGCGTGGCGCATGTCGCAATCGGTTTTCTCCGCCAGCCGCATCACCGATTTGCGGCGCACCGAGCCGGTCGGAACGTCGTGACCCATCGCGGCGATGCGGCTTTCGACGAGGCCTTCGCGGATCGCGACCGGACACGCCAGCAATGAATGGATCTCCAGCACGGACATCAATGCTTCGAGTGCGATGGCGCCGGCGACGATCGTCGTGGCCCGTTTCTCGTCGACATTGAACTTTGCCTTGCGCTCCTCGGCCGTCATCGCGGCAAGCGCAGGAATCACGCTCGCCAGTCGCGCGCGATCGAGCGTGAGAAGGCCGGCCGTCGGCTCGCGATCGGAGCAGATCGCCGCCAGCGCGAGGATCGTCCCGGAGGTGCCGATCGCCATGTCAACGCCGATGCGGCGGATGCGTTTGCGGATCTTCGTCGCGCGCTCGATGACGTGCTTGCGGCACTCCGCGATCGCGCCGGGTTCCGGCCGGCCGGCGAGTTGAAAGCGCTGCGCGAGCCGCAACGATCCGAGCGGCTCGCTCGCGGTGAAGTAGATCTCCTCCGCGGTGCCGACGATCACCTCGGCGCTGCCGCCGCCGATGTCGATGCAGAGCGCGGTGCTCGAGCCAATGTCGACGGCGCAGCGCACCGCGCGGAAGATGTAGTCCGCTTCCTCGTCGCCGCTGATGACCCGGATCTTGATGCCCGCGGAGTCGCGCACGCGCTTGAGAAACTCGCGCTTGTTCGGCGCTTCACGCACGGCACTCGTAGCGACGGCGATCACTTCATCCGCCTCCCAGCGCTTCGCCAGCGCCGCCATGCGCGCGATCGTCTGCACGCCGCGCTCCATGGCGTCGTCGGTCAGCGGCTGGCCGTCGAGACTGGAGAGGCCGAGCTGCACCATCTCCTTCTCGCGATCGACCACGCGATAGCCGCGGCTCTTCGTCTCCGCCACGATCATGTGGATCGAGTTCGTACCGATATCGATCGCCGCGATCCGTTTTGCTTTGCCCGACATGTTGTGTGTGCGTCGTCATCCCGAGCGTAGTCGAGGGACCTGGGTCCCGGGTGGTGGCGCGATGCACGTGCCCCCCGCCCGCACAGGTCCCTCGACTACGCTCGGGATGACGTTGCTGCAAATTACTCCGAATTTACGCAGCGTGCATACGCAGCGTGACACGAGGAGCGCGGGCATCCTTGCCCGCAGTCGCCGGCCGTCCCGGCCGGTGACGGGACGTCCGCGCGCAGGAGCTCCTCGGTTCCTTCACTCCGAAATTACATCCGTAGCAGACGCGCCCTCTCATCGATCGAGCAAGATTCCTCGCAACAAAAAGGGGGTTTTTTGCAGATGAAACATTCGCTTCTCGCCGCGGCTCTGACCGCGATGTTTGCTGTCGCTGCGCCGGCGCAGGTCACGCCCGCCGCCGGCTTCACGCCGCCTGACGACACGCCGAAGGTCAACGTCGGCGCGACGATCTTCGCCGACTTCACCTACCAGGATTCACCGAAGGCGAGCTCGTTCAACGTCACCCGCGCGTACATCAACATCACCGGCAACCTCAATCATCTGTTCGCGTATCGCCTCACGCCCGACATCTCGCGCGAGACGAGCACCACCGCGTCGCTCAGCGGCAGCCAGCTGTTCCGCCTCAAGTACGCGTTCGGCCAGCTCAACCTCGACGACTGGACGACGAAAGGTTCGTGGGTGCGCTTCGGCGTGCAGCAGACGCCGTACGTCGACTACAGCGAAGGCATCTATCGCTATCGCTTCCAGGGCTCGATCTTCGCCGAGCGCATCGGCTTGATTTCGTCATCGGACGCGGGCCTCAGCGGCCACTGGAACATGCCGGGCAACTACGGCGACGTGCACGCCGGCTTCTACAACGGCGAGAACTACAACAAGGCCGAGGTCAATAACGAGAAGGGCTTCATGGTGCGTGGAAGCGTGCGGCCGCTGCCGCTCGGCGGTCCACTGCTCAAGGGCCTGCGCGTGACCGGATTCCTCGTCGATGATCATTACGTCGGCAGTGCGAAGCGCCAGCGTGCGATCGGGCAGATCACGTACGAGCATCCGCTGGTCAATGCGGGACTCGATGTCATTCGCGCGAAAGACCGCACGTCGGCGGCCAAGCCGCAGGTCGATTCGAAAGGCTGGTCGCTGTGGGTCGCGCCGAAGTTCGGCGCCACCGGATTCGAAGCGCTGATCCGTCACGACAACTTCGTGCCGAACGACAAGGTGTCGTCGCAGAAGCAGAAGCGCGACATCGACGGCATCGCCTACTGGTTCCCGAACACGAGCGGCAAGTCGATGGCGCTGCTGTTCGACCGCGATTCACTCAAGCGCACGAACCTCACGGACACGACCAATTTCGAGCTGAAGATGCTCATCAACTTCTAATGACACCGATGATCGAAGGGGAGAAGAAATGAAAAACCTATTCGCAATCCTCGCCGTCGCGCTGTTCGCGTTGCGAGTGTAGGACAAGCTCTCAGCTTGTCATCTTGTCCGGGACAAGCTGAGAGCTTGTCCTACACTCTGCCGGCTTCCGCGCAGACGGTGCAGATCAACGGCGCCGGCGCAACGTTCCCGTATCCGATTTACTCCAAGTGGTTCGACGAGTACCACAAGGCGCATCCGAACGCGGAGATCAACTACCAGTCGATCGGCTCGGGCGGCGGCATCCGTCAGCTCAGCGCGGGCACGGTGTTCTTCGGCCCGAGCGACGGTCCGATGACGAACGAGCAGATCCTCGCGGCCGGATTCCGCGTCATGCATCTGCCGACGGTCCTCGGCGGCGTCGTGCCGGTCTACAACGTGGCGGGCTTGTCGACGCAGCTGAAGTTCACCGGTCCGGTCCTCGCCGACATCTTCCTCGGCAAGATCACGAAGTGGAACGACGCGCGGCTCGTGCAGGAATCGCCGCGCGACCTGCGGCGCTCGCGCATCCTCGCCGACTTCATCAAGTGGGCGCTGACCGACGGCCAGAAATTCACCACCACGCTCGGCTACGCGCCGCTGCCGAAGGAAGTCGTCGCGCTCGAGCTCGAGGCGTTGAAGCGCGTCAAGCAGTAATCACCACATCACGCGGCTACGACGCTTCACGTCTTCGTCGTAGCCGCGTGAACGATCACTCATACCCCAACGCTTCCCGCACCTGTTGCCGCGAGGCGTGCCACGACGGCACAACGCTCGCGATCGCGCCGAGCAATACACACACGACCAGCCATATCGCTACGCCGCGCAGCTCGAAATCAAAATCGAGGCCGCTGCGGAGCACCATCATCAGCAATCCATTGCCGACGAGGCGGCTGAGCGGCCACGCCGCGACCGACGCGAGCAGCCAGCTCAGCACGCCGACCACCACCCCTTCGCACGCCAGCATCAGCGCGATGGTGCGCGGCGTCGCGCCGATCGCGCGCAGCACGCCGAGCTCGCGGCGGCGCTCCAGCACGTTGATGCTGAGCGTCGTCATCAGCCCGAGTCCGCCGACGATGGCGATCAGCGCGGACATGATGATCAGCGCCACGTAAATCATCACCATGTGCTGATCGAATCCGAAGCGGCTGTCGCTCTTGCTGGAGATCGATCCGGCGCGGATCCCTTCACGCGCAAGCGCCTCCTCGATCAGTCCCTTCGCGCGATCGATCGACGCCGCATCGTTGTTCGCGAGCACCACGCGCAGGCTGTTCGTAACGCTGCCGCGCAACGGCACATACGCGGAGGCGGGCGCGAACGGCTCACGGACCACGCCCACCACGTGAGCCAGCGGCATCTTCTTCGCTGCGAGCGCGCTGTTGATGACCATCGCATCGACATCGCCCGGCTGCAGCCAGCGTCCGCGAATGACCCCGGGCGCGAGCAAGCGCGTCGACGGAGGCACGGCAATCACGGCATACGGATCGCCGGAGATCCGCCACGCCTCGACGTACTTCACATTGGGCACGCCGCGCACGATGCGCGTCACCGTGCCCGCATCCGAATCCGCGCGCAGACTCACGCCGAGGTCGTACTTGCGGGTGCCGAAGAGACGGTCGAGCGTGTGGATCATCGACGCGCGCACGTTCAGCGCCGTCATGAAGAACACGCCGCCCGCGGCGAGCGTCAGCACCGTCAGCACCAGGCGCGCACGGCGGCGGAAATTGTTGCGGATCGCGAGCAGGATCGGACGCGCCACTCCGCTCACGCCGGCCAGCATGCGATCGAGCGCCGACACACCGAACGACGTCTCGCTGATGCCGAAGTCGCACAACGCCTCGCGCACCGACACTCCGCTCCCTTTCCATACCGGCCATGCCGCCGCGAGCAGCGGAATCACCAGGCCGACGAACACCACGCACGCGAACACCCACGCCGGAATCGCGAA
>DATEZA010000146.1:0-8173 GCA_035255945.1 Thermoanaerobaculia bacterium
CGCATCTCGCATGCGAAGAACGAGCTGATGGGACCGGCGGAGTACGAGAAGACCACCCTCGATTTCTTCGGCGCGCGCGTGGCGGAGATCTATCGCAAGTACCAGCAGCGTCTGAAGGAATTCGACGCGATGGACTTCGACCATCTGATCGGCAACTACGTGCAACTGCTGGAGCAGCACGAGGACGTGCGCCAGGAGCTGCACGATCGTTTTCAGCACCTGCTGATCGACGAGTACCAGGACACGAACCGCGCGCAGTACGTACTGGTGAAGCTGCTGGCGGGGAAGCATGGGAACGTGGTCGCAGTGGGCGACGAAGATCAGAGCATTTATCGTTTCCGCGGCGCGGACATCAATAACATCCTCAATTTTGAGCGTGATTTTCCAGGCGCAAAAATCGTGAAGCTGGAGCAGAACTACCGCTCCACCGGCAACATCCTCGACGCGGCCACCGGTGTCGTCTCGAACAACGTCGCACGCAAGGGAAAGACGCTCTTCACCGACTCCGGCAAGGGCGAGCCGGTGCGCATCGTGACGTGCGGCAACGAGCGGGAGGAAGCGCAGTTCGTGATGAACAAGCTCGTCGCGCTGCGCTCGCGCTACAAGCTGACCGACATCGCGGTGCTGTTCCGCACGAACGCGCAGTCGCGGCCGTTCGAAGAAGAGCTACTCCGCGCGAACACGCCGTACTCGGTGGTCGGCGGCGTGAAGTTCTACGAGCGCGCGGAGATCAAGGACGCGCTCTCGTTCCTGCGCCTGACCGTGCGGCCGCACGACACGCCCTCGGTCGAGCGCGTGATCAACGTGCCGTCGCGCGGCATCGGCGACACGACGCTCAGCGCGCTGAACGAACAAGCCGCGGCGCAGGACGTCTCGCTCTGGACGATCATCGAAGGCGATCTCGCGTTCCTGCCGTCGCGCGCATCGAAGTCGGTGAAGGAGTTCCGCGAGATCATTCACGACCTGCACCGCGCCGCATCGAATCCGCTGCCCGACATCCTCGACTACCTGCTGTTGCGCACGGGATATCGCCGCATGCTCAGCGAATCGCGCGACATCCAGGACGAATCGCGCCTGCAGAACCTCGAAGAGTTGCTCAACTCCACGCGTGAGTTCTGGGAGCAGAACCAGGGCGGATCCATTTCTGACTATTTGGATTCCGTCACGCTGATGTCGGACCTCGACAAGTACGAAACAGAGAAGGGCGTCACGCTGATGACGCTCCATTCGGCGAAGGGCCTGGAGTTCAAAGTCGTGTTCCTCGCGGGGATGGAGGAAGGCATTCTGCCGCACTCGATCTCCAGCGAAGACGAAGACGATGTCGAAGAAGAGCGGCGTCTCTGCTACGTCGGCATGACGCGCGCTCGCGAGCAGCTGTACTGCCTGCACACGTACGAGCGCCGTCTGCACGGACGGTTCCGCGAGCAGAGCCCGTCGCCGTTCCTGGCGGAAATCCCTGAAGAAGTGAAGGAATTCGTGCGGGTCGGCGGACGGAGCTCGTACGGCGCGCCGCAACAGCAAATGAGGCCGCAGCAGCAGCCGTCATGGCGCGATCGGCCGCTGCCGCCGACGCGTGCACGCGCGAACGCCGATGCGGTGAAGAGCATCTCGTCGTTCTTTGGCAACGCGCCGGTGCAATTCGATCCGTCCGCGGTGCATGCCGCGAAGCCGGCCGGTCCGCCGGCGGAGCTCAAGCGCGGCGCGCGCGTGCGTCACGAACAGTTCGGCGAGGGGACGATCCTGACGATGGAAGGCGCCGGAGCCGAGGCGAAGCTGACGGTGTACTTCGATCGCGTCGGATCGAAGAAATTCATTGCGAAGTACGCGAAGCTGACGCGCGTCTAGGCGTTCTCCCGAGGCTGTCGAGCTCGCGGGTGAAGAGGCGCGGAACCTCGTCATCGAGATGCTCGTAGGTGATCGCGACGCCGGACGCCGATGCCGCGAGCGACGGCTCGTGCGACGCGATGCCCGGCGGGCCGACCGCGAACGGCGCGTCATCGAGCGGCTGCAGCGCGCGATCGAAACGGATCGCGTGCACAGCGTCTGCGGACCACGCGACGGCGAATTCGCCGCCGTTCCACGCCACTGCGGGATGCTCGTTCGATCCGCATTCGACCTTCGTCTTTTCGGCAACCGTCGCCAGCTTCGCATCGAGCAGCGTGGCCAGGACGCAGCCGCGACGCACCGACGCGAGCAGCGCGTTCGATCCGTTCCATGCGAGGCCGACCTGTTTGGAGAGATCGGCGTCGCTCCACAGCTCGCGCTCGTCGATGACGCTCATCGAA
Organism: Thermoanaerobaculia bacterium; assembly: GCA_035255945.1. Lineage (GTDB taxonomy): Bacteria > Acidobacteriota > Thermoanaerobaculia > Gp7-AA8 > Gp7-AA8 > JAJPHC01. The sequence continues at coordinate 2,286 of DATEZA010000146.1, forward strand.
GTGCTGCGCGTGTCGAGGCGCACGACTTCGATCGCCGTGACCGGACTGGGAGGAGGACTGATGCCGCGAATGTAGCGGTAGTCGTCCCATGTCGACCATGCGACGAGCAGCTCGCCGCCGGTATTCACCACGCGGAAGCCGCTGTTGTAGCCGAAGTTCTTGACGCCGGCGATGAGCATCGCGGAACTGTCGACCAGCGTGCCGGTGGGCGAGATGCGCAGTACATGCACGGGAAGCTGCTGGCGCTCGCCGGCGAACGAGCTGCCGCCCCAGAACGCGACGAAGTTGCGGCCGTCGAAGGCGGTCGCGGTGCCGAGCTCGATCTCGACGTAATCGGAGCCGGCTGCTTCGAGGAGGATCGGCTGCGCGTCGAGTGCGGTGCCGTCGTGCGCGAAGCGGCGTGCATAGACGCGATAGTCCGGCACGAACAGCCAGAAAGAGAGCGCTCGCGGAAGATCGCGCCAGACCACGAGAATCACATCGCCGCCGGCGGCGACCGATGGATCGCGTACATCGCGCTCCGTCGACGAAGCGACGTCGATCGTCCGGTCACCGATCGCCAGCATGATGTGCGCGTCGAGCGAGCCTTCGCGCCAGACGCGCAATGGTCCGACGCCGTACGAAGACGATGACGCCGCGGATTGCGCGTGCAGGCTGAGCACATCTGCAGCCGGTGTTTCGGATTGCGTGAAGAGATCGGCATTCGACAGGAACGTGCGGCGCAGGACATCGTCGAACGTGGCCCAGGTCGCAACGATGCCGTCGGTCGTGCGCGTGAGCTTCGAGATCGGTTGGATAGGTCCGCGCGATCACGACCGGCGCGGCGTCGAGCGCGACATTCTCCGGCGAGACGCGAATCGCTTTCCATTGCGTCTCGGCGTTGTAGTCCTGCGGTGTCTCCTGCCACGTGACGAGGAAGCTTTGTCCGTCCCAGAGAATCGGCGCGTGCTGGGCGACCGCCGGTGAAGCGATGACCGTTAGCGGTGTGAGCACCTTCATGTCGCGGCTGACGATCATCGTTTTGACGCCCTCGGTAGTGAGCACCGAAAGCATCAGCCGATCGTCGCTTGCTGCGAGCGACATCTCCAGACCGAGGTCGGGACCATCGGCGATCTCGACGTCGGTCGTCGCGGAATCGTCGGCCATCAGAGCCAGATGAATTTCCGGCGAACAGACGGGACAGGGCGTGGTGCGATACGCGATCGCGAAAACGCCGTTGATCGTGGTGATCGCAGGGAGGAACGGTGAATAGGCGCCGCTGCTGAACGTCTTCACGGCGAACGGTACGCCGCTCGGTTGCAGCCCGACGGTCTCGAACTCGTTCGTGCCGGGGAGCGTCGCGACGAAGAGGAATGTGTGCTGGTTCGAGACGATGTCGTAATCGAACCAGCCGTCGAGCATTTTCGTGGTGACGCCGTCGGTCGCGCCGCTCTCGTTCAGCGGCACCGTGTAGACGCCGCTGTTGCTCGCGTACGCCAGCATGAACGACGTGCCGTTCGCCGCGATGTGTGCGGTAAACGCTGGGAAAAGTGCCGTGCCTTCCGGATTGACGAGCGAGCCGTCGGCGCGCATCGGCGAAACGCGCAGCATCTGCGGCGCGATGTTGCGCGGCGGACGATCGGCGGGATAGCTGCCGCGTTGATCGATCCACACCATGAGTCCGGCATGGCCGTTCCATGCGGCGGAAGGCGATGTTTGTGCCGAGGCCGCCGCGCCCGATACGCGCGTGCCGACCGGAACTTCGGGGCCGAGATGAACGAGGGTCGAGAGAAGGAGTCCGAGGGCAGCCGGGATCATGTCAACGTGATACGACGCTTCGTTGCGGTTCGTTTAGTCAGCGGCCGATCGCACGCTCGCGCGGCGTCATTCCGAGCCGTTCAATGGTTCGCGCGAACACCCGGCTCACATCATCGAACGGTACCTCGGATGCCGTGCGTGCGTAGCCGAGGGTGACGCCGGCGGCAGAAGGAACGAGCGACGGCGCGAACGTGTCGCGGAAGCGCCCGCTGACGTCGAGCGGCTCTTTGTCGAGTGGTGCGCCATTGCGCTCGGTGCGCATGTAATGAACGTTGCGATAGTGCTCTTCGGGCGTGTCGTACCACGCGATGACGAACTCCGTGCCGTTCCACGCGACCGCTGCCGAGCCCACGAACGTGCGGCTGTTGCAGTACAGCGACTGCACGACGAACAGCGCATCGTCCACGCGATGCGCGATCTTCACGCAGTTCCCTTCGGCCCATGCCAGAAACGGTTGATTGCGATCGTCGGCGGCGAGCTGCGGCTTCGAGCTGAGTGTGGTGACCGGGCGTCCCTCGTAGAACAGCGTGAAGTTGTCGATCCACGCGACGGCCGCTTTGTCGCCGATCCGCGCGGCGCTCAGCGCGCTGACGCGGCCGGTCGTGGCGATCGTCGACGTCTCCAGTTGCGCGCCGCCCGTGGTGAAGCGCGTGCGATGGAGATTGTCGTCCGTCCAGAAGACGAGAAAGCTCGAGCCGTCGAAGACGACGTCGAGATCGGCGGCGAATGTGTCGCTGATGACGATCGGTGCATCGTCGTTGAACTTTGCCATCGCTTTCGCATGTCCGTCGGGACCGACATCGCGCCAGGCGACGAGCGTGGAGCCTGCGCCGCGTGCCGCGACCGGCTGCCGGAGCCGGTGTCCGCTCGCCGCCTCCGCGATCGGGCCTGCAGCCGATGTGATACGCGTGTGCGCCTCGCCTTCGACCCACACCGGCATGCCGTCGAGTGAGAGCTCGTCCTGCTGCGCGTAGCCGACGCTCGCGAGCGTTGTTGGTGCGGCGGCGATGCCGGCGAAGCTCGCCGCGCCGCGCGTGAAGATGTTGCGCGGCTGCCCGTCGCTCCACGCGAGCACGACACCCTGCGGCGTGCGTGCGAAGTCGAGATCGCCCGCGAGTTGTGAGCCGAGCGTGAATGTCTCGCCCACTGCAACGCCGTCGGCGTTCGCGCGCGTCGCCTTCAGCGATTCCGTGTCGTTCCATGCGATGAGGAACTCGTTGCCGTCGCTGCCCGCGAACAGGCGTGTTGCGCTGACCAGCAGCGATCTGCGCATGAGGAGCGTGCGCGACGATGTGAACATCCGCAATTCGATCGACGCCGGCGTGTTCCACGCGATCAGCAGCCGGTCGCCTGCTGCGGCGGAGACCACGGAGACCGGCGTCTCCAACGGCAATCCGTTCGCGATGAGCTGACTGGAGACGGTGCCGTCGGTCTGCACGATCGTGTCGTAGAGCTCGTCGCTCTGCCTATAAATGACGTGATACGCGCCGCCAAACGGAACGGCGATGACGCCGGAGACACGCTCGCCGAAATTCGCCGTCGCGATTACGTAACCCTTCGAATCAAGGACTTCTGCGTGAACCCACGGCCAATAGACGATCTCCGGGTGCGCGGCCCACTGCGTCGTCAGCAGCAGGTAAGTCGAGCCATCGGTCACGAGATCGTCGAGAAATCCGGCGACATAGCGCCCCGACGTGCCTGCCGCGCCGACGGCGGTCGGATTGAAATTGCCGCTGCACGTTGCGATCAGCGGCGTCGCTGCGCCGTTCGCCGCGAGGCGCGTGTCGGCCACGTCGCCGTACGCGCGCACGGCGGGACCCTTCGGACGGCCGAGTGCATCGAGTTGCGCGATGCGAACCTCGGGGAATTCGTTTTCACGCCGATCGATCCATGCGGCGGCGAGCGAATCGCCGTACCAGGCGAGCGACGGCTTCGTCTGATCGCCGGCCGCGGCCTCGATCGATGGCGCCGACAGCGGAGTCTCCGGACCGATTGCGAGGGCGAACAACACAGCGAAGACGACCGTGATCATGTCGCGTGATACGCCGCTTCGTTGGAGTTCGTTTAGGTCACGTATCGGGGGCGACAACCTGAGAGGTTGTCGTACATCACGCGCATCGGCGTTACGGCTTCGCTTGCCGCCGGCGTCTTGCGTGCAGCCGGTCCATCAGTTTCGTGGTCGACCGCACCTGCTCGAGGATCTTTTCTTCCAGTCCCGAGCCTTTCATCGAGAACGACTTCGCGCGGCGGAACACGGCGCGGGCGCGATCCTTCTGGCCGCTTTCGAGCAGCGCCATGCCGAGGTGCATGAGGTTCGTCGCGGTCGGACCGAGGTCGGCGGACTTGCTGAGGAAATCGACGGCGTTCCCGAAATCACGGCGCTTGAAGTAGACCCAGCCGAGGGCCGCAAGCGGGAATTGCTTCAGCTCTTTCGGCGAGTAGCGCAATGCGAGCTGCGCCGATTCGAGAGCCTCATCGAGGTTCTCTTCCATCTCCGCGTAGTTGTACGCCTTCTCGTAGTACGCGATCGATTTCGCGTAATTCGAGTGATAGTCGCGCAGCATTTCTTCGAGCGCGCGATTCGCTTCCTTGAAATTGCCCTCGGCGCGCAGCGCTTCGACGAGCGTGGTGTACGCAGCCGAGGCAACGACTTCCGTCGGATGCTCTTTGAGAATGCGCCGCGCGACGGCGATCGCTTCGCCGTTCATGTCGAGATGCGAGCAGAGCAGCGCATACGGCATCAGGATGCTGACGTTTTCCGGATCGTTCTGGGACGCGCGCCGGTACAGATCGAGCGCTTCCTTGTAGCTGCCCTGACTGACCAGCCCCTCCGCTTCCTTGAACGCCTCGGCCGCCGGACCCTCGGGCGGCACATGTCCGGAGATCCCTTCATAAATCTTGACGGCCTGCTGGTACTCCATCTTGTTCGGATTGAGCTCCAGCGCCTCCTGGAAGCACTGAATCGCTTTGCGGTTCCAGTTGCGATCGAGGTAGCAGAGTCCGAGGTGGTAGATCGCTTCCTCGTAATCGGGATCGAGCTTCAGCGCGGCCTGGAACGAGCGGATCGCGCGCTCCAGCTGGCCCTTTTCGTAAAAGATCGTGCCGAGGAGGAAGTGCGCCTGCGGGATCGCTTCGAGCTGGATCGCTTTTTCGAGGAACTTCTGCGCGCGGAGGAGTTTGCCTTTGCGCGCGTAGATCGCGCCGAGTGAGAAGTACGGGAGGAACGACTCCTGCGAGATCTGGATCGCGCGGCGCAGCCAGCGCTCCGCGCCTTTCAGGTCCTGACGCTCGTGCAGCAGCACGCCGTAGAACACGGCTGCGTCGAAATGATCGGGCAGCACTTCCAGCGTGCGCTCGAGGTACGTCTTGGCGCGATCGAGATCGCCGCCGTTGAAGAACATCTCGCCGAGGAAGAACGAGAGCTCGTAGTTGTCGCGGTCGAGCTTGAAACCTTCCTCGAGCGCTTTCATCCCGCGCTCCGGATCGAATGAATCGATCGCGGCTTCGGCTTCGGCGATCAGCTGCTGGAAGCGCTCTTTCTTCTCACCGTGGAAGAGCGACACGATGCGGTCGCGGCGATCGATGAAGCGCTGCTTCTTTTCGAGAGCGAGCATCTGCTCGCCCATCTTCGATTCCCACAATTCGACGAGCTCGTCGGATGAAACGAGGTTCTTCTTCTCGAGCAGCTCTTTGACCGAGAGCAGGCCGGTTTGATTGATGAAGATCGCGCGCTCGTGCTTCTGCACGGCATCGACGAGCGTGCGGAGCGTGTCGGCGGAGCGCTTGACGATCTCTTCAATTGCCGACACGCGCTCGAGCAGGTGCTCGTCGAGCGAAAGGTCTTCTTCCTCTTCGTAATCCTCGACGTCGTCCTCTTCGAACGAGGTGACGCCGGACAGAACCATGAGCTTGTTCTGACAGCGAAAGCAGTACTCGCGATCGTCGTCGTTATAGGCACTGCAGGTCTGACAGAGCATTGTTGTGCGGATTAAAACACGTTGCGGCGGTGCTCACTTCCGATAGTCGTAGAAGCCGCGTCCGCTCTTTCGACCGAGCCAGCCTGCGTCGACCATCTTTACGAGCAGCGGACA
>DATEZA010000147.1:0-17999 GCA_035255945.1 Thermoanaerobaculia bacterium
AGGTCGTAATACAACTCGAAATGTTTGCCGGCTTCGGGCGCCGGATTATTCGACGTGATCGGCGGCGTGTGCGACGGCAGATTCAGGACCGCCATCTCGATCCTGTTGTTGGAGTCGGGGGTGAGGTGCATGGTGCGGCCCGGATCGCTGTTGAACTTCGATTCGACGAGATCGATGCTGTCGCCCGTGACTTCGATATCCGCGCCGACCCACGACGCGATCGCCTGCGAGTAATCGGACTCGTCGCCCTGTCCATCGAGCCGCTTGAAGTGCACCGGCGTGACGTTGCTGCCGATGCGCGCGATCGAATACGTGTGCAGATTGCCGGTCTTGAGCCGGAATCGCGCGACCACACTTGACGGCGGCTGCGTGGCGAAAACATCGGGATTGATCGTGCAATCGGGGCAGATCTCCTTGATGCTCGCGACCCAGGTGAAATCCTCGCGCTCGGAAGACGAGGTCGGAATCGGCGCCGTGCCGCGCGACGACGTATTGATCGTCAGCGCCGGCAATTCCTCCGCCTCGGTGCTCCCCTTTTGCAGCGTGAGATCGGATCCGGCCAGCAGCCACGCACCGCCGCCGCTTACGGCCGCTGTGAGCGAATCGAGCGCGGTGGAGTCGGATTGATCGGGATAGATGAAGGATGCGATGTCGGCGTCGTCAGTCGGGCAGTCGCCGCTGCAACTGCCGCCGGTCACGAACACCAGCGGTTTGTGCTCGGGAAGCGCGCTGCCGTCGGACACGTGGTAATGCTTCGCGCAGTCGCCCGTATTGAGCAGCACCACGTCCATTTCCGTGCCGTTTTGCGTCGGCAGGAACGCAATGAGTCCACTGAAAAGAATGTGCAGAATGAAGTGATTCAACGTTTTTTCTCCTTGTCATTTACCGCGAGGCCCGAACGGTGACGTGCCATGGCCGATCACCTGAAACGGGGCCCACGCGAGCACTGACTGGAGGCCGGAGTTCGTATTCCGGAGCAGTTCGATCTGTGCGAGTTGCATCGCCACTGCTGCATCGCTGCCCTTCCGGTAGTGCTGATGGAAAGACACGAGCAGTGGCTCGGCTGTGGCGTCGTCGACATTCCAGAGGCTGCCGATCACCGCCGGCACCCCTCTGACGATGAGCGGCCGCACGAGCGGTCCGACCCCTTCCGGACCGATCGGCACTCCGCCCGCGCTGCTGCACGTTGCGAGGACGACGAGCCGCGTGCGGCCGGTATTGGAGCGGGCGAGGAGCTGCGCGGCGTCGAGGTTGCCGTCGGCGAATTTGATGATCGAGCGCGACGGGTTTTGCGGATCGACGACCGCATGCGCGGCGACGTGCACAATGGCGTTGTCCGAAGCGCGCCTTAGAAATTCGCTGATTGTGGCCTGTCCACGAATGCGGAGCGTCGCGCGCGGCGCATAAACCTTCTCGATCTGCTCCGCTTCTTCTTTTGCATGAACGAGATTGCTCGAAGGATCCCCGATCAGCAGCGCCGTCGTGTCGGGCGGCAATTCGCGATCGCGCTTCAACGACAGTGCATAGAGCGCGGCGCTGCCCGCCATTTCGATCGGCGCCTCCTGGATCAGGAAAGCGCTGGCTTTAGAAGCACGCAAGGCCGCGAACGGAATGCCGTACATCGCGCCGTCCGGAACGATGACAAGACGCGGGTGCGCGCCATACGGCATCTTTGCGATCGTGGCCAGCGGCTCGCGCAGGAGTTGGTCGTGCGCGGCGAAGAGTGTCGATTCGGCCGGCAACGCCGCGCTCCAGCGAGTGACCGTCTTCCGGTGCGCTTTCATCAACGACAGCACGCGCCACTCCTCATGCGTGATCACCCACACATATCCGCCTTCATCGAGCAGCGTGTATTCGATGAGAAACGTTCCGGGCGGCAGCATTTTCTGGACCTGCGACAGCGTGACGGTCGGGAGAGACCGCGGCGAGAGCTGCAACGCGAGATTGAGCGGCTCGAACGCCCGCGCGCGATCGGCGTATTGAAACGCATCCTTCGCCCGTCCGGTTTCGATGAGGAGCGTGATGAGAGAGTGATAGGTGTCCTGGAAGCGCGAGAAATAGTCGCGCCAGACGAGTCGTTCGTAATCCGTTTCGATCCGGTTGGCGATCAGCGTCGATTCTTCCGCGTCCAGTTCGGCCAATGCATTTCGCAGATCCTGCTCGGCTGCATCGCGCTGATCTTTTTCCGCTGCCGCGAGTTGCGCATAAAGTGATGCGCGAAAGGAGCGATATTCGAGGCCCTCGGACAGTTTCAGCGCGACCCGGAATTGCTCCGCCGCGCGCACACGGTCCGTTTTCAGCAGCAATCGGGCCTGTATCTCCGCGATACGGGCCTGCAGCGATGTTCGAAATTGGGGGTCGCGATCCTGATGCGCCAGACGCAGCGACTCCGCGAGATCGCTCTGCGCCGCGGAATACTGGTCATTCTCGAGCTCGTATGTGGCAGTACGGCGAAGTGCGATGCTCAATTGATGCTGCAGCATCGAAATGACCCGAAGATTTTCAGGCGGCGTCGCTTTCAGTTCCTGTCTCACCAGTACGACGACAGCCTCGGCATACCGTGCCGCAACATGCGGATGTCCGAGCTTGTCCGCGGCGGCGGCGGTCTCACCGAGGGCGAGGTTGCGTTCTTTGATTGTGGGGAGTCGACTGAGGTGGCGGCAAACGTCGAGCCCCATTTTCCACGCTTCGTCATATTGACCGGTGACCCGAAGAATGCCGACGATGCGTGTGCGCGTGGCGGCCACTCCCTCGAGGTCATGGATCTGCTGAAAGATGTCGAGCGCCGCGTTGTAGCTCGACAACGATTCAAGGAAGCGGCTTTCATAAAAGAGTCTGTAGCCGCGCATGGAAAGAATGTAGGCAGTGAGATGCCGGTAATTGCGGCGTCGGGCTTCCTGTTCGAGCGCGTCGAGATCTCGTGCGTATACCGCATCGGCGTAAAGCGCTGCGGGACTATTCGCGCGATGGAAACCGTCGGACGCGAGCTGCAGGTTTTTCTCAGTGTCGAGAAAGAGATGTGCCTGCCGGAACGCGGCATATGCATCGCTCGATGCAGGAGTCGCGGCGTTCACTTCATCAATTGCATACCGATCACCGGTGATCGTCGCGAGCTCGTTCGCGAGCAGCCGCGCTTCCTTTATGCGCGACGGCAGCAGCTCGTCCTCCATGAATCGCAGCGCACTGGTTGGATAGGAGCGCACCAGACGGGATACCGCGCTCGAATCGCCGTGTCGCAACGCTGCGTCTAATTTCGCCGGCGACCATTCCTGCGGGAAGGTGCCGAGGCCAAGCGCCTGCTCGATGAACCTCAGATTGAACGCTGCCTGCTGCGGCTGCGGCTTTGCGTTCACCGCATGCTCGGTGGCGTCGAATGCAAACAGCAGATCCGTCGGGCGGTTCCGGCGCTGTGCCCTCACGTAATACGCGGCGCCGAGGTCGCTCATCGCATTGGCGCTGTTCTCGGAGAATGCTTCGAGGGCCGCAATCGCCTTGTCCAGGCACGCCGGCTGAGTCTGCAGCATCGTCGCGGCCTCGGCGGGGCTGACGATCTTGGCATCGCAGTCCGCACTCGGGTGATCGGGCCGTTCCGGCACCTCCACCGTGTACTTCACCCACTCTTCCTGCGCCCTCGTGTCCTTAGGGTTGCATGCGATTGCAACGCTGCAGAGGACGACGGCAATGGCGATGAGCGCGGGATTTCTCAAGGCTCAAATACCATGTGAGAGCGCACGATGATCATCCGAACGAATGGCGGAAACGATGAGCGGTTCGAAACGTTGTACCGCAAGTACTACGGCCGCGTATATCGTTTTTTCCGGAATTTCAGAGTTGCGGATGATGAAGCACAGGACCTCGCACAGGAATGCTTTGAACGAATTTACAAAACCTTCGCCCAATATCGCGGCGAGGCCGAATGGTCCTTCATCGAGACGACCGCCCGCCGCGTTCTCCTGAACTGGGTGCGGGCGCGTAAAACGGCAAAGCGCAACGCAAAGATCGAAGAGCTCGATCATCCCGATTTCAACGGCGATCCGCCCGCACCGGACGGACCCGATCTCGCATCGCGGCAGGAGGATGAACTGCGCAGGGCACGCCTCCGGGCCGCGATCGATGAATTGCCGGAAGGACAGCGTCAATGCATCGAGCTCTGGCTCGGCGACGCCAAATACGACGGCATCGCGAAGATCCTCGGCATCACCGTCGACGCGGTGAAGTCGCGGCTGCGCGATGCGCGAAGGGCCCTGCGCACACGACTGGGAGAAGGTCTCCCGGAGGATGAGGAATGATCACGAAGTCTGAATTGCAGGCTCTGCATGGCCGCATCGTGGCGGAGCGGCGCAACAAAGTCGGACCGCCACCGACGGACGATGAGCTCTTCGCATTCATGCGCGGCGAGCTGTCGGCCGAGGACGAATCCCGCGTCCGCGAGCTCCTGCTCGCATATCCGGAGCTGGCCCGTGCGATCGCCGAACCGTTCCCCGAGGACGACGGTGGAGTGCTGTCGGAAATCGAAATGAAGTCGCACTGGAACGCGCTGCAGAAACGGATTCATGGCGATGCCGGATCGCGCAATGTGCGTGCGTGGCAGTGGATGTCGGCCGCTCTTGCCGCGGCGCTGGTCGTGGCGGTCGTCGGCCTGGTGCGATTTCACAATCAGTCGATCGCACCGCGTGTCGCCACCGACGCGCCGCAGTTGCTACTTCCCGACGGCCAGCGCAGCACGAGCAGCGAATTTCCCGTCCTCAACGCGGACGGTGATTCGTATGTCCTGCTCGCATCGCTCATCAATCCGCCGTCGTTCCAGTCGTTCCGGCTCGAGCTGATCGACCAGAGCAGCTCGCGCACCATCTGGAGCAGCCGCAATCTGCAGCGTCCGGCGAACGACACGTTCCAGCTCGTGGTCCCGCGCTCGTTTCTCGCTTCGGGGAAGTACCGGCTGGAGGTGTACGGCGTGAACGGCGAGCGTCAGGAGCTGCTCGCCACGTATCGGATGCGGGTGCCGGCGAGTTAGCCTGCGATGGCATCACTCTCGTCCTGCTTCGGGAATCGATCTACAAAAATCTAGATTCTTCATGACATGGGCAAAGAGATTCAGATGTCCGCCCTCGTCTCGGAGAGCACTCGCGATCTGCTGGAGCGATACGTTCGGGCCACTGGTGTGAAGAAGGGCCATCTCATCGAGCAGGCGCTGCGCCATCACCTGCAGGCGCTCCACGAGCTGCCGGCGGATGTCGTGGTGCACCCGGCGCTCGTCGTCACACGCAAATCGGGCGAGGCGGTCCTGCGACAGATGCGCTCGGGCAAGCCCACCAAAGCGCTCCACAAACTGATGCGCGATGGAGATTAGATCGCTTCGAGAATCGGATGATCGATCGCGGTTTGAATCGGGTGATCCTGACCTCGACCGTTTCTTTCGGCAATACCCCGGTCAGAATCAATTCCGACACCACTTGGGTGTGACCTACGTCGCAGTCGCCGCCGACACGCTCGCCGGTTTTGCAACCGTCGCTCCCGGGCAGCTCGAAATCGACAATCTGCCCGCGACCGTCCGCACGAAGTTGCCACGATATCCGATTCCGGTTCTACGCCTTGCCCGCCTCGCGGTAGATCGTTCGGTACAAGGCCAGGGAGTGGGCAGGCAACTTCTCCGTTTCGTTCTCCAGCTCGCCCTGCGAATGTCGGATGAATTCGGTTGTGCCGGCGTGATCGTCGATGCGAAGCCCGGCGCAGTCGCTTTCTATGCCGGCTACGGCTTCATCGCGACGGATCCGGTCGAAGGAGCATCCGACGCTCGCCCGCGGCCGCTGCCGATGTTCCTGTCGACTCGCGTCATTCGAACCGCTGTCGGACGATAGCGACGACGCTACAATCACTCCATCAATAAACACGTCATCTTCGCCGCGCCGATTCTTTCCGCGAACGCGAATCGGATCATCGACGCCGCCGCGCGCATGGACGGCGTCCGCGTCGGCGTGATCGCGCAGGATGGGGCGGAGAAGCTGCGGTCGCCGGTTGCGCAGCACTGGCGCGTCGACGACGTGCTGAATGTCGAGCAGCTCGAATGGGCGGCGCGCAATGTGGCGGAGCGCATCGGCGGCGCGGACGTGCTCTTCGCCGCGTACGAACAGCTGCAGGTGCAGATGGCGATGGTGCGCGAGCGGATGCAGATCGACGGCATGAGTGCGGACGTCGCGCGGAACTTCCGCGACAAATCGCGGATGAAGGACCTCTTCAACGAGCACGCGATTCCGTGCGCGCGGCACGCGAAGATCACGAGCGGATATGAGGCCGCGCACTTCGGCTATCCGATGGTCTACAAGCCGCTCGAAGGGGCGGGCGCGCGCTCGACGTTCCGCATCGACAACGCCGATCAGCTGCACGACGCGTTGCGCATCGCACCGCCGCCGGTGCTGCTCGAAGAGTTCATCACTGGTGAGGAGCATTCCTTCGAAGGCGTCTGCGTCGACGGCCGGCTGGTGTGGCATTCGCTGACGCATTACAGCCCGACGCCGCTCGAAGTGCTGCAGAACGACTGGATCCAGTGGTGCATCCTGCTGCCGCGCGAGATCGACGATCCGCGCTACGACGACATCCGCGACGCCGGCGCGCGCGCCCTCGCCGCACTCGGCATGCGCACCGGGCTCTGTCATCTCGAATGGTTCCGGCGGCTTGATGGATCGATCGCGATCTCCGAGGTCGCGGCGCGGCCGCCGGGAGCGCAGATCATGGATCTCGTGTCGTACGCGCATGAGATCGATTTCGATGAAGCGTGGGTGCGGTTGATGATCTTCGGTACGTTCGAGTTGCCGTCGCGCAAGTGGGCGACGGGCGTTGCGTTTTTACGCGGACAGGGCAGCGGCCGCGTCGCGGCGCTCCATCGCGTGGAGGAAATCGCGCGCGAGATCGGATCGCTCGTGGTCCAGGCGAAGCTGCCGTCGATCGGACAGGCGCCGGCCGGCGGCTACGAAGGTGAGGGCTACATCATCGTGCGTCATCAGGAGACGCGCGTCGTGGAAGCAGCGCTGCAACGAATCATCGAGTTGATCAGAGTGGAGCTGGGGTGAGGATGATGATGGTGTAGGACAAGCTCTCAGCTTGTCCCGGAGAAGACCGTGGGGGACAAGCTGAGAGCTTGTCCTACACCATTGAAGAGTAGGCGGCGCGCCAGCACGTGGAGGGTTGGATGAAAAACGTACTCATCGTCGGATGCGCTTATCCCCCCGAATTGCCGCACTTCGCGCGCGGACTGGCTCGCGCCGGCGCGCGCGTGTTCGGCGTCGACATGCAGCCGGAGTCGCAGCTGCCGGAGATCACGCAACATGCGCTCAGCGGCTATCTGCAGGTCGATTCGCTCTTCGACGAGCACGGGGCGGCGGAGGCGGTCCGGCGCTGGGCGGGACCGATGCAGTTCGATCACATCGAGTCGGTCTGGGAAGGCACCGTCCTCCTCGCCGCGCGCCTGCGCGAAGTCCTCGGCGCGCCCGGTTTGCGATACGACGAAGTGGTGCGCTTCCGCGACAAGGACAAGATGAAGCAGGCGATCGACGCGGCGGGCATTCGCACCGCGCGGCATGCGCGCGCGACCTCGCAACGCGATTGCTTCGAAGCGGCGGAGAGCGTCGGCTATCCGATCTGTCTGAAGCCGGTCGCCGGCGCAGGATCGGCCGACACGTTCCGCGTCGAGTCGCACGACGAGCTCGAATCGACGCTGCGCAGAGCGGCGCACATCCCGGAGTGGAACGTCGAGGAGTTCATCGACGGCGAGGAGTTCACGTACGACACGATCTCCATCAACGGCAACGTCGCGTACGAAAGCATCTCGTGGTATCGCCCGCGTCCGCTGATCGGACGCAGCGTGGAGTGGATCACTCCGCAGACCGTCACGCTGCGCGACATTCACGATCCGCAGTTCGACGGCGGCCGCGCCCTCGGCCGCGACGTGCTCAAAGCCCTCGGACAGCGCACCGGCTTCGCGCACATGGAGTGGTTTCGCAAGAGCGACGGCGAAGCGGTGTTCGGCGAGATCGCCGCGCGGCCGCCCGGCGCGCACACCGTCGACACGATGAATTTCGTCAGCGACATCGATCTCTTCAGCGGCTGGGCCGAGGCGGTGCTGCACGGCACGTTCAGCATCGATGCCGACCGCCGCTACAACTGCGCGATCCTCTTCAAGCGCGCGCAGGGGCAGGGCTTCATCAAGCACATCGAAGGACTCGATCGCATCCTCGCGGAATTCGGCGAGCACATTCCGGCGATCGATCTCCTCCCGATCGGCGCGCATCGCCGCGACTGGGTGAAGACGCTGCTGTCGGACGGCTACGTGTTCGTGCGCCATCCCGATCTGGAGACGACGACCGAGATCGCCGACCGGGTGGGGGTGGAGCTGCAGATGTACGCGAGCTATTGATTTTTGTTTTGTTGATGATGGTGTAGGACAAGCTCTCAGCTTGTCCCGGACAAGCTGAGAGCTTGTCCTACACCATGTTCATTTCAATTGCGCGATCCGTTTCTGCGCGAGCTCCCAGGTCGACACGGCATCGTTGTCTTCCGGCTTCACCTTCTTGTACGCCACCACGGCCGCATCCTTTACGCCGTAGTTCTCGGCGATGCGGCCGAGGACGAACCAGTCGTTGCTCGCGGGCTGATCGCCGAGGCGGCGCTCCAGTGCTTTGAGCAGCGCCTGCCGCGCCTCGGTGCTCTTGCCGGTCTCCGCATACAGCGACGCGAGCGTGTGCAGCGCGCCGTACGAATTCTCGGCCGCCGCCTTGCGCGCGTCTTCGATCGCCTGATCGAAATCTTTGCCGCGGAACAGCGCGAGCCAGGCCGCGAAGTTGTAGTCGGCGCTGTTCGGCGAGAGGTCGTTGACGATTTTCCGCGTCCACGTCGACGCGGTGTCGTAATCGCGCTGCTGCGCCGAGGCATACGACAGCTCCATCAGCGCATCGTGGTCCTTCGGCATGCGCGTGAGGCGCTCGTTCGCCAGCTTCTGCGCTTCCTCGATCCGTCCGCCGTGCGACAGCGCATCGCCGTAATTGCGGAACGCAAAACCTGAATCCGGATTCATCTTTGCGAGTCGCTCGGCGACCGGAAGCAATTTCGTCCAGTTGCGATCGATCCGATACGCGGCGGCCAGCGCGACATCGGCCGCCGTCTTCGCCTCCTCGCGCTCCAGCTTCTCGCGCGTCGCTTCGAGCACGACCGCCGCATCTTCCGCGGAGTCCTGCGACAGCATCAGCGATGCGGCAGCGGCGCGGATCTCGTCCGCCGTCGCGGTCTGCTTCTCCTTCTGCCAGAGCCGCGCGAACGGCGGACCGGAGAGCGGATCGTCGCCGCCGCCGGCGCTGACCGTCTCGCGCACCCAGTTCAGCCACGTGCGCGCGGCGTCGAGCTTCCCGTCGTTCGCCATCTTCAGCACTTCGATGCCGACCGTGTCGAGCGGATCGCTCTCGCCGGCGACGAGGAACTTGCCATCGCGCTTCACCACGTAGAACGCCTGCTCGCGCGCCGCCGCCATGCCGTTCATGCGCATGCGCAGGCGATAACCGATGTCGTCGTTTCCTTCCTGCTGGATCTCCAGCGCGCCGGCAGTGACATCGAGCATCGCGGAGATCGGCAGGTCGCCGATCAGCGTGCGCAGCGCGACGCTGTTCCGCTTGCTGTCCGGCTCGTCGTCCTTCTTCTTGCGATTCGCGATCTCCGGCACATACAGCTTCTTCGCGCCGGCGACGTCGTCGTTCACCGCCGCGCTCATCACCTTCAGCACCAGACCGCGCAGGCCCGAATCCTCGGGCAGCTCTTCGATGCGCTTCGTCTTGCGCAGCACCTGCACGAACGGCAGCAGCTGCGACGCATTCGGCGCGCCCTGCGTCGCCGCTTCGAAAAAGCCGGCGCATTGCGGATACATGCGCAGGCGCAGGAACGTGCGCGCCACCGCGGTGCCGTGCGCGCGGCGCTTCTCCGCATCGAACGCATTCAGCGCCTTCAGGCCTGCTTCATTTCCATCGAGCACCGTCGTCACGATCAGGCGGAACAGCTCGCGCTGCCGCTCGTCCTCGATCTTGTCGAGCGATGACTTGATGTCGTTCCACTTGCCCATGTGTGCGTACACGAGCATCAGCGGCGGCTGGTAGCCCTTGCCGTCCTTGCCGAGCTCTTTGATCAGCGACGTGTACTCGTCCGCCGCTTCCTTCAGATGGGCGTTGCGTCCGAACGCCGCGTCGTCTTCGCCGTACGTGAGCAGCTCCGCCAGCTCGCCGCGATACGTGGCGTTCGTCGACTCGAGCTGCTTCGCCTTGCGCAGCGCGGCGATCGCGCCCGGGATGTCGCAGCCGCGATGCAGCTTGCGTCCGAGAAGATCGTGCTCGAGCACTTCGGCGAGCATCGCGTGCGCGAGCGCATTCGACGGCTCGATCGTCACCGCGAGCTTCGCTTCATCGCGCGCGGCTTCACCGAGGCCGCCGGCGAGGAGAGCGCGGGCAAGCTCAATGTGATGCTGCGCTTCTTTCGGATGCAGCCCGGCGAGCTTGCGGAACTCGACCAGCGCGGCGCGCACATCGCCTGCATTCAACTTCGCCTGTCCGACCGAATCGAAGCCGACCCGGATTCCGGCGCGCTGCGAAAACTTGCTGACCGCTTTGCGCGTCTCCTCGAACTCGGATGCAGTCAGCCGCCGCTTGCCCGAATCGAGCCGCACGTTCGCCAGGATCGTGCCGTCCGCGCCGCTCTTGAAATCGCTGCTGAACGTCACGCTGCCGAGCTGCAGGTTCTCGTTCTGCGGGAACGTCCGCGGTGCGAAACCGGCCGGCAGCACGATGCGATACGTCCACTCGACGACCGTCGGCTCGTAGAACACGAAATCGTGTACACGCTTTTTCGACGGCTTTTCTTTCTCCGCCTCCGCCGTCTGTTCGCGGAAATCGCGCAGCTGTTCGGGCAGGTCGCTGACCAGTGACTGCGTCGGGATGACCACTTCACCGCTGCTCGCGGAGACGATGCCCGACTGCGACTTCGCGACCTTGACCGACATGCGGAACGGCTTCGACAGATCGTGCGGATCGCCGACGTCGAGCTTCTCCATCGCCGTCGCCCAGTAGTAGTCCTTGACGTAATTCTCGAAGCCTTCCTTGTACTTCGTCTTGTCGCTCGTCGCGTACGTGCGGCGGTCGGCCGAATCGCGTCCGCCGGTCGACTCCGTCATCTCCACGACATGCGCCTTCCCATCCTCGGGCATCGTGAACTCGCGCGTCTCGTGATGCACGTTCGCGGTCGACGGCGGCTGCGGCGTGAGCGACGGCGCAGTCGTGTCGGGCGATGCGATCAGCGCCATGCGTCCCTGGTCCTGCACCGGCAGCTCGCCGGCGCGCGAGAACTCGTCGGTCGGATCGATCCACATCGCGGGCTCGCCTGTCGTCTCCTGAATCGCGACGATCGCGTGATTGAAATGATCGACACCGGGCAGCTCGGCGATCGCGTCCAGTCCGCTGCCCGCGTGCAGCAGCGCGACATGCGCGTTGATGCCCGCGGTGCGCAGCAGCGCGACGAGCAGCGTCGCCTTGTCCTTGCAGTCGCCGTACTTGTTGCCGAGGACGGTTTTAGGTGCGCGGGGAACGATGGAGCCGTCGGCCACTTCGACGCCGGCGTAGTGCACGTTCGCTTCGACCGCGGCGAGCAGGCGATCGATGATGGCGCGGCGATCGGTCTCTTTTCCGATCGCGTTCGCCACGGTCGGCTTGAGATCGTTGTTCGCGATCTGCGCGTCGACGATCTCGGAGTAATGCTGCGCGATCTCCTTCCACGTCGTGCCGGTGGAGAACGCGATGTACGGCAGGTTCATCTCGTCGGGCGGCAGGTACGACTCCCATTCCGTCGTCGCATCGATGTGGCCGCGCTCGAAGATCAGCTGCTTGCGTCCATCTTTTTCGACGACGCGCGCTTCGATGTTCGCGCGATTGAGCACGTGCTGCGCGATCGACGCAGGCGCATCGAGCACGAGCCGCGAATGCTCGGTCGGCACGGCGTCGCCGAACGAGAAGACGCCGTACTTGCCGCCGCCGGCGATCGGACTCTTCCCTTCGCGCGTGATCAGCGACTCGACGATCGAGCCGGCCACGACGCCCGGCAGCGGCGCGCGCAGCACGCGCTGATCGCTGAACATGTCCTCTTCTTCCTCGGACGTCGCTTCGACGATCGACTTCGGATCGAGCGTCTGAATGCTGCCGTCTTTCGCGATCACGCGCGCCTGAATCGCCGGACGCTGGTCGTACCACGGCGCCCACGGCGCGCGCAGCGTACCGACGCGCTCGATGCCGTCCGCCGTGACGACGAGCTCGATGAGGTGGTAGGTCGTGCGCGTGCGGCCGTCGCTCTCGGTCGAGTACAACGCTTCATCGAGCAGCGTGACCGTGTCGAAATTCGCGGCGGTCACTTTCTGCGCCGCTTCCTGCAGCGCCTTCGGATCGGCGGTGAGCGGCGGCGCGTCGAACACGTCGGCTGCGAAAATCGGAGCGGTGAGGAAAGAAAAGAAGAGCGCGGCGCGGATTGCCGCGCGGAGAGTCTGCGATGTCATGGGAAGGCCTGCCTTGCGGTTCGTTGGACTGGTTGAAATGATACCGAATGATGGAAACGGCCGGGGAACGGATTGCGGTGCGCGTGCTGCAGCTCGGCGCGATTGCGGTGGTGCTCGCGGTGTCGGTGCGGCACGTGTTCGATCTCGATCGGTTCCTCGTGCCGAAGGAGCTCGTGCTGCATGCGACGGCGTTCTTCGGCGCGCTGTTCGGATGGCGCGCGCTGCGCCGCGTGACGCTCACCCGAACGGACAAGCTGCTCCTCGGCTACGTGCTGCTCTGCGCGCTGTCGGCGCTCTTCGCGACGAATCGCTGGCTCGGCTTGCGCGCATTCGCGTTGAGCGCGTCGGCGGTGCTGATTTTTTTTCTGGCGCGCGGGCTCTCCAATCAGTCGTTGATCAATGGACTCGCGTTCGCCATCGTCCTCGTCGCCATCACATCGCTTCTGCAGGCGTACGGATTGCGCACCGATTTCTTCGCCCTCAATCGCGCGCCGGGCGGGACGCTCGGCAATCGCAACTTCGTCGCACATGCGGCGGCGTTCGGATTGCCGCTGGTGATTTTCGCGGCGCTGCGCGCGCGGCGATACCTGCTCGTGTCGAGCGGCGCGGCGATCGTTTTCGCCGCACTCGTGCTGACGCGATCGCGCGCCGCTTATCTCGCCAGCGCGGCGATGCTGCTCGTGTTCATCGTCGCGATCCTCGCGTGCGGGCCGCTGCGTCGCGACGGAAAAATGTGGCGGCGATTGTTCGGCATCGTCGCGTTCGCGATCGCGGGCGCGGCGCTCGCGCTCGCGCTGCCGAATGCGCTGCACTGGCGCAGCGACAATCCATATCTCGAATCGATGAAGGGCGTCGCCGATTACGAGAAGGGGAGCGGGCACGGGCGGCTCGTGCAGTACAAGAACTCGATTTTCATGGCGCTGCGGCATCCGCTGTTCGGCGTGGGGCCGGGCAACTGGCCGGTCGAATATCCGCGGCATGTGAAGGCGGGCGACAAGTCGCTCGATCCGTCCGATCCGGGGATGACGTTCAATCCGTGGCCGAGCAGCGACTGGATAGCATTCCTATCCGAGCGCGGCCCCGTCGCCGCCACGCTCCTCGGCCTCGCACTTCTCGGCGTGTTCACGTCCGCGTTCGCGCGATTGCGGACGTGCGTCGATGCGGATGACGGACTCGCATCCGCGACGCTGCTCGCGTTGCTCGCCGCGGCGGTCGTCGCGGGTCTGTTCGATGCGGTGCTGCTGCTCGCGCTGCCGTCGCTGATCGTGTTCGCGGCGATGGGTGCGTTGTGGCGTGTGCCCGAAGGCCGCCCGATTTCGGCGCCGGTGATTCTCTGCATGATCCTCATCGCCGCGATCGGTCTCTATCGCAGCACGTCGCAAGTCATGGCGATGGAGCTCTTCGCCACGAGCGAGGACCGCGCGTCGCTCGAGCGCGCGTCGAGGATCGATCCGGGCAACTACTTCGTGCAGATGCGGCTCGCGCGCCGCGGCAATCGGAAGCAGCGCTGCGAGCATGCGCTCGCCGCACGCTCGCTCTTCCCGCTGGCGCAGGCGGCGCGCGACGTCAGCCGCCCATGCCGCGAGTGACGAGCTCGCGGAAGAGCGCGTCGATCTCCGCCGGCGAGAGGCCGGTGCGGCGGTCGAGCCACCAGGTCAGCACGGACATGAACGTCGAGGCGACGAAGTGCGCGACCAGCTCGGGCGGGATCTTCGAGCGGCGCGGCTTGTACTCGCGGCGCACGAGATCGGCGAGCAGATCCTGGATGCGCTGCCGGATGCGCGGCCAGACCGGGGTGAGCACCTGCGCGCGGTAGACCTTGCGATGCTCGTGCACGTGCTCGAACAGCGCGCGGCTGAAGGCGATCGGATCGCCCGTCTTGCGGTGCGCTGCGAGCAGCTCGCGGAGGTTGTCGACGCCGGCGACGAGGAGGTCGTCTTTGTCCTTGAAGTGCGTGTAGAACGTCGAGCGGCCGACGTTCGCGCGGTCGAGGACCTGCTGGATGGTGATGGAGTCGTACGGCGACTCGATCAGCAGATCGATCAGCGCCTGGTGGAGCGTCTCGCGCGTCCGCGCGATGCGACGGTCTTGCGCCACGATGTGTTGCTGAATCGTAGTCTGGTTCTGAACAACTGTCCAGTTTCGGACGAATGTTTACTGCTCGTCCGCCGAGGGGCCGTAAATCGACGGCACCTTGCCGCCCATCGGACGGATGTACGTGCTCAGCTGCCCGCGGTGGTGGACCATGTCGAACAGATACCCCCACAGCATGTTGCCCAGGGTGTCGGACCAGACCGGCTTGCCGCCCATGATGAAGTTGCACGGGCCGGCGCACTTCGCGTCATCGAGCGACTGCAGGCAGTTGCGCAGCTCGTTCGTCGCGGCGTCCCATTCGGCGACGATGCCGTCGAGTGACGCCGGTCGCGGCGGGTTGTCCCAGATCTGCTGCCCTTTCTGGATCAGCTCGCACATCCCGCGCTGCTCCTGCGCGAGCTGCCAGGCGAGATCGCCGGCCGAGGTCGAGCGCTCGTGCGGACGGTAGTCGAGCTGATCGCCCGGAAGTGCGCGCAGGACCTTGCCGAATGCGTTCTGTTCCTGTTCCCAGCGAGTGACGAAAAACTGCGGAATGCTCATGTTTCTGCTCCTTCCACGATGCGCGGAGAAGAATACGCTTTGCGGAGCGCGGGCGTCCCGCCCGCAGCGATCGGGCGTCCCGCCCGGTCGCTCAGAGAGTCGCCGGCCGAGACGGCCGGCGACTGCGGCCGAGACGGCCGCGCTCCAATATCCATCACCGGAATGGCCCGGCGAGGAGCGATCGCATGACGCATGATGCTGCAATGATCGCGCTCCTCTTCGCACTCCTCGCCGCCCCCGCCCACGCCGGCAAATTCACGGTCGCCGGTCATCCGGTCGCGGTCTACACGCCCGCCGGTTACGACGCGAAGAAGACCTACGACCTCGCCATCTTCTTCGACGGCGACACTTACCCCGAGGAGCTCGGCGTGTTCGACGCGCTCCCGCAGCCGATGATCGTCGTCACCGTCGACAACTCCGCCAACCGCCTCGGCGACCTCGCGAATCGCGCGAAATTCGCCGACCTGATGGCGAACGATGTGATGCCGGCCGTCCGATCGCGATACAGCGTCACACGCGATCCGTCGCACGTGACGATCGGCGGCTACAGCGCAGGCGGACTCGGCGCGATGTATGTCGCGTTCCGGCATCCCGAGGTGTTCGGCAATGTGATGTCGCAGAGCGGCGCGTACTGGCGCGGCAATGAAGGCACGAGCGAGCCGGGCGAGTGGCTGACGGAGCAATTCCGCAAATCGCCCAAATTGCCGCTGCGCATCTATCTGGATGTGGGCGGCGAGGAATTGATTCCGACCGTGAATGGCATTCCGATCCTGATTGCGAATCGCCATCTGCGCGATGTGCTGCGCGCGAAGGGCTACACGATGGAGTACGTGGAAGTTCCGGGCGCGCATCACGAGCCGGGACATTGGAAGAGTGCGTTGCCGGCGGGGCTGGCTTATCTCTGCCGGTAAATCACGCGACCGTTCCGAATCGTGTACCGCACGTCATCGAGACGTTTGAAGATCGTGAGATCCGCGCCGGTGTCGATGCCGAAGAAGTCGCGCGGCGTCGTCGTCAGTGACGCGACGATTTGCTCGAAGCTCATGCCCGCCTCGGACATCAATTGATACTCGGGCGATGGATCGGGATCGACGGCGCCGAGGTCTGTGCCGAAGAGGACGAGTCCACCTTTGGCGATCCATTGCTGTAGTTGCGCGATCGACGCACGGCGCACGTTCTCCCGCGTCGAGATGCGATCGTGCCGCGCGTAAAACTCGCGCAGTGCGAGCGTCGGCGTGAGTGCGACCCGGCGATCGAGCACGACGTCATCCCACGGATCGGAGAACGGCGTCGTGTGCGCGATCACGTTCGCGCCGTTGCGCAGCGCCGAGCGCACATCGCTCGTGTTGTTCGGATGCACGAACACCGGCTTGCCCGTGCGCGCGGCGATCGCGACCTGTTCGTCCGAGATGAACAACTTGATGCCGTCCGCGGTCGTGTCGACGGGCACCGTTTCGGGCGCGGGGAAATTCATCACGCCCATGATTCGCAGAACGATGTCGGACGGCATCATGCCGGGAGGGACGACGCCCGCGCCGGTCGTCAGAATGCGCGGGCCGTCGACTTCGCCCGATTCGATCCGCTCGCGAATGATCTGCGTGTTTTCGAGCGGCGAGCCGAGGTCGAAGACCGTCGTGAAGCCGTGACGCAGATACGTGTCGCGCAGTTGCTGGGCGAGCTCGTCGCGCGGGATCGACGCCGCGTCAGCCCACTTGCGCTCGAAGAAATGAACGTGACTGTTCCAGAAGCCGCGGGTGATGGTGAGACCGGTGCAATCGATGACTTCCGATCCGATGCGGATCATGCCGCCGGCGAGCGCGAGCTGCATGCGCGCGATGGTATCGTACGCCGCCATGCAACCGGAGCCCCTCCGCGAGGGCGATTCGCGTGCTTCGGCAGGGGATGCCTCGACTACGCTCGGCATGACACGTCAGCCATGAAGACACTCAAACATCTCTTCGACAAAAACCGCGTCTGGGCCGACGATGTCCGCCGGCACGATCCCGAATTCTTCACCCGCCTTTCGCAGCAGCAGGCGCCCGACTTCCTCTGGATCGGCTGTTCCGACAGCCGGGTCCCGGCGAATCAGATCGTCGGCCTGCTGCCAGGCGAGATGTTCGTGCATCGCAACGTAGCGAACGTCGTCGTGCACACCGACCTCAACTGCCTCTCGACGATTCAGTTCTCCGTCGACGTGCTGAAGGTCGAGCACATCATCGTCTGCGGTCATTACGGCTGCGGCGGCGTGCTCGCGGCATTGCGCGGCGAGCGGCTCGGACTGATCGACAACTGGCTGCGTCACGTGCAGGACATCCGTGCCACACATCAATCGGAGCTCGATGCATTGGCGAGCGACGAAGAGCGGCACAAGCGGCTTTGCGAATTGAACGTGAAGGTGCAGGTGGTGAACGTGAGCCGCACGACGATCGTGCAGGATGCGTGGGCGCGCGGGCAGAAACTGTTCGTGCACGGCTGGATCTACGACCTGAGCGACGGCCTGCTGCGCGACCTCGACGTCACCGATTCGCAACCGGTGTAGGACAAGCTCTCAGCTTGTCCCTGGGTGTCTTGTCGGGGACAAGCTGAGAGCTTGTCCTACACCCGATTCGCGACATGAAGGCGCAGGTGGTGACGTGAGGCAGGATGCGTGGGCGCGCGGGCAGAAGCTGTTCGTGCACGGCTGGATTTACGACCTGAGCGACGGCCTGCTGCGATTCGCAGTGAGGAGCGCGGGCGTCCCCGCCCGCAGCGGCCGGGCGTCTCGCCCGGTCGCCAATCGTCAGGAGCTGGTCGCCGG
>DATEZA010000148.1:0-7255 GCA_035255945.1 Thermoanaerobaculia bacterium
ATCGATCCAGCAAAGCCCCGAACACGTCGCGATAGATCTCCCACGGTCTGTGTTCGTTCGCGTAGGCCAGGGTCGATCGCGCCGGGGCGTCGATGCCCAAATGTCGCAGTTTTCCTTCGCACGATCGAAGCCCGTCGGTGATCTCGCGCAGCGACTGGGCACGTCCGAGCTGGCAGAAGATCATCGAGACGAACTGGGTCCAGCACGTGAACCCCTTCGCATGGCGATCCCCGCCATGTTTGTTGACGAACTCGCCGAACTCGGCTCGCGGAAAGAACTTGAGTATCTGGCTGAAAACGCTCGAAAATTGACTCAACGCCGGGGTCCCTCCTGCTTCCTGATCCTTCGACAAGACCATTTTGCAGGACCCTCGGCGTTACCGCGTTTTGGACACTACTGATTCTGCACTCTGAATTCTGCATTCATCCAGCGATCCCGTTCCTGGCACGAGCATGGGATCAATGCAGAATGCAGAATTCAGAATGAAGAATTGGGGGAACCGCTCACTTGAGCTTGTTCGCCAGCTGCACCACTTCCGCCTCGGCCGCAGGACCGAACTCCGCTTTGATCTCCAGGATCCAGCCGTACAGCAGCTCGTTGAGCACGTTCTGCACGACCGCACTGTGGTCCTGCGAGCCGCTCGCGATCAGGTTGTTGTAGAGCTGATCGAAATCGACGCGCGCCTCGTTGACCATGTTCATGCCGGAGAGATACGGCATCGACTCCGGCCCGACGTGGCGGATCACGCGGTCGGTGAAGTCGTAGATGTGATCGCCGATGCGATGGGAGATGTTGCCGAAGATCGTCTGGAAGAGGCGGTTGTACTTCTCGACGATCTCCTCGAGGTCGTACTCGCTCTCCGCCGCCGCCCGCTTCTCGATCATCTCCTCGCCCGCCGCGTCCTGCACGAGGTTTACGCAGAGCAGTCCCCACAATGTGCGGCAGGTGACGAAGTTCGTGAGGTAGCTGCGCGAGCAGAGTTGCTCGACGGTCTGCGGTTCGGTGAGCAGCGAGAGGATCAGATTCTCGTCGTCGCCGAGCTCGAGGTTGTACGCGCGCATGTCGGCGCCCGGCACCTGCTCGAGCGTTCGGTCGAGGCGCGCCAGGCCGCGCCAGATCAGCGACCAGTGCTGGATCTGCTGCACGCCGTCGAGCATCAGCTTCTCCGTCGCCAGCGGCAGCGTGACGGTCTCGGGCGGGAACTCGGTCGTGAACTCGATCGTGTAGTTGCCGCTGCGGTACGCCATCGTGTTGAGCACGATCGCACTCGCCTGCCGCTCGATGACGCGCATCAGCTCATCGGGCTGCAGGTATCCGAGCTCGCACAGCAGCGATCCGATGCGGCGCGACACGACCAGCTTCTCCATCGCGTGCTCGTACTGTTGCAGGTTCAACTCGCCGGATCGCAGCAGCGTCTCCGCGAGGCTCATGTCGGGATCGCTGCTCGTCGCGTAAACGATCCGGCCATCGCTGAAGTAGACCGTATCGACGCGCCCCTCCGGCTCCAGCGTGACGATCCCCGACTCGCTGCTGCGCACCAGCGTGCGAAAGAGATCCGGGACGGTGGTCTCCTCCAGCGCGCCCTGAATGCTCAGGTTTTCATCAGACATTGTCGTAGGTGGCGGGCTTCGTCGCGTCCTCGACCGTTGCCACACCGACGGCATTCTTCGTCGTCGCCTTCACCCGATACATCGCGGCATCGGCCTGGCGGATCAGCGTGTCCTTGGTAATGCCATGCGTCGGATAGGTCGCGATGCCGAAGCTCGCGGTGATCGAGATCTCGACGCCGGGATCGAGCTTGAACGCGCTCGCGCTCATCGATTTCTTCACGCGATTCGCGACGAGCATGGCCTGATCGGAATCGGTCTGCGGAAGGATGATGCAGAACTCGTCGCCGCCGAAGCGCACCACTTTGTCGATGCCGCGCACCGCGCTGAGGATCCGCTTCGCCACTTCCTGCAGCGTGCGCGATCCGGTCAGATGGCCGTAGAAGTTGTTGACCATCTTCAGGTCGTCGAGGTCGAGAAAGATGATGCTGAAGAGCGAGCCGTAGCGGCGCGCGCGCTCGATCTCTTCGTCGAGATACGACTCGAAGAAGCGGCGATTGAAGGCTTTGGTGAGGTCGTCGCGCATCGCAAGATCGCGGCTGCGCGTCAGCTGATAGATGTTGCCGAGGACTCCGGTGACCGCGGTGAGGTAGCGCGAGACGTTGCTGCTCGTCTCCTGATCGACTTCATCGTTCGCGCCGATCGGCACTTTGATCACGCCGATCAGGTCCTGCTCGAACTGCAGCGGGAGGACGATCATGCCGGCGCCGCGGTCGAGCGCGATGAAGCGCCCCGAGGAGAGGGCGCGCTGCAGGAGATCGGGAGGGATGCCGGGAAGGAACTCGCCGGTCTCGTGATAGTTCGTGTCGTTGCTGAAGCTGACCACGTAGCGCTCGAGCCGCGGGTCGTGCAGGAAGAGCGTCCCGCGCGCGAAGCCGAGGATGTTCAGCACCGTGCGCGTGATGCGCTCGGAGACTTCCTTCGCCTCGACCATCGACATCAGCTCGTGAATCTGCGTGAGGTAGCCGACTTCCGCTTCGAGTTGCGCGGCATGGATCGCGGCGTCGGCGAGATCGCCGGCGAATTCGAGATAGCTCGCGGGACTGGCGAGGAACGTGTCGCGATCGAGCACCAGCTCGCCCTGGCGGCGCGTCGCGTGATCGCCGAGGATGAGGCGGACGAGGCTCTTGCGCGGGGGATTGTCGAAGAGCGCGAATTGATCGGAGTCGAGGATCACGACGCGCGAGAGGTCGCGTTCGGCGTCGCTGGAGAAGGTCTTCCCCGGACACTTCTGCCGAAGCGTTGCGAGGAGATCGTTGCGATCGCTGTAGATGCCGATGGTCTGGCTCATTCGCGCGTAACAAGTCATTCTATCCCTGCATGCGCATCGCGCAACTCGTGCTTCCCGGCGCTTCGGCCTACGAGCGGAAATCGCAACAACTCGATGCGGCGGCGCTGGGGGGACAAGCTGAGAGCTTGTCCTACACCTACACCGACACTGGTGTACGACAACCTCTCAGGTTGTCGGCCTTCGATCTCGTCCACGTCTACGGCCCCCGCGAGCTGCCCCCTGCGACCTTCGTCGGCTTCCCCAAGCCTTACGTCGCGAGCGGCACCGTCCGCAAGCCGCGCTTCTCGTTCCGATCGCCGCGCGAGCCGGAGTACGCACTCTCCCCGGTGGAGAGTGACGACTACACGCTCCTCCCCGAAGCCGTCGACGACGCGTACTTCGACGGCAACCGGCAATCCACCGGGAACTTGGTAATTGGCTCGATCCAACGGGCATCAACAACCAACATCATCGACCAGACTCTCGCCCGCATCCATCGCTTCCGCGACGACATCACCTGGCACTTGTTCACGCACCAGCCGAGCCCCGGCGAGCTCGCGCAACTCAGTGCGTGGATCGACCCCGCGGTCGAAGAGGACGATTTCGACGGACTTACCGCGGAGGCCATCGTCATCGGCCTTCCGGTGGTCGCTTCACGCACTCCGATCAACGTGCAACGACTGGAGCAGGGACGCACCGGTTTCCTAACTCCGGTGCGCGATCCGAACGAGCTCGTTCATGCGATACTGGCAGCCCTGTTCAAGCCAGAGGTGGCGAATCCCAAAATGAACGCGGCACGACAAACCGCGTCTAAGTTTCGTATCAGGCAACGCCTCCGCGTGCTGCGACAGATCTACGAGAACGTGACCACATGACCGCGCTCCCCGAGCTCCCCAATCCGCAACGTCGCGCTCTCGAACTGGTGAAGGAAGTGGCAGCAGAAAAAGGGGCTCGCCCGTTTCTCGTCGGCGGTCCGGTCCGCGATCTCCTCCTCGGACGCCACGTCATCGACATCGATCTCACGCTCGAAGACGGCGCCCCCGTCCTCGCTCGCGCGCTGGCCAAACGGATCGACGGCCGCGTGCGCTCGTTCCCGCAATTCCTGACGTACAAAGTCACCGCGGAAGGGCTGCCGGAGATCGACATCGCCACCGCGCGCAAGGAGCGTTATCGCGCGCCCGGCGCCTTGCCGACGGTCACCGCGGGCAAGCTCAAGGACGACCTGCTGCGCCGCGATTTTTCGATCAACGCGATCGCCATGGATCTTCGCGACGGCTCGCTGCACGATCCGACGAAGGGCGAAGACGACCTGCACGCGAAGCGCGTCCGCGTGCTCCACGACAAGAGCTTCATCGACGATCCGACGCGCATCTTCCGCGCGATCCGCCTCGCCACCCGCCTCGGTTTCACGCTCGAGCCGCACACGTTCGAGCTGATGGCGGAAGCGATTGCGACGAATGCATTCGAGCCGGTGTCGCGCGAGCGGATGTGGCGCGAGCTGTTCCTGGCGATGGATGAAAAAGACGCGCCGCGCGTGCTGATCGAGCTGCGCCGGAGCGGTGCGCTCGATGCGCTGTTCGGTCCGCCGCACCGCGACGTCTCGAAGGGCCTCGAAGAAGTGGGGCAGATCTTCGAGCACGATCCGTCGCTCGATCGCTACGTGCTCTACACCGGCATCCTGCTGCGCGGCGATCTCGAAGCGATCGCGCGGCTCGAAGGCTCCGGCTTCTCCCAAAAGCGGGCGCGCAACACGCTGCATATCGTCTACGACCTCGAGCGCTTCGTCGAAGCGTTGTCGTCGGCGCGCACGGAGCGGCAGCGCTTCCGGCTGTACAAGTCCGCGACGCCGGAGATGCGGAGCCTCATCGGCATGCATCAGCCGGACGAAGCGCCGCGGCTCGCACGCTTCGAAGAGTTCCAGTCGTTCAAGCTTCCGTTGCGAGGTAACGATCTCGAAGTGCCGGGAGGCCCGCACGTGGCGAAGGCGCTCGAGCGGACGCGCGAGGCGGTGTTCAACGGCGAGATCGCGGCGGACGACGCGCGCACGTTTGCGCGGCAAATCGCGCTCAAGTACCTTAAGGAACAGAGACCAGAGCCTTGAGGCACTCATTCGCCGGCGCATTGCTGCTCATCGCGACTGTCGCCGCCGGACAGAGTCAACCGCACGACATCACGCAAGTCGATCCCGCCCCGCCCGGCGGCTCCATGGCTGTGCCTCTCCCGCAGGCTCAAGCGAAGCGGCTCCGAAAATACGAAATCCCGGAGCTCGTCGGCACGAAGCAGGCGCTCGGATCGCAATTGATCGACGGCCGTCTGCCGCGTCCTCTCGTCGACCTCCGCACGTTCGCCGGTCCGATCGAACAACGACTCTCGATCTTCGAGCGCGGACTGGTCGTCATCTCCATGAACGGCGCCGGTGGCCTGATCCGCAAGAAGATGATCATTCCGGACGACGCGCTGACCGCGTATCTCAAAGTGGTCAACTCGGCGAACCTCGGGCAGGTCGCGCAGCACGAGCTCTCCCCTGCCACCGGCACCACCAGCGCGCAGTTGCGCGTCTATGCGAATGACGGCCAGTTCGTCGAGCGCCGCTTCGATCCGACTTCCGCGCTGCCGAAACCGCTGCAGGATGAAGTGCTCCCGCTGCAGGATCTGCTGCGCACGATGTCGGAAGATCGCACGGTGACGAACACCATCGCCGGATACGATCCGCAGGTCGGCGATGAGCTGGTCGGCGACGACAGGAAAACGTGGAAAGTGGTGCGCGTGATCGAGGAGTCGAACATCGTCGTGCTGCACTGCACGACCGATCCGACCACGATCTA
The DNA here is from genome assembly GCA_035255945.1 of Thermoanaerobaculia bacterium. Classification (GTDB taxonomy): domain Bacteria; phylum Acidobacteriota; class Thermoanaerobaculia; order Gp7-AA8; family Gp7-AA8; genus JAJPHC01. The sequence goes on from DATEZA010000148.1 coordinate 5,703, forward strand.
CGTCGGCAAGAAAGACCTCTACAACTACTTCATCGGAGCGGCGCCCACCAACTGATGGCGACCTTGCGAGTGACAGCAGGCTCACTCCGCGGACGCCGCGTTCCCGTTCCACCGCGCGATGTCCGCCCGACCTCCGAACGCGCCCGCCAGGCGTTCTTCAACATCGTCGCCGACCGCATCGCCGGCGCACTGTTCCTCGACCTTTTCGCCGGCAGCGGGATCTTCTCGTTCGAAGCGGTCTCGCGCGGCGCCGCGGCGTCGGTGGCCATCGACAACTCGCGGCGGCACACCGAAGCAATCACGAAACTGGCGAACGAATTCGATGCGGATGTCGCGACGATCACCGCCGACGTCCTCGCCGGAATCGCCCGCCTCGGCGACCGCATTTTCGATATCGCTTACGCCGATCCTCCGTACGACTACGCGCAGTACGACGAGTTGCGCGCGGCGATCGGCGGCCACGCGGTTTTCTACGCCATCGAGCACCGCAGGCGGCAGGAACCTTTCACAGTTGAGCCCACCAGACGCGTCGAATACGGCGAAGTCTGGATTAGCCTTTTTGAAAACCAGAGGAACTGAATGGAACTCGCTCTCGACGAACAACAAACCCACACCCTTTTCGGCAATCACGACGAAAATCTGCGCATGCTGGAGGACGAGTTCGGCGTCAAGATCTCGTCGCGCGGCAATGAGATCTTCGTGCAGGGTACGGCCGAAAGCGTGGCGACGGTCGAACGGCTGCTCGCGCAGATGCAGCAGCTGATCCGCCTGGGCTATCCGCTCAAGCGCTCCGACATCAACACCGGCATGCGCGTGCTGCGCGACAAGCCGGAGCTGAACATCGTCGACTTCTTCACCGACGACTCTCTCGGCGCGTCGCTCAAGCGCGTCGTCACGCCGCGCAATCTCGCGCAGAAGCTCTACCTGCAGGCGGTGCAGGACTTCGACATCGTGTTCGCCATCGGACCGGCCGGCACCGGCAAGACGTTCCTCGCCGTCGCCGCGGCCGCGGCAGCGCTGGCGGAGAAATCGATCAAGCGCATCATCCTCTGCCGCCCCGCCGTCGAAGCAGGCGAGCGGCTCGGCTTCCTTCCCGGCGACATCGCGGAGAAAGTGAATCCGTATCTCCGTCCGCTCTACGACTCGCTCTACGACATCATCGGCTTCGAGAAAGTGGAGAAGATGATGGAGCGCAGCGTGATCGAGATCGCGCCGCTCGCGTTCATGCGCGGCCGCACGCTCAACGACTCGTTCATCATCCTCGACGAAGCGCAGAACACCACGCCCGAGCAGATGAAGATGTTCCTCACCCGTCTCGGGTTCGGCTCCAAGATGGTGATCACCGGCGACGTCACCCAGATCGACCTGCCCGAAGGTCGCGGGCGATCCGGGCTGCTCGCGGTGCGCGAGATCCTCGAAGGTGTGGAAGGACTCGCGTTCGTCGATCTCGACTCGCGCGACGTCGTGCGTCACCGGATCGTGCAGGACATCGTCGACGCGTATGAACGAGCGCGTCCGTGATCCCACGAACCGCGCCCCGCGTTCACGGCGCC
>DATEZA010000149.1:0-18154 GCA_035255945.1 Thermoanaerobaculia bacterium
CGCCGAACGGAAAAAACACTTCATCCGAAATGATCGGCAATCCGAACGATGCGAGGTCGTCTTGTTCCTGTGGTGTCACGTACGAGCCGGTCGGGTTGTTCGGGTTCACAACGACGATCGCGCGCGTGCGTGGCGTGATCGCATGCGCGACGCGCGAGCGGTCGATCTCCCATCGGCGATGGAACTCGAGCGGGAACGAATGCAGCTCGATCAGCTCGAGTGATGCGAGATGTTCGAGCAGCGGATAGGACGGCGTCGCGGTGAGGACGGCGTCGCCGGGATCGGTGAGCAGTTTGAAGAGATAGCCGTACGCCTCGCTGGTGCTCGCGGTGATGACGGTGCGATCGGGATCGCCGAGGGCTTCGCGGGCGGAGCGGAGTCCGCGCGGATCGGGATCGTAGGAGGCGCGTGCGGCGCGCGCAAAAATTTCGCTCAGTTCATCGAGCGGATAGACGATGCCGGCTCTCGTCGGATTCGACTCAGTCAGATCCAGAAGATCGGGGCGCCACTGACGCGCTACCGACAGCCGGTTGGGCGGTGCATTCCAGCGGGCCCGGCGCGAGAACATGCGACGCATCGTACTCGCGCGCCTGCTTCATCGTCTTCTCCGCTTCGTCGCAATCGCCTTTCGCCGCGAGCACGCGCGCGAGCGTGTCGAGCACGACGTACGAATCGGGACCCTTCTGCGCCGCAGCTTTGCGCGCGAACGATTCCGCTTCGTCGAAGCGCTTCTCCTGCAGCAGCAGCCAGGCGAGGTTGTTCATCGCGTCGCGCGAATTCGCATCGAGCGTGAGCGCGCGGCGGAACGCCTCTTCCGATTCCCTGTCGTGCTTCAGCTGCATCTCGGCGTTGCCGAGGTTCGTCCAGGCGAGAGTCGAGTCGGGATGATCGGCGAGGAGCTTGCGGTACTCGGTCGCGGCCGACGCGTAGTCGCCTTTCTCTTCGAGTGCGACTGCAGCGCGCAATGAGCTCGCGAGCGGGTCCTGCGGATGAATCACGATCGCGGCGTGTGATGCGCCGACCCATGCTTTTTCGAGCCGGTCGAATGAGGTCCAGCGCGGAGTGCCGTCGCCGAACTGCGTGCGGATCAGGCCGCGATCGGCATCGACACCGTCGACGACGATGTAATGGAAGAAATCGAAGGTGCGGCCGAGGGTGTCGACGACTTTCAGCATGAGGATCGCCGGATGGCCTGCGCGGATCTCGCGCGCGATCGATTCACGATCGCCGGTGATCAGCTGTGCGTCGAAGCCGCGGTTGCGCGCGGCGAGAAGCATGTCGATGGTGAGCACGCCGCCGCGCATCTTGGGGAGCTTCGCGTCCCAGGTCTGCATCGAGGTCGTGTCGCCGTAGTGCTGGAGAACCGAGGAGAGTGAGCCGGCGCCGCACGATTCGATGCCCCACTTCTGCATCGGCATGTTGGGGATGACCTGGGCGGTGGGGCCTGCGGTCTGCGCGCGCGGCGTGATGGAGATGCAGGAGGTAGATAGCAGACAGCAGATAGCAGATAGCAGACAAAAGATAGCAGACAGCAGATAGCAGATAGCGGACGCTCCCCTCCTGCTGTCTGCCATCTGCTGTCTGCTATCTGGAGAGACACGTCGGGCGAGCATTGAGCTCGCCCGAACGAAGGACCGCGGGTCGTTCACGATAGCGCGATGACGAGAACGAGAGCAGCGAGTGCGCCGATGCCGACCCAGGTCCACTCCTGCTTGGTCAGGCCGGCGGCCTGCAGCTGGTTGAGGTTCTGGGCGAGCTGGTGAACGTCCTGCGGCGAGAGCTGGGCCAGACGCTCGTTGACCTGAGCCTGCGTGAACCCATGCTCTGCGAGCACCGTCGCCACCTGCTGATTGGCAGCGACGTCGCGGATCAGAGTGAGATCTGCGGTACGCGAGTCAAGGCTCTGATTCGCAGCGGTCTTCGACGGCATCGGGCCCGCGAACGCCGGGACCGCCGCGATCGCGACGAGGAGAAAAACAACGAACAACGATTTCTTCACGACAACCTCCTTATGTAGCGGCGTCCCACGCGGACCGCCGATTCGTCAGAACGGATGAGCAAGAGGCGGACCAAAGCAGAAAGCAGAAGGCAGAAAGCAGAAGGCAGAAGGGTGTTTCGGCGGATTTCTGGCCTCCGGGCGGACTTCGCCGGACAGCGGACAGCGGACGTGTCATCCCGAGCGAAGTCGAGGGATCCCCTCGGACTGCGCGATGATCGTGCTTCGGCAGGGGATGCCTCGACTTCGCTCGGCATGACACGGCGTGTTGTCCGCTGTCTGTTATCTTGCTCTCTTCATGATCCGCTTCGAAGACATCCTCGACAGGATCGAGAGCTACAAGCCGGATTACGACGAGGAACTGCTCCAGCGCGCGTACATCTTCTCCGCGCGCGAGCATCGCGGGCAGGTTCGCTCCTCGGGTGAGCCGTATCTCGTTCATCCGCTCAACGTCGCCTACATCCTCGCCGACATGCGTCTCGACGAGACCTCGATCGCCGTCGGTTTGCTGCACGACGTTCTCGAAGACACGCTCACGACGAAAGAAAAACTTCAGGAAACGTTCGGTCCCGACGTCGCGGAGCTCGTCGACGGCGTCACGAAAATCTCGCGCTACGCCTACGTCTCGAAGGAAGAGCAGCAGGCCGAAACGTTCCGCAAGATGCTGCTGGCGATGGTCGGCGATCTGCGCGTCGTGCTGGTGAAGCTCGCCGACCGGCTGCACAACATGCGCACGCTGCAGTACCTGGCCGAGGAGCGGAGACATGCGATCGCGAAAGAGACGCTGGAGATCTACGCGCCGATCGCGAATCGCCTCGGCATGGGCAAGATCAAGGCCGAGCTCGAGGACTACTCGCTGCAGTACCTCCATCCGCGCGAGTACGACGAGCTCTCCACGACCGTCGCGGAAAAGTTGTCGGTGTCGGGCGATATCGTCGATCGCATCCGCACCACGCTGATGGACCGGCTGCGCGAGAACGCGATCGAGTGCGAGGTCTACGGCCGCGTCAAATCGATGTTCTCGATCTGGGTGAAGCTGCGGCGGCAGGAGACCGACATCGGTCAGGTCTACGACTACCTCGCGTTCCGCATCATCACGAGCTCGATCAAGGACTGCTACGCGGCGCTCGGGTTCGTGCATCAGATGTGGCGTCCGGTTCCGGGACGGATCAAGGACTACATCGCGATGCCGAAGCCGAACTTCTACCAGTTGCTGCACACGACGGTGGTGGCGGAGAAGGGGCAGCCGTTCGAGGTGCAGATCCGCACGCGGGAGATGGATCTGATCGCGGAGCAGGGCATCGCGGCGCACTGGAAGTACAAGGAAGGCCGCGTCGGTGCGAACGAGGATGACAAGCACTTCCTCTGGCTGCGTCAGCTGGTCGAGCAACAGCAGGAGATCAAGGATCCGCGGCTCTTCCTGCACTCGCTGAAGATCGATCTCTATCCGGACGAGGTCTACACGTTCACGCCGAAGGGGGACGTGTTCGCGTTTCCGCGCGGCGCGACGCCGCTCGATTTCGCGTATCGCATTCACACCGACGTCGGGCATCGCTGCGTCGGGGCGCGCGTGAACGGCAAGCTCGTGCCGCTGCGCACGGTGCTGAAGAACGGCGACATCGTGGAGATCCTCAGCGGCGCGACGCAGACGCCGAGCCGCGAGTGGTTGAACATCGCCGTGACCTCGCGCGCGCGGCACAAGATCCGGCACTGGCTGAACACGGAGCAGAAGCATCGCTCGATCGAAGTCGGACGGAAGCTGATCGAGAAGGAAGCGAAGCGGTACAAGGTGCAGTGGCGAAAGCTCGTCGCGGAGAACGCGCTGGACGGCGTGTTGTCCGAGCACGGACTGGCGCGGCTCGACGAGCTGTACGCGGATGTCGGATACGGCAAGGTGTCGGCGCGGTCGGTGGTGGAGCGTTTCGCGACCGACGAGCAGAAGGAAAAGCCGCCGGCCGAGCCGAGCGTGCTGCAGCAGGCGGTGCGCAAGATTTTCCCGTTCACGTCGTCCGGGACGGCGATCAAGGTTCGCGGCTATGACGATTTATTGACGTATCTCGCGAAGTGCTGCAACCCGCTGCCGGGCGAGCCGATCGTCGGATTCGTCACGCGCGGGAAGGGTGTGGCGGTGCACAGCGCGAACTGTCCGAATGTCAAGAATCTGATGTTCAACCCCGACCGCGAGATCGAAGTCGAGTGGGCGGATCAGCGGCAGAGCTCCTTCCCGGTCGAGCTCGAAGTGATCGCCGAGGATCGTCAGGGAATCCTGGCGCGGGTGATCTCCACGATCTCGAATCTGAAGACGAACATCAGGCACATGGAGACGCAGGTCACCGAGGGGCGGGCATTGATCGATGTCATTCTGGAAATCAGCGATCTCAAGCACCTGGAGAAGGTGACGAAATCGATCGCGGTGGTGGATGGAGTGACCCGGGTGGAGAGAAGGTACAACACGGGACAGCGCGCCGGGACGGCGGCGGGGTAGTGCCCGTGTAGGCCCTCACCCGGCGCTGCGCGCCACCCTCTCCCCGCGCGGCGGGGAGAGGGGAACGGGATTAGCGTGCGGCTTTTTGAATTTTGCCGGTACGGATGCAGCGGGTGCAGACCTGCATCCGGCGGACGGCGGAGCCCAGCTTGACGCGGACGCGCTGGAGATTCGGCATCCAGCGGCGGCTCGACACGTTGTGGGCGTGGCTGACTCGGTTACCGAACACCGGGGTCTTACCGCAGACTTCACACATCTTGGCCATCGGAAAACTCCTCAAATAACGGAAAGGCGTGGATTCTAACCGTGCTCTGAAACTTGTGCAACCATCACGCGAGCCCGCTACGGGCAAGTGTGCGTGATCGCGTCACTTATCTAAATCCAGTAGAGTTGACACCGCCATTTAAACGTTGTAATTTCGGTCCACCTTTCAAAACTCCGGAGCCAGCGAGAAGTGAGTGAGATGGATGGGGTGAGCGGTGTTCTTCTCAAAGAGCAAAAATGTTGTCGGCCTTGATATTGGCTCCTCAGCAATCAAACTCGTCGAGCTGAAGGAGAAAAAGGGCGGACAGTTCTCGCTCGTCAAGCTTGGTATCGAGCGGCTGTCCCCCGAGGCGATCGTTGACGGCTCGATCATGGACTCATCCATGGTCGTCGAGACGATCCAGCGGCTGAACGCAGAGCAAAGCGTCAAGAATTCCAATTACGCGACCTCTCTGTCCGGCCATTCCGTCATCATCAAAAAGATCAGTTTGCCCTCGATGTCCCCTGAGGAACTGGCGGAATCGATCCAGTGGGAAGCCGAGCAGTACATCCCGTTCGACATCAACGATGTCAACCTCGATTACGTTCCGTTGACGGCTCCCGGCACGGGTGACAACGTCGAGGTGATCCTCGTCGCGGTCAAGAAAGAAAAGATCAACGACTACACCTCGGTCATCAGCCAGACGGGCAAGATGCCGGTGCTGGTCGATGTCGATGCGTTCGCCCTCCAGAACGCGTACGAGCTGAACACGGATGTCGAGGAGGGGAAGGTCCTGGCGCTCTGCAACGTCGGCGCGTCGGTGACGAACGTGAACGTGCTGTCGGGCGGCCAGTCGATGTTCTGGCGCGACATCACGTTCGGCGGAAACCAGTACACGGATGCGATTCAGCGCGAGCTTTCGCTCTCGTTCGAGCAGGCGGAAGAGCTGAAGCGCGGCAATGCAGTCGCCGATTACACGATCCAGCAGGTGATCCCCATCCTCAACTCGGTCTCGGAGGATTTCGCGGGCGAGCTGCGCAAGACGCTCGATTTCTTCACCGCGACTTCGGGCGCCGACCGCGTCGACGAGATCGTTCTCGCCGGCGGCGGCTCGGGAGTGCTGAACCTGGACGCGATTCTGCGCGACAAGTTCGGCATCCCGGTCTCGATCATGGACCCGTTCCGTCGTATCACCGTTGACGAGAGTCAATTCAACCCCGAGGAGCTGGCCGAGATTGCTCCGAGCATGGCGATCGCTGTGGGCCTCGCCATCCGGAGGGTGGGGGACGCTTGATCAAGATCAACTTAGTGCGGGAAGGGCGTGCGGTTCGCGGCGGTGGCGCCGCGCCGGCCATGGCGCCGTCTGTTGCGGCGGCGCAGGCGGGTGCCGCCGCCAACGTGAACAACATCATCATTGTCGCCTTCCTGGTGACAGCTGCGATTGCTGGTGGCGCGTACTGGTTCATCATGAACGGCAAGCTCAAGGACATGCAGGAGCAGGTCGTGAGCAAGCAGGCCGAGGCGCAGAAGCTCGAGAAGATCATCAAAGACGTCGAGAACTACCAGAAGCAGAAAGACAACCTGCAGCGGCGCATCGACCTCATCAATCAGCTGAAGCAGAACCAGAAGGGACCGGTCCGGGTGATGGATCGCATCAGCCAGGACCTGCCCGATCTGGTCTGGCTCGACCGCATGAACCTCACCGGTCCGAACGTGTCGGTCTCCGGCCGCGGACTGAATCCGAACGCGATCGCGAACTTCGTCGACAACATCAAGAACGATCCGATGTTCGAAGAGCCGGAAGTGGGAAGCGTCAACCTCGTCACTGCGAGTCCGCTCGTGTACTCGTTCGACATGAACTTCCACTTTACGTATGCGCCGAAGGAAGCGGCGGCCGGAACCGCCGGTGCAACGACGACCGGCGGCGCGACGTCGACCGGCGGCAAGCCAGCAACCACTACGACCCAGGGCGGCACGCCGGGCGGGAAGAAGCCGTAGGAGGAGTCGATGGCAACGCTCACACTGGATGACAAACCGTGGTGGGTCGGCGCGCTCGTCGGCGTGGTCCTCTTTGGCGGCATCCTCTGGGCCGTGAAGTCGTACGTCATCGAGCCGATCGAGAGTCAGATCCGCGATGCGGAAGGACGGATCGCGGAGCTCGACAAGAAGATCGAACAGGGACGGGCGGCGGAGCGCAAGCTGCCGCAATTCCGCGAAGAAGTGAAGCGCCTGCAGCTCGAGCTGGACAAGCTGCGCCGCATCCTTCCGTCGTCGCGCAACACCGAAGAGCTGATCAAGAAGATCAAGTCGCTGGTCGATCAGGGCGACTTCAACCTGCGCCGCATCGCGTTCCCGAAACTCGGAGCGGCGAGCGGCAGCGATCCGTACGCGGAGTGGCCGATCTCGGTCGCCGTCGACGGCACGTACCACAACCTCGCGCAGCTGTTCAACAAACTGAGCAACTACTCGCGCATCGTGAACGTCGAGGTGGTCAACATCAACGCGCTTCCGCTGCAGATCGAAAGAACGGTCTCGGTCGATTTCATCGCCAAGACTTTCGTCTACGTTGAACCGAAGGATGCGCCGCAGCCGGCGAAACCGGGTGGCAAGTGATGAAGACGATGATCCGACAACTGCGCTTCGTTCCGGCGTTCGCGATCGTGATGATCGCGCTGGTGGCGATTGCACAGACTCCCAAACCGGGCGCGCCGCCGGCCGGTACGGCCACCGCGACGAGCGGCACGACATCGACCACCGGCACGAACGTCCAGCAGAGTCTGCAGGAGATCCTCGAAGAACCGGCGACCGGCGAGACGTATCACTACGATCCGCAGGGACGCCGCGATCCGTTCCGCTCGCTCATCGGTCCGGCGCCGAAGCTCCAGCAGGGCGTGCGTCCGCCCGGACCGGCCGGATTCCTCATCGACGAAATGAAGCTGCAGGGTGTGATCAAGACCAAGCAGGGGCCCGTCGGCATGATCAACGGGCCGGACAACAAGGGATATCTCGTTCACGTCGGCGACAAGGTCCTCGATGGAGAAGTGATTCGCGTTACCCCCTCCTCCGTGGTGTTCCGGCAGGAGGTCAATGATCCGACTCGAATCGAGCGCTACCGCGAGGTGGTCAAAGATCTCTCGCCCGAGCCGGCGAAGAAGTAGGGGCGGGCGGTGGTCAGGGGCTGCGTGGAGGGTGAGATGGTTAAGGTGGGACGTATGAGAAGAGCGAACCGATTCCTGCTGACGGCGGGTCTCCTCGCGATCGTCGCGAGTGGTGCCGATGCCTCGCTGTGGCACCACAAGAAGGGCGATACGCCTGCGCCGGCAGCAGCTGCCGAATCCGCCAGCGCGGTCAGCGCCGATCCTGCAGCGATGTCGCTGACGGGCATCGAGCTCGACGGCGTGCACGTGGTGCTGCATACCACCGGCACTCCCGCCTACACCTCGTACAGCCCCTCTCCCGACGTCTTCGTCGTCGACCTTTCATCGACCGGCAAAGGGGCCGAACTGAAAGTCCCGACGACCTATCCGAACGGCATTGCCTCGATCGCCGCCGAAAACGCGGTCGAGATGGGGACGCGTCTGACGCGCATCACGTTCCGCTTTACGCAGCCGATGACTCCCACCGCATCGGTCGGCGAGAACGCCGTCGTCGTCACGCTCCCGATCGAAGCGAAAGCCGAACAGCCTGCACCTGCACCGTTCACTCCTCCCGCGCCTGCACCCGAGCAGGTCGCGACGAAGTCCGTCGAGCCCGAAGCTCCGCACGGCATCGAGCCGATCGTTCCGGAGCCGGTCGTGAAGTCCCAGCCCCTCGAGCCGGCACCGGCGCAGCTGGCCGTCGTCGAATCGCGGCCGGCCGGAAAAGCGAAGAAACTGAAAGACGTCGCGGTCGACGGATCGGCGATCCGCATCAGCGGCGACGGCGAGCTGACGTACAAGGCATTCCAGCTCGCGGGACCCGATCGCGTCGTCCTCGACATCAGCGGCGTGCGCAATGCGGTCGCCAAGAAAAACATCATCGTCAATGACTCGGTCGTGAAGCGCGTCCGCATCGGACAGTTCTCGCCCGATGTGATCCGCGTCGTGCTCGATCTCGATTCGAAGGCGACGTACGACGTCGCGCGCCAGGGCGAGAGCCTCGTGGTGACGTTCGGCGGCGCGCCTGCTCCGGCGGCACCGCAGCAGGTGATCGCAGTCAACAATCCGCCGGCACCTCCTGCGCCGAAGCCGGCAACGGTGAAGATCACGAACGCCGACCTTCGCGCGCAGGTTCCGGTGATCGCGGAGAACGCACCGACGTGGAAGATGCCGGAGAGCGCGTCGAAAGGCGCGAAGTCGGTGATCAGCGCGCCTGCAGGTCAGACCGCGCCGGCCACCACTCCGCCGAAGCGCACCACGAGGACGCTGAGCGTTCCGACGACCGCCACCGGCGCCGCAGCGACTGCAAACCCGAATGCCGCAGCCGGAACGGCGGAAGACGTCTTCAACGAGCAGAACACCACCACCACGGCGAGCGGCGGCCGCGAAGCCGTGCTCACGAACGGCAACATCACCGGCGCGGGTGGACGCACGCTGAGCGCAGCGGGCCGCGTCTACACCGGCGAGCCGATCTCACTGAACCTCAAAGACGCCGACATCAAAGACGTCCTGCGCACGTTCGCCCAGCTCACCGGGTTGAACATCGCGGTCGATCCGGGTGTCGGCGGCAGCGTCACCGTTGATTTTGTCGACGTACCGTGGGATCAGGCTCTCGATCTGATCCTGCGCCAGAACGGACTCACGTATGTCCTCGAAGGCAACGTGATGCGCGTCGGTACCATCGACCGCCTCGCGTCCGAGACTGCCGCTACGCGCCGGCTGGCCGAGGAAGAGCGGCTGAATGTGCCGCTGTCGACGGTCAGCTTCCTGTTGTCGTATGCGAAAGCGGGCGAAGTCTCGGGCCTGCTGCGCGACATCGCATCGCCGCGCGCCCGCATCATCGTCGACCAGCGCACCAACCAGCTGATCATCAGCGAGATCCCGCAGTACCTGCAGCTGATGCGCAATCTCATCGACTCCATCGACGTGCCGACGAAGCAGGTGGTCATCGAAGCGCGCATCGTGGAGACGACGAAGAACTTCCTGCAGCAGTACGGCTTCGTCTGGGGATTCCGCGGCTCGATGGATCCGGCCCTCGGCACCGGCACCGGCCTGATCTTCCCGAACCGCGTCGGCGTCGTCGGCGGTCCGTTCGAGTTCGGCCCCGGCAACCCCGTTCTCGCTCTCACGCTCAGCGACGTCCTCGGCACCTTCAATCTCGACCTCGCGCTCAACGCGGCCGAAGCCGAAGGTCTGGTCAAGGTCGTCAGCGCGCCGAAGGTCACGACGCAGAACAACACGGCGGCGGAAATCCAGAGCGGTTTCCAGATCCCGTATCAGACCCGCATCAACTTCACGACGACCGTTACGTACGTCGATGCGACGTTGCGGCTTTCCGTCACTCCGCAGATCACGGAAGCGGGAACGGTGATCATGGACATTCAGGTGCAGAAGAACGAGCCGGCAACCGGTCTCGCGGTCGAAGGCGGTGCAGGTACGCCGCTGTCGACGCGCCAGGCGAGGACGAAGCTCATGGTGCGTGATGGCGGAACGTCCGTCATCGCCGGTATCTACCAGGTGAAGGAAAACACGGCGCAGAGCCGGCTCCCCTTCCTGCATCAGATCCCGGTCATTGGAAATCTGTTCAAAGAGCACAACGTCTCGTCGACGCACGACGAGCTTCTGATCTTCATTACGCCGCGCATCGTGCGTTCGTGATGCGGCGAGGGTAGAGGGGCTGGAGGACGTATGAAGAGTGCAACGAAGTCGTGGGTCATTGCCGCTGTGGCGATGTTGTTCGCCTGCAGTGGCGACATCAATAGGAGCTCTTCGCCGGTCGAGCTGGTGGTGACGAACTCGCAGAATCTGAACCGGATCGATCTGCTGCCGGACGCCGCGAACTGCGCTCAGTCGATCGGCACGGTGAACATGCAGGCGATCGTCAAGAACGCAGCGACCTCGGACAACCGGTTCAACGACGTGCGCATCACCCGGTATCGCATCTCCTACATCCGCACCGACGGCGGTCACGCCGTTCCGGCCGGATTCACCCGCTCGATCGACTCGCTGCTCACCGCCAACGGCGGAAGCTCGTCGCTCTCCAACTTCCTCGCCTTTCAATCTGACGCAGTCAACCAGGCGCCATTTGCAGCGCTGCTGCCGGTCAACGGCGGCCGCGATCCGGAGACGGGACGCCCGGTCGTGCAGATGGATGTGATTCTCGAAGTCTTCGGGCAAACGCTGGCCGGTGAGAACGTCTCCGGCAGCACGCGTTTCCCGCTCGATTTCTGTTACGACTGCAGCGGATGCGCGTAGCAGGAGGCCGGTCATGAAGAATCTGAGACAGAAAACGTACCTGTTCGCGCTGCTGGCCGTGCTGGCGTTCTTCGCCGGATGCAAAGGCGAAAGCTCCCCGACCGCGCCGCCCACTTCGACCAACCCGGGCGGTGGCGGAGTCACGCCGCCGACCGGCGCAGCCGTCACCCTGACGGTGTCCAACGCGAATCCGTTCATCAGCGGGACGAGCACCGTCACCGCGACGGTGACGCAGAACGGACAGCCGGTGCCGAACGGCACGGCGGTCGAGTTCACCACCGACTTCGGCACGTTCGTCGAGACGGCCGCGAACGCCGCGCTGCGTACGACGACCAACGGCGTGGCAACGGTCACGCTGACATCGCCGACCGCAGGCAAGGCGACGATTCAGGCCGTGGTCAACAACGTCGCGAAGACGACGAGCGTCACGTTCAAGATTCAGGACGTGGTGCCGTGCCCGCCGAACTGTCCTCCGATCGTTCCGTCGATCACCTCGATCTCTCCGACGTTCGGCAGTCCGGCCGGCGGCGAGACGGTGACGATCACCGGCCAGAATCTGACCGGACCGGTGCGCGTCTTCTTCGACTTCGGCGCCGGTACCACTCCGAAAGAAGCATTCGTCGTCTCGTCGACGGCGTCGCAGATCGTCGTCGTCACTCCGCCGACCGATCTCGGCACCGGCCAGACGAAGAACGCCACGATCGTGGTGCTCACGCAGGCCGGAACGACCTCCGAGCAACGCGTGACCTCGGGCACGCCGTTCGTGTTCCAGGCGGAAGTGCTGACGCCGTCGATCACGACGCTCAGCCCTGCTTCGGGTCCGATCGACGGCGGCACGCGCGTCACGATCTTCGGCGACGCGTTCCAGGCGCCGGTGCAGGTCTTCTTCGGATCGGCTGAAGCGCAGGTCGTCACGGTTTCATTCAAGCAGCTCATCGTCATGAGCCCGACTGCGCGTGACACCGCGACGGGCGGTTCCGGCACCGTGACGGGCGCCGTCGACGTGAAGGTCATCAACATCAACTCCAACAAGACGGCCACGCTCGCGGGCGGCTTCCGCTACACGCCGAAGATGCAGATCACGGCGGTCGGTCCGACGCAGGGCCCGGCCACCGGCGGCACGAAGGTCGTGATCGACGGCATCGGCTTCAACGATCCGGTTGCAGTCGTCATCGGCGGTTTTGCCGCTGCTCCGATCAAGGTGACGGGAACGCAGGTCACCGCGGTGACATCGGCAATCGCACTGACGTCGTGCGCCGACGTTACCGGCCCGATCACCGTCACGAACATCGACAACGGCGACCAGGCCCCCGGCCCGAACTTCACGTACAAGGTTCCGAAGCCGGTCATCATCAGCGTCAGTCCGACTTCGGTGAGCCCCGGCGCAAGCATCACGATCCAGGTCGCGAACGCAGTGCCGGGAACGACGAAGATCACGGTGGGCGACAAGGCCGCATTCATCACGAATGCGTCGACCAATGCGACCACGAACGTGACGACGTTCACGGCGACGATCGCCTCGAACTTTACGTTCCAGACGCAGCCCTGTACCGCCGGTGGTGTCACCGGTACGCAGAACGTACCGCTGAGCGCCAACGTGGTTTACCTGAACCTCGAGTCGGGTTGTACCGATACGGCCACCGGAGCGTTGCAGATCAATCCGGCGAGCGTTGCCTGCGTCGTCCCGCCGCCGCCGAATGGCGTGGTGAGCCCGACGCCGCCGACATGCGCGGCAACCGTGCCTGTGTCACCGAGCGCGACGGATCCGGCGACCGGCACCGCAACCATCACAGTTCTCAATACCGCACCGGCAGGATCGCAGTCGCTGACGATCACCAATGCGTCGTTCTCGTCGGTGGTCAATGGAAACTTCTCGGTCAACCCGACGACCGCGACCATCGCGCCGGGCGGCAATCAGGTATTCACGATTACCGTCGATCCGGCGGCCTCCGGTCCGTTCAGTGCGACCCTGAACTTCACCAGCAACAACCCGGCGAGCCTGTCTGGCTGCGTCAGTGGCACGGCAGTACCTTGATGTGGACCTTTATTTGATAGCACTGTAACCTCGGCCGCCCCCTGACAAAGGGGGCGGTCGCATCTGGACCGAATCGAACCATGGCACAGCCGGCGAGCAATCCGAAGATCGAGGAGCTCCGGTTTCGGCTCAAGACCGATCCGAAAAGCCGCATCTTCTATCCGCTCGGCGAGGAGCTGCGGAAAGTCTCCGCGTTCACGGAAGCGGAGCAGGTGCTGCGTACCGGCCTCGCGAATCACCCCACCTACCTTTCCGCCTGGGTGAGCCTCGGCCGCGTGCTGCGCGAGCTCGGCAACAATCAGGAAGCGTCCGAATCGCTGACCCGAGCGTTGCAGCTCGATCCGGGCAACGTCGTCGCCGCACGCATCCTCGCCGACGCGTATCTCGCGCTCGGCGAGAAAGTCGAAGCGATCAAGAAGTACAAGCTCGTGCACGCGCTGCTGCCCTCGGACGAAGAGCTCGAAGGAGTCATCGAGCGGCTCGAGCGCGAGCTGCATCCGCCCGCTCCTGCGCCGGTCGAGTCGATTGCCATTCCCGAACCGGCGCCGGAACAGCCGGCTGCTGTCGAACCGCCGCCGGTGCTCGATGAGACGCCGTGGGCGATGGAACCGGAACCCCCCGTCATGCCGAGCGTAGTCGAGGCACTTGGGCGTGCGGAGGCGAGCCAACAGCCGGCTGCAGTCGAACCGCCGCCGGTGCTTGATGAGACGCCTTGGGCGATGGAACCGGAACCGCCCGTCATGCCGAGCGTAGTCGAGGCACCTGGGCGTGCGGAGGCGAGCCACCCATCCCCCGGGTCCCTCGACTACGCTCGGGATGACGCAGAGACCGGCGATCTCGTGCCGATGCTGGCGACGCACGAGGACAGTCCGTTCGAAGAGCCGGCCGCGGATCTCGGCTACAGCGCCGACGCGTTCTCGATCGAACAGCCCGAGGCGATGCATATCGAGCCGACGCCGGTGAGCGCCGAGCTGCCTGCACCGGAGCCGGAGCCCGCGGATGTGTTCGCGCCGGCCGCGGAGCCGGAGCCGGAAGAATCGGACGACCGCATCGAGATCGGACTCGCATCCGACATGCCGTTCCCGATCACCGCGGAGCTTCCGCCGCCGGCGGCAGACGATTTCTCGAAGACGATCACGATGGCCGACCTCTACGCGAAGCAGGGGCTGGTCGACGAAGCGCGCGACATCTACGAAGACATCCTCGCACGCGATCCGAACAACGCGCCGGTGCGCGCGAAGGTTGAAGCGCTGGATGCTGCGCCGCCGCTGCAAGAGGCGACGGCAGAGGCAGCATCATCATCCATGAAAATCGCGCGTCTCGAAGGGTGGCTGGCGAAGATGGCGAGGAGAGACATTGGCGGCGTTTAGGCAGGTTCTCGCTGGAATCCGCGATCGCGTGGAAGGGACGCTGGCCGTCAGTCTGATCGGTCTCGACGGCATCTCCATCGACTTGCTCAACGATGCGCGCGTGCCGCTCGACGTCATCGGTGCGGAGTTCGGCGGCTTCGTCAAATCGATCCGCCCCAACCCGGAGCTGGACACCGGAGAAGTGCTACAGTTCTCCCTCGTCACGGAGAGATACATCACGTTCCTCTCCGCCGTCACGCCGGAGTACTTCATCCTTCTCGTCCTCCGGCCGGACGGCAATTACGGGCGTGCTCGGTTCGAGCTGTCGAAGGCGAAGAACCTCCTTCGTGACGAATTGATCTGAGGGGCATCAATTGAATCTGAAGGAAATTCTGGAGCTCATCGACAAAGTCGCCGACCGCGGTATCGCCGGCGTGGAAATCGAGCAGGCGGGGACGAAAGTCCGGATCGAAGGAAAGACGGCGCAGCCGCAGGTCATTCACTCCTTCGTCGGCGCAGACGTGAAATCGGACGCGCAGCTGATGTCATCCATTCCCGTGCACGCACTTCCGCCGGCAGCGCAGGGAGAGAAACCAGCAGCGCCGGCCGCAGCGTCGAATCTGCACATCCTCACGTCGCCGATCGTCGGCACGTTCTACTCTGCTCCGTCGCCCGATGCCGATCCGTTCGTGCGCATCGGCGATCGCGTGAAAAAGGGGCAGGTGCTCTGCATCATCGAAGCGATGAAGCTGATGAACGAGATCGAGTCGGACGTCGACGGCGTCATTCGCGAGATCTATCCGCAGAACGCCCAGGCCGTCGAGTTCGGCGAGCCGCTCTACGGCATCGAGGTCTGAGCCGCCGATGATCTCGAAAGTTCTGATCGCCAACCGCGGCGAGATTGCCCTTCGCATCATTCAGGCCTGCAAGGAGATGGGCCTGAAGACCGTGGCCGTGCATTCGATGGCGGACCGCGATGCGCTGCACGTCCGCTTCGCAGACGACGACGTCTGCATCGGTCCCGCGGCGTCGAAGCAGTCGTACCTCAACATGTCGAGCATCATCTCCGCCGCGGAGATCACCGGCGCCGATGCGATCCATCCCGGCTACGGCTTTCTCGCGGAGAACGCGACGTTCGCCGAGATCGTCGGCGAGTGCCAGATCACGTTCATCGGTCCGTCGCCCGAGGCGATCCGTAACATGGGGAACAAGGCGAAGGCGCGCGAGACGGCGAAAGCCGCAGGCGTGCCGATCCTGCCCGGCAGCGACGGTCCGCTCGGCTCGCTCGACGAAGCGCGCGAAGTCGCGCAGTCGATCGGCTATCCGGTGATCCTCAAGGCCTCGGCCGGCGGCGGCGGACGCGGCATGCGCATCTGCGGCGACGAGTCCGAATTGCAGGCCGCATACGAGACCGCGCGCAATGAAGCGGAGCGCGCATTCGGCGACGCGGCGGTCTATCTCGAGAAGTACCTCGAGCACCCGCGCCATATCGAGATCCAGGTCTTCGGCGACCAGCACGGCCGTATCGTCGCCCTCGGCGAGCGCGATTGCTCGATCCAGCGCCGGCATCAGAAGCTGATCGAAGAATCGCCGTCGCCCGCCATCACCGAAGAGATCCGCACGCGCATGAGCGAAGCGGCGATCAAGCTCTGCGAGGCGGTGAGCTACGTCAACGCCGGCACCATCGAGTTCCTCTTCCAGGACGGCGAGTTCTATTTCATGGAGATGAACACGCGCATCCAGGTCGAGCACCCGGTGACCGAAGAGGTGACGGGGATCGATCTGGTGAAGGAGCAGCTCCGCGTGGCCGCGGGCGAGCATCTGTCGGTGCCGCAGGGCAACTTCCGGCTGCGCGGACACGCGATGGAGTTCCGCATCAATGCCGAGGATCCGGTGACGTTCGCGCCGCATCCGGGGAAGATCAAGGAGTTCCACCTGCCGGGCGGACCGGGCGTGCGCGTCGACACCGCTGCGTATCGCGACTACGTCATCCCTCCGCATTACGACTCGCTGATCGCGAAACTAATCGTGCGCGGCAAGGACCGCACCGAGACGCTCGCCCGCGCGCGCCGCGCACTCGAACAGTTCGTGGTGGAGGGCGTGAAGACCTCGATCCCGCTCCACCGGCAGATCGTCTCCAACGAGAAGTTCATCGCCGGCGACTTCTCCACCAAGTTCATGGACACGTTCCTGCGGGGTTGACCGGGCCTGTCATCCCGAGCGTAGTCGAGGGACGTGGCGGACGGGCGGCGCGCCTTCCACACCCCAGGTCCCTCGACTTCGCTCGGGATGACACGTAAGCTTGGCCCTTCAGCATGAAGATCTACCTCGTGGGTTTCATGGGGGCGGGAAAGACGACCGTCGGGCGCGAGCTTGCTGCTCGGGTCGACGCGCCGTTCTTCGACCTCGATGACCTGATCCAATCGGCGGAGAAGATGTCGATCAAAGACCTCTTCGCGCAGCACGGCGAGCCGTACTTCCGCAAGCGCGAGCGCGATCTGCTCCGCTCCACGCGCAACCTCGAGCATGGCGTGATCGCCACCGGCGGCGGCACGTTCACCTTCGACGAGAACATCCAGTTCATCCAGTCCGAGGGGCTGTCGGTGTACCTGTCGGCGCCGTACGCGCTGCTGCGGGCGCGCATCAACGACAAGGCGGGCGAGCGTCCGCTGTTCCGCGACGACCTGGCCACGCACGAGCTCTACGCGAACCGCATCAAGTACTACCGGATGTCCGACATCACGCTCGACATCCGCGAGGAAGAGACGCCGGTGGAGATCGTGGAGCGGCTGTTGCTCGAACTGCCGAAGTCGTTCCACGAGTCGTCGCGTATGAATGCATGGAGGCGCGTGTGAGAGCGCTGGTGGTCAGCGATCTGCACGCGAACGCGGAAGCGCTCCGCGCGGTGTTCGCGCGCGTCCGCCGCAAGAAGTTCGATCACATCATCTGCCTCGGCGACTTCGTCGGCTACGGCGCGCAACCGAACCAGGTCCTCGATTCGATGCGCACGTTCAAGGGCGCGAAGAAGGTGTACATCCGCGGCAATCACGATCGCGTCGCCGCGGGACTCGATGACGCTGACGGCTTCAATGCCGCCGCGAAACATGCCGCGATCTGGACGCGCGAGCATCTCAGTCCGCCGAACCGCCGCTTCCTGCGCGATCTCGTGCACGGTCCGGTTCTCCGCGACAACGTGCAGCTCTGCCACGGCTCGCCGCACGACGAAGACGAGTACGTGTTCAACGGACACCACGCCGCCGCCGTGTTCAGCCAGACCGAGGCGCGGTTCATTCTTTACGGCCACACGCACATGCCGGTGATCTTCGCGCTGGATGACAACGGATACGTCGAAGGCGCGGCGATCCGCGGCGACGCGACGCTGCGGCTCTCGCCGTCGTATCGCTACCTGATGAATCCCGGCTCCGTCGGCCAGCCGCGCGATCGCAATCCCGAGGCATCGTTCGCCATCTTCGATTCGAAGGCGCTCACGGTGCAGTACTTCCGCGTCCCGTACGACGTGAAGAAGACGCAGGCCACGATCGTGAACGCGGGACTGCCCCGCATTCTCGCGGACCGGTTGTCGATCGGGACGTAGTCCGCGGGTGACGACGCTGTCCTCAATTCAGGATTGCGCTCCCCTCCTCCCCGAGCTA
>DATEZA010000150.1:0-3782 GCA_035255945.1 Thermoanaerobaculia bacterium
GCTGGCGTCGGCGATCAACTGGTCGTTGCCGTACGGTATGATCCCGATTCCTATCGCATTCGCTGACGGAGTGCGGCGGCCATGCCGCCGCTGCCTCTTTGTAAGGGCGGCCATGCCGCCCGCACTCCGGCGCTACTCCGAGTACGGCAAACAGAACGGATCGTCCTCCGAGCACGACGCGAACTCGAACTGCACCGTCGCATGCACGATCCCGTACTCGTGGGCCAGCATCTCGTTCACCGTCGCGAGCATCGACGACGTGGAGCGCAGCGGCACATCGCCGACCATCAGATGACACGACATCGCGGGCCGCGCCGGGCCGATCGCCCAGATGTGCAGGTGATGCACGCCGGCGATGCCGCCGATGGCGGCGAGTGAGCGTTGCACTTCATCCGGATCGATGCCGGACGGCGTGCCTTCGAGCAGCAGATTCGCGGCTTCGCGGAAAATGCCCCAGCTCGACCAGAGGATCAGCAGCCCGATCACCATCGACATCGCCGGATCCCAGAACGTCGAGCCGGTGAAGCGGATCAGCAGCGCGGCGACGATGATGGCGGCGCCGGAGAGCGCGTCGCCGAACATGTGCAGCACGGCGCTGCGGATGTTCATGTCGTCGCGTCCTTCGCGCACGAGCGAGAGCGTGATGCCGGCGTTGAGCGCGATGGCGACGATCGCCACGCCGATCATCCAGCCGCTGTCGACGCGATGAGGCGTGCGAAACCGCCGCACCGCTTCGATGAAGATGAAGATCGTGAAGGCGACGAGCGTGCCGGAGTTCACGAACGCGGCGAGGATACCGGCGCGCTGATAGCCGAATGATTTCTCCATCGTCGGCGGACGCCGCTCCAGCCGTACGGCGATCAATGCGATCACCAGCGCGAGCGCGTCGGTGAAGTTGTGCAGCGCGTCGCCGATCAGCGCGAGCGAGCTCGCCCACACCCCGGCCGCGAGCTCGAGAACCACGAAGAGCATCGTGGCGATCGAGGCGATGACGAGCTTGCGCGTCACCGCCCGGGGCTGCGCGTGATGGTGATGATGCATACGCGGATTACCGCGTCGATTTTTCCACTTTCTTCGACTTCTGTGCGACCGCTTCGGCCATCGACACGCGCTGCTGCTTCAAACGCTCCGCCAGCGCGGAGTCGGAAGTGGCGATGATCTGCGCCGCGAGCACGCCCGCGTTGCGCGCGCCGCCGATCGCGACTGTCGCCACCGGAATGCCCGGCGGCATCTGCACGACGGCGTACAACGCATCGACGCCGTTCAGCGCACTTCCCGCAAGCGGCACGCCGATCACCGGCTTCGTCGTGAACGACGCCACGACGCCCGGCAGATGCGCCGCCATGCCCGCGCCCGCGATGAACACCGCGCAGCCGTCGCGCTCGGAGTCGTTGATGATCTGCTTCGTCCGCTCCGGCGAGCGATGCGCCGACGCGACCGTCATCGTGTACGGCACGCCCGCTTCATCGAGCGCCGCCGCCGCCTGGGACATCGTCTCCGCATCGGAGTCCGAGCCCATGATGATGAGGACCCAAGGTTTGTTGTTCATCACTGTGTCATCCTGAGCCGCGAAGACGGCGAAGGACCCGTGTGTCGAGCGCGATGAACGGGTCCTTCGGCGTCTTCGCGCCTCAGGATGACACAACGGAGCTATCCGTTGAAGGTCGGATAAAACCCGCTGTCCATGCGCTTCTGATGCAGCGCGCGCAAGCCGATGTCGGTCCGGTACCGCGCGCCCTGGAAGCGCACCTTCGACACTGCCGCATACGCGTGCTGCAGCGCCTCGGTCAGCGTTGCCGCGCGCGCGCAGACACTCGCCACGCGCCCCGCGACGTTGATCATCTTCGAATCGCGCTTCACGATCCCGGCGTGGAACACGACCACCGAATCGTCATCGATCGGATCGATCGCTACTTCCTGCCCTTTCTGGAACTCGTCGGGATAGCCGTCGACCGCGAGCACGATGCACGCAGCGGCTTCCTTCTTCCAGCTCAGCTTCGTGTCGCCGAGGTTGCCGCGGGCGACCTTCAGACAGATGTCGGCGAGATCGTCCTCGAGCCGCATCATCTGCACCTGCGTCTCCGGATCGCCGAAGCGGCAGTTGTACTCGAGCACCTTCGGGCCTTCCTTCGTCAGCATCAGCCCCGCGTAAATCACGCCGGTGTACGGCCGGCCTTCTTCCGCCATGCCGTTGATCGTCGGCAGGATGATCGACTTCATCACCTCGGCCGCGACTTCGCCGCTCAGCACCACGGCAGGTGAGTGCGAGCCCATGCCGCCGGTATTCGGACCGGTGTCACCGTCGAACGCTTTCTTGTAGTCCTTCGCCGGCGCGAGCGGAACGCAGCGCTTGCCGTCGGTGATCGCGAGGAACGACACCTCTTCGCCGGTCAGGAACTCTTCGACGAGGATGCGAGTCGCGGCGTTGCCGAACTTCTTCTCCTCGAAGACGAGCTGGAGATACTCCGCCGCTTCGTCTTTCGAGTTGACGATCACGACCCCTTTGCCGGCCGCCAGTCCGTCGATCTTCAGCACTGCGGGAAACTTCGTCTTCTTCAGCGCATCGAGTGCTTCATCGGCGGAGTTGCATGCGGTCGCCTCGGGCGTCGGGATGTTGTACTTCCGCATGAACTCTTTGGAAAAGACCTTTGAGCCTTCGAGCTCGGCGGCGAGGCGGGTCGGTCCGAAGATCGGAAGGCCGCGCTTCTGGAACTCGTCGACGATGCCGAGCGTCAGCGGAAGCTCGGGACCGACGATGGTCAGGTCCATCTTCAGCTGTTCCGCGAAATCGGCCAGCTCGATGATGTCGGCCACGCCGATCGGGACGCAATCGGCCACCTGATCGATGCCGGCATTTCCGGGGGCGGCGTAGATTTCCGTGACGAGCGGCGATTGCTTGAGCTTCCAGCAGATCGCATGCTCGCGCCCCCCCTGACCCACGACGAGAACCCGCATGTGTGGAGAAGATTCTACACGGAGTGCGGCAGCTTGCTGCCGCCCCCGGATTGCGGCGGCTTGCCGCCGCGTCTGCAGGATGCCGGGAAGCCAGCCCCTGCCCTAGACGTTTTCTGAGCATCGCCCGTACTTGTGACACGATGGCCGCGGAACTCCGCTTGATGATCCCGACAAAAGACGCAGTCGAGCCCGATGACCGGCAGCTGGTTCGGACCATTCGGGAAGGCGACACGGACGCGTTCGAGACGCTCATTCGCCGAAAGACGTCAAAGGTTTACGCCCTCTGCTACCGAGTTATTGGCAATGCCGAGGACGCCAAGGACATCTCGCAGCTCGTCTTCATCAAGCTTTGGGAGAACTTGGAGAAGTACGACCCGCAGTACGCCTTCGATACCTGGCTGTATCGCATGGTTACCAACGTCGCCATCGATTTCCTGCGCAACAAACAGTCGCGGGACAACGCCGTGAACTCGAACCTGCGGCTGGTCAAAACGTCCTCCGACGCCGAGCAGGGTGTGGTCGTTCAGCGCAAAGAGATCGAGACCGTTTTCAATGCCGTTTCCTCCGTCCTCTCGCCGAAGCAGAAGGCGATCTTCGTCATGCGCGAGATGGACGACATGGCCTCGGCCGACATCGCGAAAGTCCTCGGATGCCGCGAGTCGACCGTGCGCAACCACCTCTTCAATGCCCGGAAGCTCATGCAGCAGCAGTTGACCAAGCGCTTCCCGGAGTACGCACGACTCTGGAGCGAGCGATGATCACCTGCACGAAGTTCCGGGCGTTGTTCGAGCCGGAGACGGAAAACCCCGAGGTGCTGGAACACGTCC
>DATEZA010000151.1:0-4751 GCA_035255945.1 Thermoanaerobaculia bacterium
GCTCGTCTACGTCAGCACGCCGCGGCTGCAGGACGGCGGCAGTTCGAACGTCGTGATCCGCGGACTGAACGAAACCGGCCGCGCGCTGCGGCCGCAGGTGCATCTCGTCAGCGGACGCTGGTACCGCTCCGGCGCGCGCGAGCTCGTGGTCAGCCGCTCGATCGCCTCGCGCTTCAAAGACTGCGCCCTCGGCGACGACTTCCCCACCGGCAGCACGCGCTGGAAAGTCGTCGGCATCTTCGACGCCGGCAACACCGCGTATTCATCCGAGATGTGGACCGATCCCGAAGGACCGGCGACGGCGTTTCAGCGCCGCGCGTGGTCGGACATCGTCGTGCGCACGAACGATCCGGCAACCATGATCAAGCGGATGGAGAGCGAGCCGCGGATCGATGTCGATGCACGTACGGAGCTCGAGTACTTCGCCGAACAAACGAAAGCATCGAATCCCGTCCGCATCCTCGGCAATGTCGTCGCCGTGATCATGGCGGTCGGCTCCGCGTTCGCCGCGATGAACACGATGTATGCGGCCGTCGGCTCGCGCACGCGCGAGATCGCAGTGCTGCGCGCCCTCGGCTTTTCCGGACGCGCGGTCGCGCTGTCGTTTCTGTCCGAGGCCGTGCTGCTGTCGGTTGTTGGGGGCGTGATCGGCGGAGTGTTGGCGCTGCCGCTGAACGGACTCGCCACCGGCACCACGAACTGGTTCACGTTCGCGGAGATGAACTTCGCGTTCGCCATCACGCCGCGACTGCTGCTGCGCGGAATCGGATTTGCGATGGTGATGGGTGTCGTCGGCGGCGTGCTGCCCGCGATGCGTGCGTCGCGATTGTCGGCGGCGAGCGCGATGCGCGCGCTGTAGGTGTAGGGCAACCTGAGAGGTTGCCGGTGTAGGGCAACCTCTCAGGTTGCCCGGGGCAAGCTCTCAGGTTGCGGTGTAGGACAACCTCTCAGGTTGTCCGGTGTAGGGCAACCTCTCAGGTTGCCGGTGTAGGGCAACCTCTCAGGTTGTCCGGGACAAGCTGAGAGCTTGTCCTACACCAGTGACCCCCCTGACCGCGCTACGCGACTACTGCTTCGCGATACTGAATCTCGTACAGCTTGCGATACAGGCCGTCGATCTCCATCAGCTCCTCGTGCGTGCCGCGCTCGCGGATCTCGCC
Organism: Thermoanaerobaculia bacterium; assembly: GCA_035255945.1. Classification (GTDB taxonomy): domain Bacteria; phylum Acidobacteriota; class Thermoanaerobaculia; order Gp7-AA8; family Gp7-AA8; genus JAJPHC01. The sequence continues at coordinate 1,161 of DATEZA010000151.1, forward strand.
GTGATGGAAGACGAGAATCGAATCGGCGGAGCGGATCGTGGAGAGGCGATGCGCGATGACGATCGATGTGCGTCCGGCGAGCAGCGTCTCGATCGCTTCCTGGATCAATCGCTCGGTCTCCGTGTCGATCGACGACGTCGCTTCATCGAGGATCAGCACCGGTGGATCGAATGCGAGTGCGCGCGCGAACGAGAGCAGCTGTTTCTCCCCCACCGAAAATCCGGCGCCGCGCTCGCGCACGACCGACCCATACCCCTCGGGCAATCGCGAGATGAACCGGTCGGCCTGTACGCGCACCGCGGCTTCGCGCACGGTCTCCTCGCCGATCGCCGGATCGGAGAGCGAGATGTTCTGCGCGACGGTGCCGCTGAAGAGGAAGAAATCCTGCTGCACGATGGCGAACATCCGGCGCAGCGAGGCCTGCGTGTATTGGCGGATGTCGGCGCCGTTGATCAGGATCTCGCCCTTCTGCGGCTCGTAAGAGCGAAGCAGCAGCGCGGTGACGGTCGTCTTACCTGCACCGGTGTGTCCGACCAGCGCGACGCGCTCGCCGCGATTCACTTTGAACGAGACATTCTTCAACACCCACTCCGGCTCGTTGTACGCGAAGCAGACGTCGCGGAACTCGACCGACTCGAAGTGATCGATCTCCAGCGAGCCGTCGTCCTTGATGCGCACGCCGGTGTCGAGCAGTTTGAAAATCCGCTCGCTCGCCGCCATCGCCGCCTGCAGGATGTTGTACTTCTCGGACAGATCGGAGATCGGCTCGTAGAAGCGCTGCGCGTACTGGAAGAACGCGATCAGTGCGCCGACCGACAGCACGCCCTGCAGCACCTGCCCGCCGCCGTACCAGACGATCAGCGCGATGCCCGCCGATTGAATCAGCTCGATGACCGGATAGAAAACGGCGTAGTAGTAAATCGAATCGATGTTCGCATCGCGATGGCGCGCGTTGAGCTCGTCGAACTTCGCCTCTTCCTTCGCCTCGCGATTGAACAGCTGCACGGTGGAGATGCCGGAGATGTGCTCCTGCAGGAACGCGTTGATGGCCGCGATGCGCGCGCGCACCTGGCGGTACGTCTTGCGCGCGCCCTGACGGAACCAGATCGACACCAGCACGATGAACGGCGTGATGGAGAAGAGCACGAGCGCGAGCCGCCAGTTCATCCAGAACAGCACGCCGATGATGCCGATCAGCACGAAGATGTCGCCGAAGATCGCCACGAACCCGGCGGTGAACATCTCGTTGAGCGCATCGACGTCGGTGGTCACGCGCGTCATCAGGCGGCCGACCGGATTGCGATCGAAGTACTGCACGTCGAGCCGCTGCAGGTGCTCGAAGATCTGCTTGCGCAGGTCGTACATGATGTACTGGCCCATCAGATTCATGAGCACCATCTGCGTGTAGAGCACCGCGAAATTGCCCGCCAGCACGAACATGTAGACGAACGTCGCCAGCGTGATCCCGCTCATCGGATCGAGCGCCCAGCCGTGCGAGGTGAGGAAGTGCCCGACGCGCGCCGTCATCCCCACCGGCTGCGCACCGAGCGGCTTGACGTACAGATCGATCGCCACCGCGACGATCGCCGGCCCCGCGATCTCGAGCAACGACGACAGGATCACCAGGATCACCGAGGCGGTCGCACGCGCGCGATACGGACGCAAATAGCGGAGCAGACGACGCGCCAGATGCGGATCGAATGCTTTGCTGCCTTCGTCTTCGTGTTTTTCGATTTCAGCCATGAGAAACAAGAAACTAAGAGACAGAGAGACTAAGGGGAGCGTGCTCCTCCGTTTCGCTGTCTCTCAGTGTCTTTCTATCTTCGTGTTGGTCCATGTGAGTGATAGAGAGATAGAGTGATAGAGAGATAGAGTGATAGAGAGATAGAGGAAGCGCGTCTTGCCTCCTCTATCTCTCTATTTCTCTATCACTCCGTCTCTCCTCTCTTACGCAATCTCTTCAATCTCCTCTTCCAGCGTCTGTCTCCGATACAAATCGGCGTAGTAGCCGCCGTGCGCGAGGAGCGATTCGTGCGTGCCGCGCTCGACGATGCGTCCTTCGTCGAGCACGATGATGTGATCGGCGTCTTTCACCGACGACACGCGGTGCGACACGACCAATGCCGTCCGCCCCTTCCTCACCTCTTTCAACGCATTGAGGATCCGCTCCTCGGTCGCCGTGTCGACGGCGCTGAGCGAATCGTCGAGGATCAGCACGAGCGGATTGCGGACGAGTGCGCGCGCGATCGCGGTGCGCTGTTTCTGTCCGCCCGACAACGTGATGCCGCGCTCGCCGATGACGGTGTGCAGTCCTTGCGGGAATCCGGCGACATCGGTCGACAGTCCCGCCAGCCGCGCCGCTTCATCGACGTCCGCATCGGTTGCATCGCCCCGTCCGAAGCGGATGTTCTCCGCGAGCGATTCGGAGAACAGGAACGTCTCCTGCGGCACCATGCCGCTGAGGGCGCGCAGCTGGCGCAGCGGGATCGATTCGATCGGCGTGCCGTCGAGAAAGATCGAATCCGGCGGCGGCTCGAATGTGCGCGTGATCAGCGACAGCAGCGTCGATTTGCCGCTGCCGGTGCGCCCGACGATGCCGATCGTCTCGCCCGCGCGGACCTGCATGTTGATGTTGTGCAGCACAGGCTGCGCCGATGCCGGGTAACGGAACGTCAGATCGCGAATGTCGATATCGCCGCGGATCTCGCCCTCGAGCGGCGTGCCCTGATCCGGCAGCACGTCGGGCTCCACCGACCACACCTCGTGCAATCGCTGCATCGACGCCATGCCGCGCTGGAAAAGGTTGATGACCCAGCCGAGTGCGATGAGCGGCCAGATCATGCGTCCCAGATAAAACTGGAACGCGACGAAGGAGCCGATCGTCATCGTGTGATCGAGGATGCGTCGCGACCCGAGGAAGAAGATCAGGACGAACATCACGCCGATCAGGGCGTGTAGCGCGGGATAGAACGTCGCGGTCAATCGGATCAGCGAACGATTGCGCTCGACGTACTGCCGGTTCATCGTCTTGAACGTCGCGATCTCATTCGACTCCTGCGTGAACGCGCGCACTACGCGCACGCCCGCCAGGTTCTCCTGCACGCGTGCGGAGATGTCGCCGAAGTAATCCTGCACCGCTTTGAAGCGGACGTGGATCCGCTGGCCGAAGAACTTCACGAGGACGACGATCACCGGCACGGACAGCGACGCGATCAGGGCCATGAAGCGATCGATGCGCATCATCATCACGAACGCGCCGATGACGACGATCAGCGATGAAAACGAGTGCATGACCGCGGGGCCGATCAGCATGCGGACGGACGAGAGATCGTTCGTCGCGCGCGACATCAGATCGCCGGTGCGCTGCTCCTGGTAGTACGAGACCGGCAGCCTCTGCAGATGCGCGTAGAAGTCGTTGCGCATCTCGAATTCGATGCGCCGCGATGCGCCGATGATGATCGAGCGCTGCAGGTAGAGAAAGAGTCCTTCGATGGCGGCCGCGGCGACGAAGAGCAGCGCGTAACGGATGAGCGTCCCGCGCGTGATCGCCTTTGCCAGCTCGTCGACCGCATTGCCGACGATCATCGGCTT
>DATEZA010000152.1:0-40107 GCA_035255945.1 Thermoanaerobaculia bacterium
TACGCTCGGGATGACGGGAGCGGCGCTCACAGGCCGTCGTAGTTCGAATACCCGCGCTCTCCTCACGCGAGTACGCGATGCGCGTGCACTTTGACTCCTAACCTCTGTTGCGCTAACGTTTTGGGATCAGTTTGTCTCGAAACGCTGGGAGGGGACAATGGTCAGTGTGCGTCGGGTGGCTCCCGTTCTCCTGCTCGTGATGGCGATCCCAACCTTCGCTGCCGCGAAGAAATCGTCTCACGCGCCACGCGATCTGCATCGCGTCGGCGATCACTACACGGCGTATAACCCGCCCGATCCGTCTACTTATCCGGCGAACGCCAAGACCTACACCATCAAGGCCGGCGACACGCTCTGGGCGCTCGGCAATCAGTTCTACGGCAACGCGTACCTCTGGCCGCAGCTCTGGGAAGCCAACACCTGGATCACCGACGCGCACTGGATCTATCCCGGCGATACGCTCCTCGTCGAAGGCGAGGCGGCCTCCTCCGCATCCGCCGAGACCGGCACCGCCGCCACGGCGACTCCCGCGACCGATACTTCATCCGCCGACCAGACTCCGACGCCGAACACTCCGCTGACCACCGCCGAGATCGCGCCGGTCGTCGGACCTCCGATCGCGCTCGGCACCGAGTGGGACATCTATTGCTACGGCTACACCGGCGATCCGAACGAGTCGTTACCGAATCACGTCGCGTCGTTCGAAGACGTCGAAGTGCTCTTCCAGCCCGGTGCGGAGGAGCAGACGAACGGCGTCTCGATGGGCGACCTGATTTACATCAGCGGCGGCACCGCGACCGGCATCACGCCGGGCGACGTCTACCTCGTCGTCGAGCCGGGCGATCTCGTTTATCACCCGCGCACGAACGCGCTCGTCGGCCGCTACTACGACTTCCGCGGACAGGTGAAGATCATCTGCGCCGACGAGCACAACGCCCGCGCGATCGTCACGCAGTCCTGCAAAGAAATTCACGCGGGTGCGAAGCTGAAGCCATGGCCGCAGCTGCCGATTCCTCTCGCGCGCATTCCGGCGCTTCCCGCGTTCTGCGATGACCCGAGCGGCAAGATGGGCGGCTTCATCGTCTCTTCGTCCGGATGGGAAGGCGCCCTCGGCGAAGGCAATCTCGTCACGATCGACCTCGGCCACGACGATCAGGTCCAGCCCGGCGACTTCTTCACCGTCTGGCGCGAGAGTCCCGTCCTCGGCCAGCCTCGCCAGATTCTCGGCGAGATCGGCATCCTGACCACCGAAGCACACACCGCGACTGCGCGGATCATGGACATGCGCCGCTCGATGATTCCGGGCGATCGGATTGAAGCGAAATAGCCCCGGGCCGGTGTAATACAATTCGCGCCGGGCTCGCGGGTCCATAGCTCAGCGGTTAGAGCTACCGGCTCATAACCGGCAGGTCCCAGGTTCGAATCCTGGTGGACCCACCAGACGCGATGATGAAGGTATTGATCAAGCACCGAATTTACAGATCGTTCCGCACAGGCGTTCCGACAGAGGAACGCCTTTTTTGTCTCTGGAGGACTTGTTGAGCGACGTAGAAAAACTGTGGGAGCTGCAATCCGTTCTTTCTCAACTCGCAGACCGTGAAAAGGCGATGAGCGTCCAGCCCGACGCCTTTGCTGCGGTCGATCGCGAGTACCAGGCTTCCAACGAAGAAATGGAGCGATTGAACGCTTCGCTCGAAACGCTCGGCAAGGAGCACCGCCGCGTGGAAGGCGAGCTCTCCGATCAGCAGGAGCTGCTCAAGAAGTATCAGGGGCAGCTGATGCAGGTGAAGAATCAGCAGCAATACGCCGCGGCGTGGAAAGAGATCGACGCCGCGCGCAAGCACGTCAAGGAGCTCGAGGAATCGGCGCTCAAGACGATGACGGAGATCGACGGCATTCAGTCGCAGCTCGATGAGCGCAAATCGACGTTCGACGATCTGAAGTCGCGTCACGATGAAGCCCACGCGGAGTGGCAGTCGTCGCTCGGCGGCCTGCGCGCCGAGGCCAAAGCGCTGCGGAAGAAAGCGGACCAGCTCGAGGCCGCGCTGCCCGACGAGGCGCGACGCGAGTTCCAGCGCACGTTCAAACAGCGCGGCGGTATCGCGGTGGCGAAAGTGATCAACGAATCGTGCACCTCGTGCCGCACGCGCATCCGTCCCGCGCTCTCGCAGCGCCTTCGCCGCGGCGAGATGGTGATTTGCGAGGGATGTCATCGAATCCTGTATCAGGAACGGGTGTCATCCTGAGCCAAGCGAAGGACCCGTCGCTGAAACCCGATGCGCCTGCGACTCGGAATGACACTCAAATGAAAATCACGGCCTTCGTCGACGGAGCATCGCGCGGCAATCCCGGTCCTGCAGGTTACGGCGTCTTCATGACCACCGACTCCGGTGAGGTGATCGAGGTCTGCGGCTACCTCGGCAAGACGACGAACAACGTCGCCGAGTACGCGGGACTGCTCGAAGCGCTCGCAGTCGCGCAATCGGAAGGAGCGACCGAGCTCGAGATCATTTCCGACTCGCTCCTTCTGGTGCAGCAGATGCTCGGCAAATATCGCGTGAAGCATCCGAACCTCATCCCGTTGTACGAAAAGGCGAAGGTGATGAGCCGCGCGTTCCGCCGGTTCTCGATCCGCCACACGTTGCGCGCCGGCAACAAAGATGCGGACCGGTTGGCGAACAAAGCAGTCGATCGCGCCGAGGGACGGAGCCTGGAGCGCCGTCGTGCTTGATGCTGATGCGATCCGCGCGAATGCTGCCATCGTCGAAGCGAAGATCGCAGCCGCGTGCGCACGCGCGGGACGCAATCGCGACGAAGTGACGCTCGTCGCAGTGACGAAGACCTTTCCCGCGATCGCGATCGATCGCGCAGTCGCCGCCGGAATCACGAATGTCGGCGAGAACCGTGTGCAGGAAGCGCGCGACAAACAGCCGGAGACGACGGCGAACGCGCGCTGGCATCTCATCGGACATCTGCAGTCGAACAAAGCGAAGGACGCGGTGAAACTGTTCGATGTGATTCAGACCATCGATTCGCTCGACCTCGCGGAAAAAATCGCCAAGGCCGCGGGCGACAAGCGGATCGAAGTGCTGCTGCAGGTCAACATCGGACGCGAGTCGCAGAAGAGCGGGATCGAAGTCGGGGACGTGGCGACGGTCGCGAAACAGGTCGCAACCATTCTCGATCTCCGCGGCCTGATGGCCATCCCTCCGCACGGAGATCCGGAAGAAACGCGTGCATACTTTCGCGAGTTGAAAGCGATGCGCGACGACCTCGGACTGCCGGAACTGTCGATGGGGATGAGCGAAGACTACGAGACGGCGATCGAAGAAGGGGCGACGATCATCCGCGTCGGCCGCGCGATCTTCGGGGAGCGCGGCTGATGCACAAGTACGCCCTCGCGTTCGAGCCGATCGTGAGCGTCATCTTCCTGGTGATGGACATCATTCTCTGGATCGTCTTCGCCTGGGTGATCCTGTCGTGGGTGCTGTTCTTTCTGTCGCAGACGTCGTTCCGCTGGCGCAATCGCGGCGTCTACGGCGTGCTGATGCAGGTCAACGACATCTTCTCGCGCATGACGCTGCCGGTCCTCCGCCCGTTCCGCCGCCTCACGCGTCGCTGGGACACCGCCGGCATCGATTGGTCCCCGATCCTGCTGCTGATCGCCATTTATTTGATCAAAGCGATCATCACCACCCTCTTCAACCTTATACTCTTGCAATAACTCGGTGTACGACAAGCTCTCAGCTTGTCGCAAGTTTATTCGGCAAGCTGAGAGCTTGCCCTACACACACACACGTGCCGGGAGGGCGAGTCGATGCAAAACCTGACACCGCTCGAGATCCAGAAATCCACGTTCTCGCGGAAATTCAAGGGGTACAACGTGGACGAAGTCCGCGGTTATCTCTTCCTCGTGGCGGAAGAAATCGAGCGCGTTCTCCGAGTCAACGACGACCTCGCGCGCGAGAACGCGAGCCTGCGCGAGGACCTCGAGGAGCACACGCAGCGCGAGCGGATCCTGAAAGACACGCTCCTCTCCGCGCAGCGCGTTTCCGAGGAAGTGAAGGCGAACGCGCACAAGGAAGCGGAGCTCATCGTGAAGGACGCGGAGCTGTTGTCCGAGCGATTGATCGCGCAGGCGATGTCGCGCGTGGCCGACCTGGAGCGCGCGATCCAGGACCTGAAGCTGGAGCGGAAAGCGGTGCGCTCGCGCCTGCAGTCGACGCTCGACATCGCGCAGCAGATGGTCGCGCTCGACGCGGAGCAGGAAGTGAACGAGCTGCCGATCACGAGTCTGCGCAGCTCGTCGCGGGCGTAGGCATCAACGCGACGATAAACTGCGGCCGTGCGTTTGATCCGCAACCTCAAACAAGTTGCCACTCCGCGCGGGCGGACCGGCGTCCGCGGCGCGGCGATGCGCGCGCTCGACGTGCAGGACAACGCCGTCATCGTCATCGATGGCGAGCGGTTCGCGTACGTCGGTCCCGAGCGCGACATGCCGCGCTTCGACATCACCGAGGACTTCGACGCACAACGAGCCACGGCGATCCCGGGCTTCGTCGATTCGCACACGCACATTCCGTTCGACGGCTTCCGCGAGTCCGAATTCAACCGGCGCTTGCAGGGCGAGACGTATCAGCAGATCGCGGCCTCGGGCGGCGGAATCGCATCGAGCGTGCGCGCGACGCGCGCGGCATCGGAAGAGCAGCTCACGCGCAACGTGCTCGATCGCGCGCGGCTGATGTCGCGCTACGGAACGACGACGTCCGAGGCGAAGAGCGGCTACGGACTCACTCTGCAGGATGAGTTGAAGCAGTTGCGCGCGATTCGTGCGGCTGCTGCCACGTCACCGGTGAGGCTGGTCCCGACATGTCTTGCCGCGCACGAGTTTCCGCCCGAAGGACGCGATGGGTGGGTCGAGCAGATCGTCGATGAGATTCTGCCGGCGGTCGCGAACGAGAAGCTCGCGATCTTCGCCGATGCGTTTGTCGAGAAAGGTGTTTTCACTCGTGACGAAGGTGAGCGCGTGCTCCGCGCCGCAATCGATCGCGGCATGATTCCGCGCCTGCACGCGGACGAGCTCTCCGACACGCGCGGTGCTTCGCTCGCCGCGGAGCTCGGCGCCGCATCCGCCGATCACCTCATGCACATCAGCGACGACGGCATTCGCGCCCTCGGCCAGTCCGGCACGGTGGCGAACCTGCTTCCCGGAACGAGTTTTTTCCTGATGTCCGACCGCTACGCCCCCGCGCGGCGATTGATCGAGGAAGGCGCGATCGTGTCGCTGTCGACCGATTGCAATCCCGGCTCGTCGATGACTGAATCGATGCAGATCGTGATGCAGCTCGCGACGTTGCAGATGAAGATGACGGTCGAGGAATCGCTGACCGCCGCGACGCTCAACGGCGCGCATTCATTGCGGATGGCGGACGAGATCGGATCGATCGAGGCAGGCAAGCGCGCCGATTTCGTGCTGCTCGACGCGCCGTCGTACCTCCACCTCGTCTATCACTTCGGCGTCAATCTCGTGCGCGAAGTCTGGCGCGACGGCCGGCCTCTCTCGTCATCCCGAGCGTAGTCGAGGGACCTGGGGGATGGGAGGCGCGCCGCCGCACGCCCAGGTCCCTCGACTACGCTCGGGATGACGAGAGAGCGCGCAGCTTGTCGTAAAGCAGCTCCGCCGCATCGTTCTTCGCTTCGAACGTGCAGCCTGCGATGTGCGGCGTGACGATGAGTCGCGGATCGTCGGGAAACGTGCGGGTCATGGGCTCGTTTTCGAAGACATCGACCGCCAGTCCGCCGAGGTGGTTGTCGTTCAGCGCGGCGAGTGCGGCGTCGAGATCGAGGACTTCGCCCCGCGCGGCGTTGATCAGGATCGAGCCCTTCGGCATCTGCGCGACTTCGCGTGCGCCGATCATCTCGCGCGTTTCGTCGGTGAGCGGCACGTGCAGCGTGATGATGTCGCTTGTTGCCAGCAGCTCGTCGAGCGACGTGTCTGCGTCCGCGACATACGGATCGCACGCGCGCACCGGCATCCCGAATGCGCGCGCCAGCCGCGCCACGCGTGTGCCGACGTTGCCCAGTCCGACGATCCCCAGCCGGTAGTGCCGCAGCTCGTGTCGTGTCGCGCAGTCGCTGCGGCGCCACTGACCGTGCGTCAGCTCGCGCACGTACTGCGGAACGGTGCGCGTGAGCGCGATGATGTGTCCGATCACGAGCTCCGCGACCGCGTTCGCATTCACGCCCGGAAGGTTGATCACTTCGATGCCGCGCGCGGCGGCCGCGTCGAGATCGATGTTGTCGATGCCTGATGTCCCCTGCGCGATGAAGCGCAGCGATGGCGCGCGATCGAGGAACGCCGCATCGACGCGCGTGATCGTGCGCGTGATCACAATGTCGGCCGTCGCGAGGTCATCGGTCAGCGCGAATGAAGAGTCCGCGCGCAGAAGCCCGATCAGCCGCGGCTCGATCTCGGCTGCTATGAAAATTCGCACGCGCTATGATCGCGCGGATTGAAGCTCCGCAAGCATTCCGTGGCGCTCATCGCGCTCGGGCTCTTCCACTTCGTCTTCTTTTTCCCCGTGATCTACATGGGACGCGTCGTTTCGCCGAACGACGTGTTCCGCAACTACGATCCGTGGTCGTTCGCCCGTCATTTCCCGACGCAGAACTCGCTGATCAACGATCCGCCGACCTCGTACTACACGCTGATGTCGCTGGCGAAACACGATGCAGCGGCGTTCAACTGGAACCCGTTCATCGCGAGCGGCATCCCCGGCTGGGGCTCGACCGCCGCGGCGATTCTCTCGCCGTTCATCGCCATCCCGACGTTCACCGTGCCGCTGGCGTGGGTCTACACCGCGATCATTTTTCTCAAGCTGAACGCCGCGTTCTGGTTCGCGTACTGGTGGCTGCGCGAGGAGAAGCTGGGGAAAAAAGGGGCGGCGATCGGCGCGCTGATCGTCGCGGCGGCGGGCGTGGTCACGGTGCGATGGTTGTGGCAGTCGACGAATGCGTCGGCGCTTTATCCGGCGCTGCTCTGGCTCGTGCGCCGCGCGTTCAACGGACGACGCAACAGCATTGCGTTGATGATCGTGCTCGCGCTGGCGTATGCACTGGCGGGATTTCCGGCGGCGATGGCGTACGGGGCGTATGTCGCGATTGGGTACATGATTTTTCTGAGTATCGGACGATGGCGACAAGCTGGAGAGCTTGTCGTACGCGGCGGGGGCGCCGCGATTGTGGCGCTGATGATCGCGTCACCGTTACTGGTGCCGTACATTCAATTGCTGAAACGCACCGGGTATCTGCCGGCGCGCGAGCGCGTCAGTCTCGACTTTCACTTTCCGCTGAAGCACGCGCGGCTTTTTCTTTTTCCTGACGCGTTGGGCAACAACGCGTTCAAGAACTGGGTCGGCGACCCGTCGCTGCGCGCGTTCAACAACTACTACGAAGCGACGATCTACATCGGCATCGTCACCATCGTGCTGCTGCTGATCGGACTCTTCGCAAAACGCGCGCGCTCGCGCTGGTTCTGGCTCGCGACACTCATCATCCTCATTGCGGCGATGTTCGGCTTCGCGCCGTTCGTCGGCTATCTGCCCGGCATCAAGTACTCGTGGCTCACGCGTCTGGCGATCGTGCTCCCGCTGCCCGCCGGCTATCTCGCGGCCGCCGGCGCATCGCTCCTTTCGCGCCGCCGCGTCATCGCGTTCGCGCTCGCCGCCGCCGTCGCGTGGGACCTCGGCCTCTTCGCCGCGCGCTTCTATCCGTTCCTCGAGCCGCGCGAAGCGGAGGTGCCGTCGACGCCGGCCATCGCGTTCCTGCAATCGCAGCCGCGCCCGTTCCGCGTCGCCCCGATGATGAACTACTTGTTCCCCAACTCCTCGGAGCTCTTCCGCATCGAAGACGTGCGCAGCCATTTCAGCTCCGAGGAGAAATACCGCCGCATCCTGCAGCGCATCGATCCGAGTGCGTGGGGGAGCTTTCAGACCGTCCTGATGTTCAACAGCCTCAAGTTCAATTTCAGCGACCCGCTGGTGAACATGCTCGGCGTGCGCTACGTGATCGAGCACAAAGCGATCGACATCATCAAGTGGTCGATCTTCGGCGCAACGAAGCCGGGCACGGTCGAAAAAGGTGGACTGAATCTGAAGCCGGGACAGATCGTGCAGCGGACGATCGCCATCGACTCGCAACCGTTCCATGCGATCGAGCTCGCCGTCGGACCGGAGCCGCTGACGAAGGCCGGTCCGCATCTCGAAGTGCTGCTGATCAAGAACGGTGCGGTCGTCTGGCACCGCAACTTCACGCCCGAAGACTGCAACAGCGTCGTCGGCAAGATCTACGTGCCGGTCTCGCCGTACGCGCACGCGGGCGAGAGCATCACATTGCGTGTACGGCCGATGGGCATGCGCGCGTACATGCTCGGCGCCGCGGACGGCTCGTTTTTCTTCGGACGCGTGACGACGCCGCTGATCTTCGATCGGGAGCTGCCCGACGGCCGCCTCTTCCTCAATCTCGCCGAGGTGCCGCGATTCCATCCCGTGTCGCGTTTGCGCGCGATGTCCGACGACGAAATGCTCGCGCGCACCGATTTCGATTTCGCGCAGGAGGCGGTCGTCGCGCCGGAGTCGAAGCTCGAAGCGCATGCAACCGATGCACGCATCGATCGACTGACTTACGGCGATGCGCGATCGGAGCTCGCCGTCAGCGCGTCATCGTCGTGGTTCCTCGCGTCATCCGAAAAGCTCACGCCCGAACTGCGGGTGCTGATCGACGGCGCCGGCGCGAAGACCGAAACCGTCAACATCCTTTTCGCCGGCGTGAATGTTCCCGCAGGCAAACACACGATCGTGTTCGAACGACGCATTGGACGCGGCTGGTGGTGGGTGAGCGCCGCAGGCGTGCTTATTTCTGCGTTCTGCCTTCTGCTTTCTGCCTTTCCGCGACCAGGATTATCTGGTAGGCGAAAAGCGACCGCCACACGCGTGTGACCATCGATAGAACGCGTTCGCCGATGCGCAGCAGAAACTCCGGTGTGAAGCGTCCGACGATCAATCGCAGCGGCACCGACGATCCTCGCATCGCGACCACGCGAAAGCCCGCTGCTTCGACTTCGCGGCGGATCGTGCGCAGCGTGTAGAAGCGGAGATGCGTGTTGTCGAGGATGCCGCGGTCGCGGTACTCGAAGATGCCGAACAGCAGTCCGAGGCGCACCGTGATGTTCGCGATGTTGGGGACGGAGATGAAGAGCCGGCCTTGCGGCGCGAGCGCGTGGTGGATCAATGCGAGGAGCGAGGACGCGTCGCGCAGGTGCTCGATCACATCGGCGGCGACGATTGCGTCGGCGCCGTGCGGCAGATGCTTCACCTTCTCCAGATCGCTGATCACCGCGGCGTCGAAATGCTCGCGCAGATCGGCGATGCAATCGCCGTTGTACTCGAAGCCGATGGTGCGCTCGAACTGGTCGCGCACCGCGGCGCCGAGCTCACCGCCGGCCGCGCCGAGGTCGATGAGCGTGCCGCCTTTGCGCGCGTAGCGGCGGATCAGATCGATGAGGATGCGATGACTGCTCCCTTCGAAATCCTTGAAGGTGTAGACGTTCGCCATCAGTAATCAGACCAGGCGCGTCCGTTCGCGTCGAAGCCCTTCGCGCCGCTGCGGACATTGACCACGAACGTCTCCGGAGCCTTCGAGCCGGCTGCGAAATCGTCCGCGCTCACGCTCTCTTCGATCTCGGTCTGCCACGTCGTGGCCGAGCCCGTGACCGGATCGCGCGGCACCTGCGCGAGCTCCTTCAGCGCACGCGGATAGCGGCCGTGCTGCTTGCGGTACTCACTGATCCCGGTGCGCAGCGTAGTGATCGCGGAGGTCATGTCGCGCATCAGCGCCTGCTGCTGCTCGCGCTGCTTCTGCGCCATCGCCGCGACGATCGTTCCGATCATGATGAGAGTGACGATAGCAGCGATGACGACTCGCGTGCGCGGCAACTACGTGATCCCGACTTCGCTGTTGTCGCCGACCATGAACCGGTACGCCACCGGCTTGCGGTGCGTGCGGCCGATCTTCACGTTCTTGCCGATGAGACTCGCTTCGATGCGGCCTTCGACGTGGCTGAGGCTGGAGTTCTCGAGCACGATGGAGTTCTCGATCTCGCAGCGCTCCACCGCGCACTTGTTGCCGATCGACGTGTACGGACCGACGTAGGCGTGCACGATGCGCGCGTCGCAGCCGATGATCGACGGGCCGCGCACGACGGAGTCGATGATCTGCGCGCCCGGCTCGATGATCACTTTGCCTTCGATCGAGCTCTCGCCGCTGATCGCGCCGCGCACGTCGCGGTCGAACGTGTCGAGCACGGTGCGGTTCGCTTCCAGCATGTCCTCGATCTTGCCCGTGTCCTTCCACCAGCCCTTCACGATGTGCGGATGGACGGAGTAGCCGTTGTCGAGCAGCCACTGAATTGCGTCGGTGATCTCCAGCTCGCCGCGCTTCGACGGTTTGATCGCTTTCGCCGCTTCGAAGATGTGCTCGTCGAACATGTAGACGCCGACCAGCGCGAGGTCGGACTTCGGCTCGGGCGGTTTTTCGGTGAGCTTCACGACCTTCGAGCCATCCAGTTCCGCGACGCCGAACTGCGATGGATTCGGCACGCGCGTCAGCAGGATCTCGCTGTTGCAATCGATCGAGCGGTACTCCTCGACCAGCGGCGTGATGCCGTGCTGCAGGAGGTTGTCGCCGAGGTACATGACGAACGGCGAATCGCGCAGAAAGTCCTCGGCAGTCAGCACCGCATGCGCCAGTCCGCGCGGCGCGTCCTGCTCGATGTAATGAATGTTCGCGCCGTAACGCGAGCCGTCGCCGATGCAGTCGCGGATCTCGCCCCCTGTTTCCGGCGAGACGATGATGGCGATGTCGTGAATGCCCGCCGCGACGATCGCCTCGATGCCATAGACGAGCACCGGCTTGTTCGCGACCGGGATGAGTTGTTTGGCGGACGTGTAAGTCAGAGGACGCATGCGCGTGCCTTTGCCGCCGGAGAGGATGAGACCCTTCATTTGTTCTTGGCGCATAGCGTGAGTGGAGAGTGATAGAGGAGAGCGGAGTGATAGAGAGATAGAGTGGTTTCGCTCAGACTCACTCCCTCTATCACTCCGCTCTCCTCTATCACTCTTTCCTAGTGTGTCCCGATCGTTCCTACATTCTTCAGCGTGATCGCGACGCTCACGTTCCAGTCCTTTTTCTCGAACGGGGTGTAGACGAGGTACTGGCGGTACTCGAGGGCCACGCCGTAACACGAAGCGGTGCCGCCGAGGAGGTAGCGTTGTTCGAGGAACTTGCCGGTCTTGGCGTCGTAGCTGATCTGAATGTCGCCGCGGATTCTATCGCGCAGCAGCGACGAGCCGGTGTTGAGGCGGATCTGGCTCGAGGAGCTGCTCTGAATGCCGGTGTTGCCGATCGGCTGCTGGAACGTCGCGAACCAGCTGAACGACAGGTACTTGTCCGCGTTCTTGCCGGTGCCGAAGAGATTCGCGGAGACGCTCGTCTGATCGATCTGGTGCGACACGTTGCCGAACGTCGTCGACGCATCGAGCGTGATCGACTGATACGGATTGATGTGCAGCTGCGCGACGAGCGGCGTGAACTTCTGATTCAGATCGACTGCGGATGACGACGAGCCGGTGCTGCCCGCGGTCGTATTGGTGAACGCCTTCGAGAGCGACACGGTCTGCCGCACGGAGAACGACATGATCTCGCGCGGTGACGAATTCGGCGTCGCTTCCTTGGCAATGATGCGCTGCGTCAGCGAGTACTCCACCGAATCGCGCACGATCGGGAGGAACGGCGAATCGACCGTGTCGAATCGGATCACGCGATCCTGATCGTTGACGCTGCTCGTATAGATGTAGCGGATGCGCGGCTCGATGAGGTGCTTGAGCCGCGTGAAGCTGCCGAGCTTCTTGTTGTAGATGCGCGAGACCGACGGTCCCACCAGCTCGACCTGTCCCTGCGCGTAACGGCGATTGATCGATTCGTCGATCGTCTCCTGCGCCACGCCCGCGCTGTTCTCCGAGGCCGGATCGAGACTCTGCGAGTAATACGTGTCGCGCACCGAGATCTGCGGGCGGATGGAGAGCCAGGGCGGCGTGCGCAGCTGCAGCGAGAGCGTCGGGAAGAGATCGGTGCGGAAGTAGCTGGCCTGCGGTCCGTTGATCAAACCGCTCGTCTCGAGATGCGACGACGACGACTCGAGCGCGAAGTACAACGGCGTGCCGAGGAGCCGTTGCGGGTACATGCGGAACTGCAGCGACGGCAGCTGTTGGAAGCGCTGCTTGAGGATCGGCGAATTGGGATCGGTCGGATCGGAATGTCCGAGGACGATGTCGCGGCGGTCGGTGAGGAAGTTCAGCGAATAGCCGGGCCAGTTGCGGGTGAGGTACGCGGACGAATAGATGTTCGACAGCGTGTGCAGCCGCGGGTCGCGGGCCCAGCGGCGGAAGAAATCGAGATCGGAGAAATCCTCGACGTCGACGACGCCGCGGAAGCCGCCCGGCAGGTTGTCCTGCGCGTGCTTGAACTGGTAGCGCCACTGCTCTTTCTTCCCCGCTGCGTCGTGCACGGCGTACGCATCGAGCTGTCCGATCTTCACGTCTTTCGACGGGAGGTAGCGCACGATCGTGCCGAGGCCGTTGTAGCCCGACGTGTTCAGATCGCCGTAGATCGTCGCGTCGACGCTCTGGCCGAAGGGGATGAAGTAGCCGATCTCGAAGCGCGGTCCGAATTCGCCGCCGAACGAAACGCGCGGAATCAGGAAGCCCTGCGAGCGATCTTTTTTCGTCGGCCAGATCAGGCGCGGCGACCAGATGATCGGCATGTCGTGCGCGCGGAACGTCACATCGCGCAGGTGCGCGTAGTCGTCGAGCGTGACCGTCGCATCGCGCACGTGGAACGACCACGCCGGCTTGTCGAGATCGCACGAGGTGAAGATGCCGTTGACCAGGTGGTACGTGTCCTCGTCCACCTTCTCGATCTTGTCGCCGCCGAAGGAGAGCGATTCGAAGGTGCCGGTGCTGTTGAAGAACGTGCCGAGCTTCGTGTCGAGATTGAAGACGGCGTGATCGGCGGTGATGCGCGC
This sequence comes from Thermoanaerobaculia bacterium, assembly GCA_035255945.1. Taxonomy (GTDB): domain Bacteria; phylum Acidobacteriota; class Thermoanaerobaculia; order Gp7-AA8; family Gp7-AA8; genus JAJPHC01. The sequence continues at coordinate 13,139 of DATEZA010000152.1, forward strand.
CGGTCCCTGATCGACAATGACGTGCCCTTCGGCCACCGCGTCTTTCGTCTTCAGATTGATGGTGACTTTGTCGGCCTGCAGCTTGATGTCCTGGTAGTAGACGTGGACATCGTTCTCGAGCAGCGCGTATTCGTCTTTCTCGACTTCGACCCGTCCCTGCGGCGCGACGGTCCAGCGCACTTCGCCGCCCTTCTGCTTCGGACCGGGAACGAATTTGAACTTGGTGTTCTGCTTGTAGTACTGGCCGGCCTGCCCCATGTTCTTCCCCTGGGCGAGGAGGTGGGTGGCGGCGGCGAGGCTGAGGAGAAGAGTGATCGCGCGGCGCGTCGTCATTCGCCCGACGATTCTAGCAGTGGGGCCGCCTCCTCGGCGCGGGTGCACCAGCGCGATGTGGCCGGGATTCTGCGCCGGTCGCATCGATGCGCATACTTTGCCGCGATCTCCACGACTTCGGAGAGCAAGCCCTCGCTGAGCGTCATGGGATGCAGTCCGAGACGGAGCAGCGTGTCGTTGACGACGGCGAGGTCGTTCTCCGCCGCTTCCCGCCGCGGATTTTCCTGATATGCGATCTGCACTCCGGTGAGCCGCGCGACGAGCTGCGCGAGATCGCGCACGCGATGAATCTCCGTCATCTGATTGAAGATGCGCACCCGCGATCCCGGCTCGGGCGGATTGGCGATGGCCAGCTCGATGCAACGGACGGAATCGCGCAGGTGAATGAACGCGCGCGTCTGTCCGCCGCTGCCGTGGACGGTCAGCGGATGTCCGATTGCGGCCTGCATCAGGAAACGATTGAGCACCGTGCCGTAGTCGCCGTCGTAATCGAAACGGTTGATGAGCCGCGGATCGAGCGCCGTGTCGTCGGTCTGCGTTCCCCACACGATGCCCTGATGCAGGTCGGTGATCGGGATGCCGTCGTTCTTGTTGTAGAAAAGGAAGAGCAGCTGATCCTGCGTCTTGGTCATGTGGTAGATGCTGCCGGGGTTGGGCGGATGGAGGATCTCGAGGTCCTGCAGCTCGCCGTCCGGCCGCTCCTGCTTCACGCGCAGGTACCCCTCGGGGATCGACGCGCCGCCGGTGCCGTAGCCGTAGACGCCCATCGTGCCGAGGTGCACGACGTGCGTGTCGATGTCCGCTTCGACGATCGCGGCGAGGAGGTTGTTCGTCGCGTTGATGTTGTTGTCGACGGTGTAGAGCTTGTGCCGCGATGACTTCATCGAATACGGCGCGGAGCGTTGCTCGGCGAAGTGGACGATCGCGTGCGGGCGGAAGTCGCGCAACGTGGCGAGCAGCCGGTCGTAGTTGCGCGCGACGTCGAGATTGGCGAAATCGATCGTGCGTCCGCTCACTTCGCGCCACGCGTCGAGGCGCACGCTCATCGGCTGAATCGGCGTGAGCGACGACACTTCCAGCTCGTTGTCGATGTTGCGCCGCGAAAGGTTGTCGAGGATCAGCACGTCGTGGCCGGCGTGCGACAACTGCAACGACGCCGGCCAGCCGCAAAAACCGTCACCACCGAGGATCAGGACTCGCATCGGTTTCTCCACATGAATCGGTAAGCGTCTTCGAGCTGCCGGGTGAAGCGCGGCGCGTCGCACAGGTTCGAGCCGCCGACGCGTTGCCGCAGCGTCGTGCGCATCGCGGCGAGTTGTTCGACATCGGAGGCGAGGCGCACCGCACGCGTGACGTAATCGGCAGGTCCGTCCGCGATGAGCTCCGGAAGGCCGGCGTTCAGCAGATGGCTCACGGAATGACGGACGGACACGTGCCGGCCGGGCATGGTGATCACCGGGACGCCCATCCAGAGCGCTTCGCACGTGGTGATGCCGCCGGAGTAGGGGAACGGGTCGAGCGCGATGTCGATCTCGCCGTACAGCGCGAGCAGGTCGCGATGCGAGACGCCGCCGTGCAGCGTGATACGCGGATCGTTGAACCGCTCGCGCGCGGCCGCATGCGCGAACGCTTTCGATTGCAGCAGCAGCCGCGAGCCCGGCACCGCATCGAGGATCGCGCTCCACAATCGCAGCACCTGCGGACCGATCTTCGCGAGGTAGTTGAAGCAGCCGAAGGTGATGTGTCCGTTGCGCGGCGCGGGCAGCGGCGCGACGTCCGGCGCATACGGCGGCGGCTGATACACGGCGTACGCGTTGTCGAGCCGGATCACCTGTTCGACGAATGATGTTTCGTGTCCCGGCGGTGTGTGGATCGCGTCGCTGAGGATGTAGTCGATTGCGGTGAGGCCGGTCGTCGTGATCGGCCCGCCCATCCAGCTGACCTGCACCGGCGCCGGCTGCAGCGCGAATGCGCGCAACCGGCAACTGCCGGAGAAACGGTTCATGTCGACGAGGATGTCGATCCCGTCTTCGCGAATGCGCGCCGCAAGCGCTTCGTCGGAGAGCGACGCGATGGAATGCCATTCGTCGACGCACTTGCGAATCCGCCTCGAATGCTCGTCCTCCTCGCTGCTGTCGACGTAGCACGTAATCTTGAACGATCGACGATCGTGCGCCCCAAGCACCGCCCCCAGAAAAAACCCCCCAGGATGCGTCCTCAAATTCGCCGACACATACCCAATCGACAGCGGAGTGCGGCAGCTTGCTGCCGCCCTCGGATTGCGGCAGCTTGCTGCCGCCTCGGCAAACCGAATCGTCTCCCCCCCCACCTCGCTCGTCGTCGTCCCCTCCAGGTAGTGCAACGAAAAAATCAAATTCGCACGCGCGACCACATCCTCCGGCCGCAATTCACTCGCCCGCCGGTAATGGGCGATCGCCCCCTCCACATCCCCCAGATCCTTCCGCACGTTCCCAAGGATCACGTGCCCCTCGGGGATATCCGCATTGATCGCCATCCCGCGCTCGCATGCCGCCTGCGCTTCCGTCAGCTCACCGAGCCGCCACAGCACGCACCCCGCGTTGATGTGCGCTTCGGCGTGCCCGGGATCCAGCGCCACCGCCGTGCGGAACGACGCCAGCGCGTCGTGCAGCAATCCCTGCCGCAGCTGCACGACACCGAGGTTGTAGTGGCCATGCTCGAGATTCGGATCGAGCACGATCGAGCGGCGCAAAGCGGCGGCCGCGTCATCGATCGCGCCGATCTCGTTCAACGCGACGCCGTGGTTGCAGTGCAGCACGGCCCAGTCGGGAACGAGCTCGATCGCGCGCGCGAAGCTCTCCGCGGCTTCGTGCGGCCGGCCTGACGTCGCGTGCGCGACCGCCGCTTCCAGAATTTCGTCCAGCGTCACCGGCGCCTCCGCAGCGCATCGGCGATTTGCGCGAACACCGCCGGCCATTCGCCGGCGCGCTGCTGGCGGAAGAGGCGCATGGCCGGATACCACGGCGTCGTGTCGCCGCGGCCCGGCCAGGGCCAGTCGGGCGTGTCACCGAGCGCGACCCACACCGGCCGTCCGAGCGCGCCGGCGAGATGCGCGATGAAGGTGTCGCCGGTGATGACCAGATCGAGCGCACTGATGATCGCCGCGGTCTCATCGAGATCCCCGATCGCCGCGCCGATCTGCAGGCTGACGAGCGGAGCGATCGCCCGCAGCGGTTCGAACTGCGTCGGACTGCCCTGCCACGCGATGCCGATCGCGTCCGGCGGCAGCTCGCGCCGCCAGTGCTCGACGCGCGCGCGATCGGCGTGCAGGTACGGCACGTTCGCCGGAATCTGTTCGATGAACATCGCCAGATCGCTGACGGCGCAGTGGACGTCGAACGGTTCATCGCCCGCGATCTCGATGCCCTCGCAACTCGCGAGCAGCTTGCACAGCCGCGGCGCGCAGCGCACGAGCACGCGTCCACCGATCAGCGGCGCATAGCGGATGAACTGCACGAAATTGTCCGCGTCCCGGTCGCAGTGCAGGAGCAGCGTGCGGCCGTCGAGCGGCTCGCCGTTCCACGCCGGTTCCACGAAGTGTTGCGGCCGCACGATCCTGCGATGGATCCACCGGCGCTTCTCCCAGCCATCCTCGAAATTGTTCGTGACCAGCCGCAGATACGCGAGGTTCTGCCGCGCTTCAGGCAGCGCGGGGTTCAGCTCCAGCGCGCGGCGGAACGAAACGACCGCGCCCGCGATGTCGCCGCGGTACTGCCGCACCAGTCCGAGGTTCGCATGCGCGCGGGCGTGGTTCGGATGCAGCGCGAGGAGATGCCGGTAGCACTGCTCCGCTTCCTCGAAACGGCTCAGTTGCGTCAGCACCAGACCGAGGTTGTATCGCGCGTTCATCAACGCGGGGTCGATCCGCAGCGCGATGCGCAGACGGATCTCCGCCTCGGTCAATTGCCCGGCGTCGCACAGCACCGCGCCGAAGTTGCACTGCGTCTCGGCCCATTGCGGCGCGATGCGCACCGCTTCGGTGTAGTGCTCGATCGCGCTCGCCAGTCGCCGTTTTCGGACATGGATCTCGGCGATTGCCGCGTGCAGATCGGCCCGTCCGGGCTCGAGTGCCGCGAGCTCCTCGAGCGGAATCAGCGCGTCATCGAGCTGACCCTGCTCGTACAGCCGCACCGCGCGGTCGTACAGGTTGTTCATCAGAACGTGTCCCGGCTCCGTACTGCACCGCGTTGCACCGGCCCGCGGAATGAATCGCGTTTCGGGTCGGGCAGCCCGGGCGTGGATGCAGCAACGTGTTCGAACATGTGTGCAGGGGACGGGAAGGGCCGGTGCGACCCTCCCCGTCCGAAAGCGGGTGGCTACGAGGGGCAGGAACAGCTACCGCCACCGATACAACAGATGACGGGATTGCCGCCGATACAGCATTTCGACGACAGACCGAGGAAGCAGTACGCCGTCTGACAGTTGGAACCGCAACATTGCGTGTTGGTTCCGGACGGCAGAATGCCTGCGGTCTGCAACGATGCCGTTCCGCCGCGGAGCACCGGAGCACCCTGAACAGGGACCCTCATGATTACCTCCTTTCTTCAGTAGTCTTCCCCGCCCACCATGAGCGGAGAACTCCTGGATCAGAAGACGTCAAAGTGGCGCACTCCTCCGATAGTCACGGGGATGACATCGCTGACATCGACGGTGAACTTGTAGATGCGACGCGAGCGGGTGAGCCGTTGGTTGGGATCGAAGAACGTGAGGCTGACGTCCCAGCAATCGGAGTGCGGACGGCAGAGCGGACTGCGCTCGACATTGATGGTGTCGAGCACGAGCGACTCGCGGATCGCCGACTCGTACACGCGCCCGACCTGGAATGCATTCGTCGCCACGAAGTTCAGCGCGCGCTCGCGCGGATCGATGCCGAGGTTGCGCAGCTCGTATGCGACGCGATCGAGGAAGTTGCCGACGGCGGCGGCGCGGGCGTCATGGTCCGGCGCGTTCTGCTCGATCACTGCATCGAGCAGCGCGGCGCGCGTCCAGCTGTACATCCCGCGCGCGTTCGGCCAGAGCAGCGGCAGCGTCTGTCCGTTCGCCAGCGTGGTCTGTCCGCCGACCCACGCCGGCACCGAGACGAGATCGGTCTTGCCATCGACTTCATCGCGCAGAAATTCGCGGATGCGCTCGAGGATGTGCGCGGCGTACGGACCTCCGGCGGCGACGCCGTAGATCGCGGTGGCGTCCTGCTCGAGCGTGAAGATCACGTCGCTGGACGCCCACGGATTCGCGTCGAGATAGGCGAGGAGCTCGCCCGGATCGTACGGGTGACGCAGTCCCGCCTGGATGAAGGAGTCGCGCTTCGCTTCGGATCCGTAATCGAATCCGATACGGCCGAGCGCGTAGGCGAGCACCTGCTTGCCGCCGCCGCAGCCGCCTTTCTTCTCCGGCTCCTTCTTGCACGTACATTCGCTTTCCTTGTTGCCGCCGCAGCCGCACGAGGGCAGCACTCCTTCGCGGGCGATCGGTGGCGGTTCGATGGGCAGAGGCTCCGCCGCGGCCAGGGGTTGTTCGTTGTCGTTCATGTGGATCGTTCCTCCTTTCGAAATCGTTTGCGTTCGGGCGATGTCGAGACGGCCGCGGAACAGCCGCCGGCAGTCATCGTTGGCTTGACAGGGAGTGGCGCCGCGCAGGATGGCGGCGGCGACGGTGCGCGCATCGCGGCTTCCGGTGCGGCGGAATTGTTCGGAGAGCAGCAGCGCGGCGACGCCGGAGACGATCGGCGTGGCGTAGCTCGTCCCGCTGCGGCGCGCGACGCCTCCGCCGACCTGCGCGCCGGGAATCATCGCGCCCGGCGCGAGCACGCCGTGAGTGGCGTACGCGGCGGCCCAGTTGCTCTGCGGCAGCGGCTGACCATCGAGATCGGCCGCGCCGACGACGAGCGTGCCGCCGAGCGCCGCCGGCACGTGCAGACAATCGCACGCGTCGTTCCCCGCCGCGGCGACGAGCAGCACGCCGCTCTCGTTGCAGAGGCGCACCGCGTTGGTGAGATACGGATCGGCCTCGGCGCTCGGCACGAGCTCGCCGCCGCTGACGTTGATGATGTTGGCGCCGAGGGCGACCGCCTGCAGGATGGCGCGGGCGAGATCGAGCTGCATCGCCGCGCGTACCCGGCCGTCCGGAAGATCGGTGAAGATCGGCAGCACGAGGCCGCGGCATCGCGGTGCGATCCCGTGCAGCGCACTGCCCGGTTGTCCGAAGATGATGCTCGCCACGTGCGTGCCGTGACCGGTCGACGGACCGGGCGTGGGACACGACGGAATCAGCGTGTCGACCGGAGTGAGATCGGCGCCGGCGAAGCACGGATGCGACAGGTCGGCCGGCCCGTCGAGCAGCGCGATGCAGATCTCCGGATCACCCGCCGTGCTGCCGCGCAACGCGGCCAGTCCGGGAAGCATGGCGTCGAATACAGAAGCAGCCGGTGAGGCCGTGTAGTCGTTCATCGAAATTGTTTGTTGGAGCGTGACCCGCGATGAAGATGGGCCCGCAAGTGCAGGAGAGCAATAGGTAATTAACGCTGGAAAGGAGTAGTACCGGAGCTATTGCGCGAATGGCTGGACGGACCTACGTTCAGCGGCAGAGAGTCGTCCAGGAGGTGGGTCCGATGGCAACTTCGCCGATCACCAACGTGTTCGTGATCATGCTCGAGAATCATTCGTTCGATCACCTGCTCGGGTTTTCCGGGATCACCGGCACCGACGCAGTCACCGGACAGCCGACGAGCATCAACGGTCTTTCGAATCAATCGAACAGCTACAACGGCCAGACCTGTACGGTCAGCCAGCCGGCGGTCGATCCGATGGTGGTCGATCCGGGGCACGAGTTCCTCGATGTGCTGATGCAGTTGTGCGGCACAGGCGCCACGTACCCGTGGGCCGGCAACTATCCGCCGATCTGCACGAACGCGAATCCGCCGGTCTGCAACAGCGGCTTTCTGGCGGACTGGCTCACGTCGCCGTCATCGGGCGAAGGGAATCCGCCGCCGGGTCACGCGTGCGACATCATGACCGCCTGTTCCCCCGCACAGACGCCGGTGCTGAATTTCCTGGCCACGGAGTTCGCCGTCTGCGACAGCTGGTTTTCGTCGATGCCCGGGCCGACGTGGCCGAACCGGTTCTTTGCGCACGGCGCATCGTCGTCCGGACTCGATCACAGTCCGTCCACCGACGAGATCGCGACATGGGAAACGGTGGCCGGTTTCAAGTTTCCGAACGGGTCGATCTTCGATGCGATCAACGGTCTGTCGGACGGGTCGTTCCGGCTCTACTTCAATTCGGTCTACGGCTCGACCTTCCCCTTCAAGACCTGGCTCCCCGGCGTGCCCCTCGGCAATCTGCCGACGGTCGCCGCGCTGCACAACATCTCGCTGACCCAGGTCGTGCCGTTCTCCGTCTTTCCGCAGGATCTCGCGAACGGCTATCCGTACATGTACACGTACATCGAGGCGAGCTACGGCGCGGTTGCCGCGGGCACGTACGTGGGCGGAAATTCGGACCATCCGATCGACACAGTCGCCAACGGCGAAGCGTTTCTGAGCACGTTCTACAACACGCTGCGCGCGTCATCGATCTGGGACACCAGCCTGCTGATCATCACCTGGGACGAGCATGGCGGCTATTACGATCATGTCCCGCCGCCCGCGGCGGTCCCGCCGGGCGACACGACGCCGAGCCACTCGAATTCGTATTACGAGTACGGCTTCACGTTCGCGCAGTACGGCGTGCGCGTTCCGGCCGTCGTCGTTTCGCCGCTGATTCCGCAGAATCTGATCGATCACCGGACCTACGACCATTCCTCCATTCCGGCCGCGGTGGAATCGATCTTCGGCCTGTCCGCGCTGACCAAACGCGACGCCGCGGCGAACGATCCGTCGAAGCTCGCCTCGCTGACCACCGCGCGCAGCACGCCGGCGACGACACCGAATCCGCCGGCGTCCGCGCCCGCGCCGGCCGGCGCTGCGGCGACGCGTCCGCTGAACGAATCGATCCAGAATGGCGATCTCCCCGGCTTCCTCTACATCGCCATGCGCGAGCACGCACGGGTCACGTCGGAGAGCGAAGCGAAGGCACGCATCGCCACGGTCCGCACGCGCCAGGACGCCATCAATTACCTGAACGAGGTGACGGAGAAAGTGAAATTGGCGCGCGGTTAGCCGAGGTGCGCGCGCACTTCCTGATCGATCCGGGTCATCTCCTGCAGTTGCATGCGCAGCTTGATGATCTCGACCTGGTACAGCCGCACTTCCTCCTCGGGACGATTGCGCTGCTGCCGCTTGCGCAGCGCAATCATGTTGGCGATGCGCACGAACTCGCGGCGTGCGTTGCGATCGGCCCAGCCGGCGGCGCCGAGGCGGCGGATCGGGTGGGAGACGATGCGCACGTCGCCCGCATCGAGGAAGCCGAGGTTCGCTTCATCCATCAGCTCGCGCGTCACGTCGCGCCACTGTTTCAGCAGCGCGATGATGGCGATGAGCGGGATGGCGATCGTCACGACGACATCGAAATCCGGCACGATCACGACGCGCGGCAGCAGCGCGCCGCCGATCGCCGCGATTGCCGTGAAGCTGTCGATGGCGATCTGTTTTCCGCGCTGCCGTACGTAGAACGCCGCATATGTCACGCCGTAGCCGGTGATCGCGCCGGCGATGACGCATTCGCTGAAGCGGTCGAGATTGAACAGCGCGGCCGAGGCGCCGGTGAGCGCGCCGAGGAGCATGCCGTCGCCCGGCTCGCTCTCGCGGCCGGTGAGGCGCACGTAGAGCGCCGCGAGCGTGAGCACGACAGCGGACAGCAGACAGCGGGCAGCAGATAGCAGGGTCAGACCGCTGTCTGCTGTCTGCTGTCCGCTGTCCAGAAAAAAAAGCAGGCCGCCGGCGATCAGTCCCGCGATGACCGGTGTCGCCGCGTCGCGCCAGAAGATCGCATCGAGCGTGCGAAAGAAACGCACGGCGGCCACCGCGGCAAACAGGATCGCGATGAGGATCAGTGTGAGAACCTGGCCGCTCATGTCCGGATGATCGGATGCCGGAGGAAGTACCGCCGCGAGCGCTCGATGTCCATACGGATCTGATTCGTCAGCTCGAGCGCGGAGCGGAATTGCTGCTCGCGCCGCAGCAGCTCGTGAAAGTAGAGCCGCACCGTGTCGCCGTAAACGTTCGAATCGAAATCGAAGATGTGACTCTCGATCGTCACCGCGTAATTTTCGTAGAGCGTCGGACGCACGCCGATGTTCGTCACGCTCTCGAAGCAACGGTCGAACGATTCGAAGCGCGAGGTCGTGACGTAGACGCCGGAGCCGGGATAGAGCTCGTTCTGCGGATCGACATTGACGGTCGGAAAGCCGATCTTGCGCCCGAGTTTGCGTCCCGTGGCGACACGGCCGTCGATGAAGCAGGTGCGGCCGAGGGCCATCGTCACCGTGCGCATCGCGCCTTTGGCCATCGCATCGCGCACGATGGAGCTCGACACGCGCATGCCGCGCACCTTCACATCGTCGATGCCATGCACGGCGAAGCCGAAGCGTTCTCCCGCAGCGGTGAGTTTTTCGAGATTGCCTTCCCGTCCCGCGCCGAAGCAGAAGTCGCGGCCGATGCGTACTTCGCTGACCTTCAGCGCGCGCACCAGAAATTCTTCGATGAAGCGGTCGGCGGTCCAGCACGAGAACTCGTGCGTGAAGGGGACGATCAGCAGCGCGTCGAGGCCGATGTCGCGCATCAGTTCTTCTTTTTGAGCGATGGTCAGGATCTGTTTCGGCACCCGATCGGGCGCGACGATGGTGAGCGGATGCGGATGAAAGGTGATGACCGCCGAGGGCTTGCCAACTTCGCGCGCGCGCTCGATGACGCCGCGGATGATGGCCTGATGTCCGACGTGCATGCCGTCGAAATTGCCGATCGTCGCGATGCAGCCGCGCGGGAGGTCGGTTTGTTTGAGAGGGTCGTGGAGGACGAGCATGGGCGTTTCGAGGCGGGAGTCTATCGTACGGTTACGGGGTTGCTCGGTTGCTGGGTTGCTCGGTAGGACCCAGCAACCCAGCAACCCAGCAACTCAGCAACCTCACACCAAATTCAACATCGGCACCGGCTGCGTAATCGCATTCCAATCCGGCCCGCTCTCCCCGAGCATGGTGGAGAACGAATCAACCATCACCGGATCCCACTTGCCGCCGGCGGCCTCGCGGCGCAGGGTGGCGATCGCGGCCTCGTGGGTGAGCGGCGCGGGGCGATATGCGCGATGCGATGTCAATGCGTCGTACGCGTCGACGATCGACAGCAGCCGCACGTCGTACGGAATCGTGTCGCCGCGCAGACCGTCGGGATATCCGCGGCCGTCGTAACGCTCGTGATGGTGGCGGATCAGGCTCAGCACCTGCGTGAGCGTCATCAGCGGACGGACCATCTCCTCGCCGATGACCGGATGATCGATGACGCGCAGGAACTCGTCGCGCGTCAGCGGGCCCTGCTTGTTCAGTAACGCCTCGGGCACCGCGATCTTGCCGATGTCGTGCAGCAGTCCAGCGATGCGAATCCGATCCGCATGCTCGGTCGGTAAGCCGAGGTGCAATGCGAACGTGCGGGCGAGATCGCCGACGCGCTGCGAATGGCCGCGCGTGTAACGGTCCTTCGCTTCGAGCGCGAGGGCGAGCGCGCAGATGACGTTCTGCGTCTGTTCGAGATCGGAGTGGTAGTCCTTGATGCGGAGCAGCGACTTGATGCGCGTCAGCAGCTCGAGCCGGTTCAGCGGATAGTTGATGAAGTCGTCCGCGCCGGCCACGATCGCGTCCTGCCTCATCTGATTATTGCGGTGCGACGTCAGCACGATGACCGGCAGGAACTCCCATCGCGGATCGTGGCGCAGCATCTCCAGCGTCGCCGCGCCGTCCTGCACCGGCATGACCAGATCGAGCAGCACGACGTCGATCGCTCGTTTCTCCAGCAGGTCCATCGCCAGCGCGCCGTTCTCCGCGGTCGTGACGTCGAAACCCGCTTCGGTCAGCGTCGCGGTCATCAGATCGCGATTGAGCCGGTTGTCATCGACGCAGAGCACGTGCGGCTGCGCGGCGCTGCGCGCGCGCATGTGGCGCGCGGCCGATGCGGTCGGCAGATCTTCTTCGAGCGCGGTGACGAAAAGCTTCACCAGCTCCGGATCGAACGCGCCCGCCGCCGCTTCATCTTGCAGTTGCGACAACGCTTCGTGCTCGGTCTGCCCGTGCTCGTGATGGATGATGTCGAAGCGGTTGGCGATGCTGACGATCTGCGCTTCGAGCGGAATCGACTCGCCGCCGATACCGTCCGGATAACCCTTGCCGTCGTAGCGCTCGTGATGCGAGCGCACGATGGGGAGGAACGAGCGGAAGGTCCGCATCGGCTCGAGGATCGACGCGCCCATGATGGTGTGCTGATTGACGATCTGCTGCTCGTTCGAATCGAGCTCGCGCTTCGCCAGCAGGTGATCGGGGACGCCGATCTTGCCGAGGTCGTGGAGCATCGCGCCTTTGATGATCGTCTCGCGCTCGTCCGGCGACATCCCCAGCTTGTCCGCCAGCTTCGCCGCGTACGAGGCGACGCGATGCACGTGGCCGCCAGTGCGCGGGTCCTTGTTCTCCAGCGCGCTGGTGAGCGTCATGATGATGTTCTCGCTCGAGTCGAGCTCTTTGCGCAGGTTGCGGATCTTGATCAGCGAGCGGATGCGCGTGCGCAGCTCTTCGCGATTGATCGGCTTGTTCAGGAAGTCGTCCGCGCCGCAATCGAGCGCGCGGATCTTGTCGTCCGTGCCGGTCAGCGCGGTGAGCATGAGGATGGGGATGGTGCGGCCGCCGGGCGAGCCTTTGATGATCGTGCACGCTTCGTAGCCGTCCATCACCGGCATCATCACGTCGAGGACGATGATCGACGGGTTGTGCTTCGGATAGAGCTGGACGGCCTCGCGGCCGTCGCGCGCGACGACCACGTCGTAACCCCAGCCCCACAGGTACTCTTCGAGCAGCTGCAGGTTCTGTTCGTTGTCATCGACAGCGAGAACCAGATCCCGCTCTCCGGAGACGGTCGAAGCCTCGGCAATGGACATGTTGGATCGATACCCTGGTGAGCCGGATTATAGCCGGAGGGGTGAATGGATTGAGGTGGCGCTTCGCGCACGCCGATGACGGGGGATTGAATGCAGAACGCAGAATGAAGAATTGAGAATGAAGAATTGAGGTGGCGCTTCGCGCACGTCTCTTTCTAAATTCTTCATTCTGCGATCTGCGTTCTGCGTTCAATCCCCGCCTCATCGGTAAACGAGGTGTCCATCCTCGATTACCGCGCTCGGATTCAGCGAGTGCAGTTGCGTTTGTCCCTTGCCAAGGATGTGGACGACTTCGATGCCGCGGCGGACGAGCTCGTCCGACACGAGCTGCCGATGACATCGCCACGGCACCGCCTCGGCACACATGTACGCGGTGCGCTTCGGCGAGCCGGCGAGCTTGTCGATCGCTGCGCGGAACTCGTCCGTGGCCATGTGATCGGCGTACGCGCGGAACTGCTCGTTGCGCCACGCCGTGTTGCGCGAATCGGGCAGCGGCTTGCGTCGCCCGCCGAGCTCCGGCATGTGGATGTACTCGATTCCCTCGGCCGGCAGCGACAATGAGAGCGCTTCACGCGAGAAGTGCGGATATCGCCGCGAGCCGGGATAGCGCCGGATGTCGGCGAGCCGTTCGACACCGTTTTCTTTCAGCAAGGAGATGAAATCGGAGAGGTCGCGGGTGGAGTGTCCGATGGAAAATAGGTGTTTCAAAGATGACACGCACACAATGACCTATTACGCCGAACATGCCGTCGAGCTCAAGCGCGATCTCGCCGCGGAGATCCCGACGGATGAGCTTCGCGAGCTGCATCGCAAGCGGCCGCTGCTGCACGCGCTGATCGCGATCGGCAATGTTGCCGCGCTGCTCGGCTCAGCCGTGGCGATCGTGCACCTCGATCGGTGGTACCTCTGGCTGCCGTTCTCGTTTATCGCCGGATTCGCGGTGTTCGATTTCACGGTGCTGCTGCATGAGGTCGTGCATCGCGCGATCCTCGCCGAGTCGTCCGACCGCATCTATCGCATCCTCGGACTGGCCTACGCGATTCCGAGCGGCATCTCCGCCTCGCAGTTCACGCGCTGGCATCTCGATCATCACGCCGGACTCGGATCGGACACGGAAGATCCGAAGCGCCATTACCTCTCGCCGAAGCGCAACGCACGCTGGCTGAAGGCGCTCTACTTCACGCCCGCACTGTTCGGCATCTACTTCCGCGCTGCGGCGCGAGAGACCGCGGCGTATGAGCCGGAGCTGCGCAAGCGGATCGCGCGCGAGCGACTGGCGACGATCGCGTTCCAGCTCGGCGTGCTGTTCTCCATCGCGCTCATCGCCGGCTGGTGGATCGCGTTCAAGCTCTACGTCGTCCCGGTCTTCCTCGTCTTCCCGATCGCCTTCGCGCTCAACCGCCTCGGGCAGCATTACGACATCGATCCGAGCGATCCGGCGAAGTGGTCGACGCTGATGAAAGGCTCGTGGTTCTGGGATGTCGTCTATCTCGCGTCGAACTACCACCTCGAGCATCACTACTTTCCCGGCGTGCCGTTCTACAACCTGCCGCGCCTGCAGCGGCTGCTCGAGCCGTTCTACGAAAAGCGCGGCGTGACCATGCATGGCTACGGCGAGCTGGTGTGGAACTACCTCGTGATGAACCGGAAGCCGCACACGAACTGGAACGCGGCTATGGCGCCTGCACCGCTTTCGAGTTATCCCGCGGATTCCGATCGATCCGCGTGATCCACGGATCGACAGTCGCGCGCTGCGGCTTCGCATTCGTGATGAACGCAAGCTCGTTCATCCCGTCGTGCAGCTCGCGTTTCTCTGACTGATCGTCGATCGCGATGCCGATCGATTCGCGCAGCGGCAGCGGCCGTTCGTTGCCGCGCGCATCGGATCGGACCTTCGTCGCGTTCACGCGCAGCAGCACGTCCCAGCGTCCGTCCCCGCGATGCGATGCGTGCGCGTCGTCGATGCGGAAATCGTAGAGCGTGATGTCGTTCATCCATTCGTCGACGAGCGGGTTGTGCAGCGCGCGGGTGAGATTCGCGCCGGTGGGCTGCGGCTCTTTCGCGATGGTGCGAATTGCGTTCGTCATCGCATCGGCGCCAAGGAGATCGCGGGCGGCCCAGAGCACGATCGCGCCTTTGCTGTAATAGAGGTAAGGCTGCAGCGCGACGCGATTCAGCGGCACTTCGCGATCGGTCTCACGTGCGCGGCCGGAGAGATAGCGCTCGAGCTCCATCTCCAGCAGCTGGCGCACCGAGTCGCGTCCGTGCAATTTCTCGAGCGTCATCAGCTCGCCGTATTTCGCGAGCGATTCGGTGATGACCAGCCCGCCACGTTCGCGCGATGCGATGATGCTGTGGCCGAACCATTGATGGGAGACCTCGTGCGCGACGCGGCGTGCGATGAGGTCGAAGCGATTCGGATCGCGCATGTCGGTGAGGAACGAGCGGTCCTCGCGCAGCAGGACGATGCCGGGCAGCGCGAAGCCGCCGTACGGCGAGTCGGATGGCGTCTCGACGATGCGCAGCGTCTTGTGCGGATACGGCCCGACCGTCTCCTGCAGCACATCGAGTGATGCCTCGGCCACGTCGAGCATGTGCGCGACGTTCATCGGATGTTGGTAATCAATCTCAATCGCGATGTTGCCGTGCTGCCGTTTCGCGACCTGGTAAGGCACCGATGCGAGCAGCTTCTCGGTCGCGCGGACGGAGGGACGCTCTGGCTCCTGGTTCGCCTCGACGTCGCGCGTGACATACAGCACTGTACCGATAACGAATACAGTGACGGCGCAACCGAGCGCGAGCCGTGTCTTTCGTCGTTGGCGCCAGAGCGTTGTCGCGATGACCACGAGCAACATCGCGATCGCCGCGCGCGGCAGGATGAACCCGCTGAAGGCCCGCAACGTATCGCCGAAGCCGATCAGATCGCTGTAACGCGGCTGCGGTGGTGCGTCGTAGCGGCGCGCGAGGAAGAGGAACATCACGACGAGCACCATGCCGGTGTACTTGTTCGGACTCAGCGCGTGGATCAGCAGCGATGCCGCGGCGTACAGCACGAGCGGCAGGCCGGCGATGTAGAAGAGCGAGAGGTAGACGAGCGGACGGAAGTCGTGATAGCCGCGCGCCAGCTGCATCGTGACGCCGATGCCGATGCTGCAGACGACGATCGATGCGATGACGGTCGCCATCGCGATCCACTTCGACGCGATCATCCACGCGCCGGAGACTGGCGTGCTGTCGATGATCGGCGCCATCCGCGTGCGCCGTTCGCGCCAGTACATCTCCGCGCCGAAGTAGATGATGAGCAGCGCGCCGATGATGAACAGCGGCTGCATCAGCGCGTTGATGATCAGGCCCGTCGCCGGATACATCGTCGAGCCGTACTCCGCTTCGAAGACATCGGAGTTGATCTCGGTGACGGCGAGTCCGATCCAGAGGAGATAGAGCAGGAGCACGGGCTTGGTGAAAAACGCGCGGAGCTCCATCGCAACGCGGCCGTTGAAGGTGTAGGACAAGCTCTCAGCTTGTCCCTCGACAACCTGAGAGGTTGTCGTACGCCGCCGCCGCGGGGCTTTCCATGCGACGAACGCCAGCGCGATCGCGGCACCGATCACGATCGCGCGATTTGCGAGCAGCACTCCTGTCAATGGGACAAATGCCGTGCTCTTCGCGGCGATGGTCCAGTGCCGCGTTACATCGAAGAACGCCGTGAGCCCGAACGGATCCGCGAGCGACGGAATCGTCCCGCCGCCGCCGCCCGCCTTCGATTGCGCCATCAGCGGCGAGTTGCTCAGCGCCGAGGCGACCAGGTAGAGGACGTAGACGACCACCGAGGCCGCGTAGGTGGCGATCGAGCTGCGCGTCAGCATCGCCACGGCGAAGATCAGCGCGACGCAGAAGAGCACGTTCGGCATCGTGATCACCGCGAATGCGTAAAGCGACGGACGCGCATCGAGCGATGTGATCGTCATCCATCCGGCGATTGAGAATGCGACTGCGGTGAGCGTCGCGACATAGGCGCCGGCGAGGCGGCCGAAGACGAATGCGAATCGCGGCGCGGGTGTCGAATCGATGATGTCGCGCATGCGCGAGTCGTCATCGCGCAGCACGGCGTTCGCCGCGAACACCGCCGCCGCAAAAAGCGCGAAGAGCGAGAGAAATCCGAACGCCTCCATCACCAGGTAGGGCGAGTTGTTCGGGATGTTATCGGCGCCGAAGCCGAGGGCCGCGAGCGCACCGCCCATCAGCGCGAAGAGCGCGGCGGCGGCGAGGAATGTGGCCTGGCGCGTGTGATAGCGCCACTCGAAGATGACGATGTCGTTCAACACGCGATGAAGTACACATCCTCGAGGTCGGGCGCGACCGGTTCGAAGCCGTGCTCCGGACGTTCATCCGCCAGCACGCGGATTTGCGTTTGTCCGGCGAACAGGCGCGTTGCGACGACTTCGTACTTTGCGCGGAATTCCGCGAGCGCGCTTTTCGGCACGGTGCGCCGCCACAGTTTTCCGTCCAGCTCCGCGATCAATTTCGCCGGCTCGCCTTCGCGCACCACGCGTCCACCGGACAGGATCGCCATGCGCGAACAGAGCTCGCTCACGTCTTCCACGATGTGCGTCGAGAGCAGCACCACCGCGTTCTCTCCGAGCTCGCTCAGCAGATTATGAAAACGATTCCGCTCCTCGGGATCGAGTCCCGCGGTCGGCTCGTCGACGATGATCAGCGACGGCTTTCCGAGCAGCGCCTGCGCGATGCCGAAGCGCTGCCGCATCCCGCCCGAGTACGTGCTCACCGCTTTGTGCTTCACGTCCGCGAGATTCGTCAGCTCGAGCAGTTCATCGACTTCTCTGCGTCGCGCGCGGCGATCGGAGATGCCTTTCAGCACTGCGATGTGATCGAGCAGCACGACCGCGGAGATGCCGGGATAGACGCCGAAATCCTGCGGCAGATAGCCGAGCCGCTTGCGCAGCTCCTGCGGATTTGCGCGGACATCGATGCCATCGAGCACGATCGAGCCTTCGTCCGGATCCTGCAGCGCGGCGATCGTTCGCATCAGCGTCGACTTGCCCGCGCCGTTCGGCCCGAGGAGTCCGAAGAGGCCGCGGTCGATCGTGAGATCGACGCCGTCGAGTGCGCGGACGCCGTTGGAGTAGGTTTTCGTGAGGCCGGAGAGGGAGAGCATCCTCGCGCATGTACGGCACGCGCGCGGCGATGTTTCGGCGAAACTTTCGGTGCGTCAGAAGCGTATATCTCGTACTCATGAAGCAAGCTGTGCTGCTGTTGTTTCTCGCGAGCTCCGCGTTCGCCGCGGATCGCACTCTCGACGCGCGTCTCGCGCAGATTTTCAAGGACGGCAAGATTCCCGGCGCGACGGTGGCGATCGTCGAGAACGGCGAGATCACGTTCGCGAAGGGTTACGGCTATGCGGATGTCGCGAAGAAAATCGCTGCGACCGCGGACACGCCGTTCCGCGCCGGCTCGATCTCGAAGAGCGTGACGTCGATCGCGGTGATGACGCTCGTCGAGCAGAAGAAGCTGGCACTCGACGCGCCGATCGCGACGCTCGTTCCGGATTTGCACTCCGTCAATCAATGGGAGTCGACGGATCCGGTGCGGCTCGTTCATCTGCTCGAGCACACCACCGGCTGGCCCGACATCTCGACGCGCGTGCTCGCGCAGGACGGCAAAGGCTGGACGACGTTGCAGGGCCTGCACTTCATGCAACGCGAGTTCGTCAGCCGCTGGAAGCCGGGACGATTCATGGTCTACGACAACGCAGGTCCCGGAGTTGCGGGATACGCGATCGAGCGCGTGACCGGCCAGACGTTCGAGCAGTACGTGCGCGATCAGGTGCTGCGTCCGATGGGGATGGCGGCCGCCGATTTCGATCTGACGCCGGAGCTCGCGCCGCGCATCGCGAAGAGCTACATGCCCGACGGCGCGGAAAGTCCGTACCAGTACATCATCCTGCGGCCGGCGGGCTCGCTGAACGTGAGCGCGCGAGAGCTCGCGCAACTGGTCCGCTTCTACCTCAACGAAGGCTCGATCGACGGACATCAGATCCTCACGCCCGCATCGATCGCCCGCATCGAGCGCGGCGAGACGAACCTCGGCGCCCGTTTCGGATTCACCGATGCGTACGGCCTCGGCAACGCGCCGTTTCCCGACCACGGCCTCACGTTCCGCGGCCACAACGGCAGCATCGATTCGTTCACATCCGTGTTCGGATACAACCGCCGCACGCGCTCGGGTTATGTGCTGATGGCGAACGGCGGCGAAGGCGTGGACTTCGCGACGCCCGCGGCAAAGGCGATTCAGGAGTACCTCACGCGCGGCGTCGCGATGACTCCGCCGCCGACGGTGACGCTGCCGGATGCGCGGCGCTACAACGGCTGGTACCACACGATCACGCCGCCGAACGATCTGCTGCGGCCGTACGCCGAAGTGCTCAGTCTCAATCACGTGTCGTTCCCCGACCCGAAGCTGATCGCGACCGGACCGCACACGTTCCGCCGCTCCGATCGCGAATCGGCGTCGCAGGCGTTCGTCGAGGACGGCGGCGAGACCTACAAGATCGGGACGTTCAGCGCGCAACGCCGCGTGTCGATCTTCGTCGTGATCGCGACGTATGCGATCGGATTCATCATCGTCGCCGGTGCGCTCATCGGACTCGTGATGCTGCTCCGACGCAAGTGGCTCGGAGTGTTGCCGCTCGCCTCGATCGCTGCGCTG
The DNA here is from genome assembly GCA_035255945.1 of Thermoanaerobaculia bacterium. Classification (GTDB taxonomy): domain Bacteria; phylum Acidobacteriota; class Thermoanaerobaculia; order Gp7-AA8; family Gp7-AA8; genus JAJPHC01. The sequence continues at coordinate 32,305 of DATEZA010000152.1, forward strand.
GCGGTTGCCGCCGTGCTCCCGATCCGCGCGTTCATCGCGTCGGGGACGTCGGCGGTGCGCCAACTCGCAGAAGTCTGCCCGTACTCGCTGACGATCCTCGCGTGCAGCGTGTTGTTCCCGCTGCTCGCCCTCGCCGGCCTCGTGCTCAGCGTTCGCAATCGCGAGGCGACGCGCTTCCTCCGCGCGTACACGGCGACGACATCGCTCGCGCTGCTCGTCGTCGCCGTGTATCTCGCTGCGATCGGCTGGCTGCCGCTCAGAACCTGGGTGATGTGATGGCGCGCGCGCGTCCCGCCCGCAGTCGCCGGGCTCGTGCTCAGCCTGCGCAACCGCGAGGCGACGCGCTTCCTCCGCGCGTACACGGCGACGACATCGCTTGCGCTGCTCGTCGTCGCCGTGTACCTGGTGGCGATCGGCTGGCTGCCGCTCAGAACCTGGGTGATGTGATGGCGCGCGCTTCCCGCCCGCAGTCGCCGGGCTCGTGCTCAGCCTGCGCAACCGCGAGGCGACGCGCTTCCTCCGCGTGTACACGGCGACGACATCGCTTGCGCTGCTCGTGGTCGCCGTGTACCTCGTGACGATCGGCTGGCTGCCGCTCAGAACCTGGGTGATGTGACGGAGCGCGGGCGTCCCGCCCGCAGTCGTCGGGCGTCCCGCCCGGCGACCGGTTCGCGATCGGGCGAGACGCCCGACCGCTGCGGGCATGGATGCCCGCGCTCCGATCACGGTTACGCCAGCGTCTTGAGCGCTTTCTCCATCCGGCGAATCCCTTCCGCCGCCTCATCCATCGACAGATTCAGAGGCGGGCGGAAGCGCGCCGACTGGTGGCCGGACGAGAGCACCATCACGTCCGCGGCCATGAACGCCCTGAGCGCCGCATCGCGTACATCGCCGCTCGGCAGATCGAATGCGGCCATCAGTCCGATGCCGCGCACGTTCGAGACGAGGTTCGGGAAGTCCTGCGAGAAACGCTGCAGCTCGCCGACGAAGTACGCGCCGACTTTCGCCGTATTGTCGACGAGCTTCTCCTCATCGATGATCTCGAAGTAGCGCTGCGAGCGGACCATGTCGGTCAGATTGCCGCCCCACGTCGAGTTGATGCGCGACGACACGGTGAACACGTTCTCCGCGAGCTCGAAGATCCGGTCGTTCGACACGAAGCCGCACACCTGCGTCTTCTTGCCGAAGCAGAAGAGGTCGGGCTCGACGCCGTAGTGCTCGAACGACCACATCTTGCCGGTGATGCCGACGCCCGACTGCACTTCGTCGAAGATCAGCAGCATGTCGTTCTCATTGCACAACTGCCGGATCGCGCGGAAGAACTCGGGGCGGAAGTGGTTGTCGCCCCCTTCGCCCTGGATCGGCTCCATGATGAAGGCCGCGATGTCGTCCTTGCGCTCGGCGAGGAACTGCTTTGCCTGATCGAGCGCGGCCTGCTCGCGCTGCGCCGCATCCGCGAGCGACTCCTCGGTTGCCGGGAAGTGGATCTTCGGATTCTCGATACGCGGCCAGTCGAACTTCGGGAAGTACTGCGTCTTGCGCGGGTCGGTGTTCGTCAGCGAGAGCGTGTAGCCGGTGCGGCCGTGGAAGGCTTCGCGCAGATGCATGATCTGCGTGCCTTTCTCGCTGGTGTAGCCCTTCTTGAAGTTCTTGCGGATCTTCCAGTCGAAGGCCGTCTTCACCGCGTTCTCGATGCCGAGGGCGCCCCCTTCGATGAAGAACATGTGCTTGTTCAGCGAGGGCGGGACGGCGACGCGCGCGAATGTCTCGACGAATTCCGCCATGTACGTGGTGTAGATGTCGGAGTTCGCGGGCTTGTTGATGGCGGCGTCCGCGATCCGCTCGCGGAACTCCGGCGTGTCCATCTTGGGGTGGTTGTAACCGATCGGAACCGAGGCGAAGTTGGTGAAGAAATCGAGGACGTTGCGTCCGCGGCGTGCGTCGAACACCCACGAGCCTTTCGATTTCCTGAGGTCCATGACGATGTCATAACCGTCGGCCAGCATGTGACGCGAGAGCACGTTGTGCACTTCGCTCGGCTGGACGTGAATCCGGCGGTCCGTGATGGTGGATACGGGCATGGAGAGACTCCTTCTGAAGTGATGCGGAGGGCCAGAGAGGCCGGGCAGGCGATTCTATCGCTGAGGCCTCAGGGGGCGTCAACCACGGCGGATGCGGCGCCATGCGCGCGCAACAGTTCCTTTGCACGTTCCACGTCGGCTGCGTCCACTTCGTACATCCGCGCGAGAAAGCAGACGGAGTCGGATTCGGCGGCATCGAGGGTGAAGGTGTAGGGGAGGTGGGCGGAGTCGAGGATGCGCTCGATGAGCGCTTCGTCGTCGGCGGAGCGGGCGCGGGCGAGGGGGACGGGCATGAGTAAGCATCATGATGCGTTAATCTTGATGTATGCGCACCACGATAACGCTCGCCCCCGACGTTGTTGCCAGATTGGAGAGACTGAGAAAGACGCGCCCCTTCAAAGACCTCGTTAATGAGGCTTTGCGCTTCGGACTTGATGAGCTCGAGCGTCCGAAGACGAAGAAGCCCGCGCGCTACAGGATCACGCCGGTCGAGGCCCACCCGCTTCGCATGAATATCGACAACATCGCGGAGGTCATCGCAGAGGTCGAAGGGGATGACTACAAGTGATCCTGATCGACACGAATCTGCTGTTGTACGCGAAGATCCCCGGCTATCCGCAACATCCAGTGGCAAGGGCGTGGCTGGAAGACCAGCTGAATTCGCGCACCAGAGTGGGCCTTCCGTGGCAAGTCCTGCTCTCGTTCCTGCGGCTTACGACCAATCCGCGAATGTATGCCCGACCGTTCAGCACGGGCATGGCATGGCAGCAGGTGGTCGAGTGGATTTCCCATCCGCGCGTCTGGATTCCCGAGCCATCGGGCGAGTATGCGGTCGTTCTCGGTAAGCTTCTCGTTGAAACTCAGGCAACCGGTAATCTCGTGTCCGACGCCCACCTTGCCGCTCTCGCCATCGAGCACGGCCTCACGCTTTGCAGTGCCGATACTGACTTTGCTCGCTTTTCCCGCCTCACCTGGCTCAATCCGCTCGCCTGATCGGGCGCGGGCGATGGGGACGCGCATGCGACGCGGTTTTTGAGAGACGGAGAGAGAGAAAAAGAGGAGATGGCTCCTCAGTTTCTCTATCTCTTAGTGTCTCTGTTTCTTACATTTCGTACTCCACCTCCGGGAATGGTACAAACCCGTTCGTGGTAATCGACACATAGGAGCCTTCATGAAAGACATCGTCATTCTCGGTGGTGCGCGCACCCCGATTGGTTCATTCCTCGGCACACTCTCCTCGCTTTCGGCGCCGAAGCTCGGCTCGATCGCCATCAAATGCGCGCTGATGAACTCGGGCGTGCAGCCGGAGCAGATTCAGCAGGTGATCATGGGCAACGTGCTGCAGGCGGCGATCGGACAGGCGCCGGCGCGGCAGGCGGGCATCGGCGCGGGCATTCCGGTCGGCGCGGGTGCGGTCACGGTCAACAAAGTCTGCGGCTCGGGATTGAAATCGATCATGTACGCGGCGAACGACATCCGCTGCGGCGAATACGAGCTCGCCATCGCCGGCGGCATGGAGTCGATGTCGAACGCGCCGTACGCGCTGACCCAGGCGCGCGGCGGCTATCGCATGGGCAACGGCAAGATGCTCGACCTGATGATCCACGACGGCCTGTGGGATCCGTACGGCGACAAGCACATGGGCAACTGCGCCGAGCTCTGCGTCTCGAAATTCAACTTCACGCGCGAGGCGCAGGACGAGTTCTCGCGCGAGTCGTATCGCCGCGCGCAGGACGCGACGAAGCTCGGCAAGTTCAAGAAAGAGATCGCCGTCGTCGAGATCCAGGGACGGAAAGGGACCTCGACCGTCATCGATGACGAAGAGCCGTTCAGCGCGCCGCTGGACAAGATGTCGACGCTCAAGCCCGCGTTCGTGAAGGACGGCGGCACGGTGACCGCCGCGAACTCCTCGAAGATCAACGATGGTGCCGCCGCCTGCGTCGTGACCTCGGCCGAGTACGCGGAAAAGCACGGTCTCAAGCCGCTGGTGCGCATCGTCGCGCAGGCGACGACCGCGCAGGAGCCGGAGTGGTTCACGACGGCGCCGGCAGCGTCGATCAAGCTCGCGCTCGAGCGCGCGCAGATGACCGTCGACGATATCGATCTCTTCGAAGTGAACGAAGCATTCGCCGTAGTGGCGATGGCGGCGATGGCCGACGCGAAGATCCCGCACGAGAAGCTGAACGTGAACGGCGGCGCCGTCGCCCTCGGGCACCCGATCGGCGCCAGCGGCGCGCGGCTCATCGTCACGCTGATGCACGCGATGGAAGAGCGCAACGTGAGGCGCGGTCTCGCCGCGATCTGCATCGGCGGCGGTGAAGCGGCCGCGATGATCATCGAGCGGGTGTAGGGCAAGCTCTCAGCTTGCCCCCAGGGGACCGACAAGCTGAGAGCTTGTCGTACACACACATGTTCAAAAAGCTGTGGCGGCTCGAAGGCACTGTCGGACGTGCGACCTACGCCCTCGGTGGTCTTTTCGCTTTTGCGCTGAAGTTCGGCATCGACTGGTCGGTCGCGCATTTCATCTTTCATCGCGACTGGCGCCTCATCAACTACTGGCACTTCGCCGATGCCGAGACGACGCCGATGATGGTGGTGACGCTGATCGCCATCGCCATTCCGTTCGTCTGGTTCGGCATCGCGATGACCTTGCTGCGCCTGCGCGACGTCGGCCTCAGCGCGCTGTGGACCGCTGGCTTTTTCGTCCCCGTGCTCAACCTCGCGCTGTTCGCAGTGCTGTCGATCGCAACGCCGCAGATTCGCAAGCGATTCAAGGCGCCGGCGATCGAATCGGCGTTTCTCGCGGTGATCGTCTCGGCGGCGTTTTCCGTCGCCATCGCACTGTTGAGTCTCTATGTTTTCAAGCAGTACGGCTGGGGACTGTTCGTCGGAATGCCGTTCTGCATCGGCTTCATCGCCGCATCGATCTATCAACGCCGTGCACCGGGCTCGAAGACGACGCCGCTGATCACCGCCTATGCCGCGACGCTGCTCGTGGCCGGCATTTTTCTCGCCGTGGCGTGGGAAGGCCTGGTCTGCCTGTTGATGGTGACGCCGCTTGCGATCGTCGAAGTTGCGTTGGGTGTCGGGTTCGCGGATTTGGTGTGCAAGCGGAGCCGTCTCGCGCACGCATCGATGTTCATCCCCGCGCTGGTGCCATTGATGATCGCGGGGCAGGCGACGATGAAACCAATCGCACCGACCTACGAAGTGCGCAGCTCGATCGACATCGATGCACCGCCGGACGTGGTCTGGAAAAACGTCATCGCATTTCCCGACATCAACGAAGAACCGGAGCTCCTCTTCCGCGCCGGCATCGCGTACCCGCTGCGCGCGCGCATCGTCGGACGCACGCGTTACTGCGAGTTCACCACCGGCGCGTTCGTCGAGCCGATCGATGTGTGGGACGCGCCGCGCCGCCTCTCATTCGGCGTGTCGCAGAATCCGGAGCCGATGCGCGAGCTCTCGCCGTGGGGCCGCATCGACGCGCCGCACCTGCACGGCTTCCTCGTCTCGCAGCGCGGCCAGTTCGATCTCCAGCCGCTCGACGGCGGCCGCCGCACGCGCCTCATCGGTACGACGTGGTACCGGCACACCCTCTGGCCCGCCGCGTACTGGCGGCTCTGGAGCGACGAGATCATTCACCGCATCCACATGCGCGTGCTGCGTCACATCGCGGTCATCTCATCCGCGAATCCCGCCAGATCGTGAAACTCCATCGTCGGGGCTCCGCCCGGCAACGCCTGTTCGTGACGCCGATTGATCCATGCGTTCGGAATGCCGAGGGTGTTGGCGGGGACAATGTCGTGAAAGTCGCTTTGCGCGGCGTGGAGCCAGCGCGCGCCGCCGATGCGTTGCCGCGCGGCGATGAAATGTGCGTGTCCCGGTTTGTACGACCGGAGCTGTTGCGCGGTGATGATCAGCTCGAAATCGACCGTGAAATGCCTGCGCGTCGCGGCGAGGAGATCGTCGTCGATGTTCGACAGAATGCCGAGCTTGATGCCTGCATCGCGCAAACGCTCGAGCGACGGATTCGTGTCTGCGAACGGTTGCCACGACGGCAGACTGTTGACCAGGAACGATGCGCGCTCGTACGCCAGCCGCCATCCGAGAGCGTGGGCGACGCGGCCGGCGGTCTCGATGAGCACGTCGCGGTACGGGCGGTAATCGCGCTCGACGATCGGCTCGATCTCGCCATACAAACGGATCACGTCATCCATCGAAATCGCAATCCCATCCGCCGCTGCCGCCTTTGCGAATGCGCCGGTGATGCCGCCGACCCAGTCGATCAGCGTTCCGTAGCAATCGAAGGTGACGATGTCGTACGACCGTGCCATGAAAACTCCTTCGTGATGGAAATCACAACTCGCGGTTGCGTGAGGCGTAAGCTTATCGCCATCCCCCATGCACGAATCAGCCGCCCGAAACCTGCGCAGGGCCGAGCGTTTTCTCCTCGCTCCGCCGCTCGCCGCCGCGTTCGGCGCCGCGGATGTCGCGATCTGTGACATCTCGGCGAAAGGGGCGCGTTTTCGGCACAGCCGCCCGCTGGAGACCGGAAGCAAAGGCGTGCTGAAGATGCCGGTGGACGGAAAACCGTCGCCGGTGTCGGTCGAAGCGGTGGTGGTCTGGACGCGCGCGGAGACAGGCGCGCCCGGACGTTTCGAGACGGGCGTGCGGACGTACGGCGCTCCGGAAGTCATCAACGGCTTCCTTGCGCAGCTGCAGTCGTCGAAGCGCTCCAATCGGATCGAAGAGCTGCGGCAGAGCGATCGATTCGAGATCGATCCGCCGCTCGAAGCGTCGTTCGACGGACGCCCCGCGATGATCGAGGACATCTCCGCACACGGCGCACGCATCGCCGTCAGCGAGCTGCTCAGCGTCGGACGCAGCGCGACGTTCCGCGTGCTGCAGGTGAACGTGGCCGGCACTGTCGTCTGGTCCGCGGTGAAATCGATCGGCAATCAGAGCTTCCGCGCCGGACTGCTGATCAACGACCGTCCGGAGCTGCTGCGGCTGGTGATCGGCCAGCTCTGCGACACGAATCGCGCAACGCTCGACACGCGCTCGCTGACCTTGAAGTTGAAGATCCTGCGTGCTCGTGCGCGGCAGCTCGCGCCGTCGTTTCACGCCATCGATGCGAGCGGGATTCCGGCGGAGCAGTACCTGCTGATCCAGGGCGTGCGCGAGGAGCTGCGGCTCAATCCCGAAGAGGCGCTGCACTGGTACCGGCGTGCGCGAATCGTGATTGCGGATCCGGCCACGCGCACGATTGCACCGCCGATTGCCGATCATCCCGATGCGCTCGCGGTGTGGGAGTACCTCGATCGCTCGATCGATCCGACGATCGTCAGTCGCGCGTTTGCGCTTCCGGATCGATAAGGAGCGCGGGCGTCCACGCCCGCAGCGGCCGGGCGTCCTCGCCCGGTCGCTGTTCAATCATCGTCGAGCGGGACGCTCGACGACTGCGGGCGGGACGCCCGCGCTCCAAGAGCGCGGAGAAATCGGCCTGCTCGTAGCGCAGCAGGTCGGTGACCGGCGCGGCGTGAACGCTTCATGCGAGGGCGCGGGATCGCGATTCCAGGGACAGACTTCCTGGCAGATGTCGCAGCCGAATGCATTCGAGCCGACTTCGATCTCCAGCGGACCGCGATGTTCGATCGTCGCGTAGCTGCCGATCATCCCGACGCGCTCGCGGTGTGGGAGTACCTCGATCGCTCGATCG
>DATEZA010000153.1:0-22418 GCA_035255945.1 Thermoanaerobaculia bacterium
CTCCGATTTCGAGTGCCCGTCGTGCCGCCACGCCTCGGGATTTCTCGATCCGATCATCAGCAAGTACGGCGACAAGGTGCGCTACGTCCGCTACGACCTGCCGCTGACGATGCACCCGTGGGCGTTCTCCGCGGCGATCGCCGGCCGCGCGATCTATCGCCAGAAGCCGGCGGCGTTCTGGGATTACAAGAAAACGATCTACGAGAATCAGGAGCACCTCTCGGCGTTCATGATCGACGACTTCGCGCGCAACTTCGCGAAGGACCACGAGCTCGACATGACGAAGTACGAGAAAGACATCGCGTCGGACGATGTGAAGAACGAGCTGCTGAAGGCGTCCGGTGTGGCGTTCTCGAATGACATCCGCTCGACGCCGACGTACATCGTGAACGGCGTCATGGTGGATCCGGGCGAGGGTGGCAAGGGGCTCGAGGAGTACGTGGCGTCGTTGCTGAAGTAAGTCCAGTCGCCGGTTTCAGAACTGCTCGAGGATGTGCGCGATGTCCTGCCCGGTCGCATGGACGCTGTCGCGCATCACCTGCACGTCGCTGCCGCCGGCAACTTTCCACGTGCCGCCCGACCGGCGCTCCTGCGTGAAGCGGACGAGCACGGCGCCGGTCTTCGCATCGACGAGCTCTCCCGACATCCTGCTGCCCGCCGCGCCGGCGCCGTAGCCGACGAGATAGCGTTTCGCGCGCGACCCGGGCGAGACGTCTTCGACAATGCCCCGCAGGATCAACGTGCCGGCGGTCTTCGGCGCGGCCGGAGCCATCTCCACCTTCATCTTTCCTTTGACTTCGTCACGCAGCGCCTCGCTCAGTGTCTCGGTGTAGCCGTCGACGACGCTCCGGATCGAGTCGTATGACTTCTCTTTCGGATCGGGCAGCGGCGTCTTCGACGTGTCGAACGGCAACACGATGACGCGATCGTAGTCGCCCACCTTGAACGCCTTCACGATCTCGATCTGATCGATGTCCGGCCCCCAGTTCTTATACGAGCCCGGCTCCGTGACCGCTTTCGCGCTGCCGCGCGCAAACGCAAACGGCGCAAGGATCAACAAGAGGAGTGCGGCAGCTTGCTGCCGCGAATGCACGATGAGTTTGGCTTTGCTCATGCGCCCAATTCTAGCTTCCCCCACCCCGCCCGTCCGTGACGCACTTCACGATGCCACCCCGTGAATGGCCTCGCTAAATCGCCTGCCACACCAGATCGAGAAACGCCTTCAGCATCCGCCCGGTCAGTCCCCAGATCTCGTGCGGACCGTGGTGGTAAAAGTACGCCGGATACCGTCGCCCGCGAAACGACACGTACCGCACCTCGGGATTGCGCTCGTCGAGCAGCGCGTCGATCGGCACTTCGAAGATCTCCACGACCTCCGACTCCTGCATCACGTACTCGATCCGCTCGTGCACGACGCCTGCGAACGGCGCGACGAGAAAGCCGCTGTTCGTGATGAGGTCATCGAGCCTGCCGAAGACTTCGACGAGGTGCGGCGGAATGCCGACTTCCTCATGCGCCTCGCGCCGTGCCGCGTCTTCAAACAACTCCCCTGCTTCGACTCCGCCGCCGGGAAACGAGATCTGTCCGCTGTGCGCCGCCATGTTCTCCGCGCGCTGCGTGAAGAGGAGCGACCAGCCGTCCGGCGTGGCGATGATCGGGATCAGCACCGAGGCGCGGCGCAGCGTTGGAGCGTCGATTTCGATCGCGGGCCGCGCGGCGATGAGCTCGCGCAGCCGTGCGAGCGCGCGATCGTCAAAGCGCGCCAATGCGGACCTCCGCGAACGGTTCTGCATCGAGCATCGGAATGCCCTGCACCGCATGCGCGAGCCGGAACGTTCCGGGCGGCAGTGGAATGCTGACCTCGGCGCCGGGCGCGAGATCGCACGGCAGCTCGATCCAGCGATCGTTCGCGATCAGGCGATACGACGGCTGTCCGTAAACGCGCGTGCGGAGCGTGAAGTCGCCAGTGTTTCTTAACGTGAGCGGATTCGTGGCGACGACTTCGAGCCGCGGCAGCAGCGGGATCGCGCGCGTTGCGGACTGCGCGATGTACGGCTGCGCGCTTCCGTTGAGAACGCCGAGGTAGCCGCGGATCGTGTGGTCGATGGTGCAGTGCGATTCGAGCCAGGCACGCTGGCCCGAGTGGTCGACGTCGCCCAACAGGAATTCGGTCAACTTGTTGACTTCCTCGCCGCCGAGCGGGACTTTGAACACGCAGTCATCCGGAAACTCCGCGAATTGCGCGTAGTCGCTCACTGCGACCGGCTTCTCCGCGTCGAGGGCGCGGATCAGCGTCCCCGAGGTTTCGCCGGCGGAGGGATAGCGAAGGTTCACCAGGCGATCGGCGGCGGCGTAGTACGAGGCGAAGTCTTCATCCGGAACGTAGCCGGTGAAGACGATTCCGTCGCCGCGCATTTTGTCGATGTCGATGTTGGGAGCCGGCTCGCCGACAACGAGCAGCACGAGCGAAAGATCCTGCTTTCGTGCGTTTGCAAATGCTTCGAGCACGACATTCGCGCGCTTGGCCGCGGTGAGGAATCCGAAGAGACCGACGATGCGTCCCTTGGGCACATTCACGACGCGAGTCGCCGGCTCGTGCACGTACGGATGCGGCACGACGTACACCGGCGTCTCGACTCCGAACGACAGCAGCCGCTCCGCCGCCCATTTGTTGTGCACGATCACCGCACGCGATCTCCGCGCGATGTCGATCGATGCGGGCAGCAGAAAGTTGCCGATCTCGTCGTGCATCCCCATCGCCCGCCCACGCGCCCACGCCTCGCCTGCCGCGCCATGACTCGCGCGCAGCGCATTGACGTACCCCTCGACATCGCCGCGCGCGAGCGTCATCTCCACAATCAAGTGATGCAGCACCACATCGTGCAGAACGATGATGCCCGGCTCACGCATCGCGAGGCGGTAGATCGCTTCGTGGAAAGGGTTATTGCCGAGGTGGTAGATCGGCGGCCCGTCGACATCGGGCAACGCGGGAAGCACCAGCGACGAGTAGTGCGCGACGCCGGTGCGCGCGGGCGGCATCGGCGAATGCCACGAAACGCGCATCAATCCGCGCTCGTCCGCGCTTCCTGCGCGAGGTACGCCTCGATGAATCCGTCCAGATCGCCGTCGAGAATGCGCGACGGATCGCCGACCTCGTATCCGGTCCGCAGATCCTTCACCAGCTGGTACGGCTGCAGCACGTACGAGCGGATCTGCGAGCCGAAGCCGATCTCTTTCTTCTCGCCTTCGATCTTCGCCTGCTCCTCTTTCCGCTTTTCGACTTCGAGCTGATAGAGGCGCGCGCGGAGGAGGCGCATCGCGACGTCGCGATTCTTGTGCTGGCTGCGCTCGTTCTGGCAGGTGGCGACGATGCCGGTCGGCAGATGGGTGATGCGAATCGCCGAATCGGTCACGTTGACGTGCTGACCGCCGGCGCCCGACGAGCGATACGTATCGACGCGCAGATCCTTGTCGTTGATCTCCACTTCGATGTCGTCGTCGATGTCGGGATAGAGGTAGACCGACGCGAACGACGTGTGCCGGCGCTTCGCCGCATCGTACGGCGAGATGCGCACCAATCGGTGTACACCGCGCTCCGCCTTGAGGTAGCCGTACGCGTAATCGCCGCGCACCATCACCGTCACGCTCTTCAGTCCCGCTTCCTCGCCGGCCTGATAATCGAGCATCTCCGTCGACCAGCCCTTGCGCTCGCAGTAGCGCAGGTACATGCGCAGCAGCATCTCCGCCCAGTCCTGCGACTCGGTGCCGCCGGCGCCGGGATGGATGGCGAGGATCGCGTCGTGATCGTCGTGCTCGCCGCTGAGCTTCATCGTCAGCTCGATGGCGTTGACTTCGCGCTCCAGCCGATCGACGAGCGATTCGATGTCGTCATCGACCGCCTCGCCTTCGCGCTGCAGCTCGAGCAGCACGTCGAGCTCTTCCGATTGGGAGTCGATCGCTTCGCCGGCCTGGATGCGCTTCTCGACGCGCGACCGTTTGCGCCCGACGTCCTGCGCCTTCTCCTGGTTGTCCCAGAAGCCCGGCGCGGCCATCTCGCGCTCGATCTCGTCTAATGTCTTGCGTGCGGAAGCGACGTCAAAGATAGCTCCGGACAGAACGAAGTCGGGAGCGGAGGTCGTCAACTTTGGTGAGGGTGTCGTCTCTCATAAGTGTTTGAACGCAGAACGCAGAACGCAGAGTCAGAATTTAGAACCGCATTCTAACTTCTATGTTCTGACTCTGCGTTCTGCGTTCGTTTCCTCAGAATCGCGATCGCTGCGACGACGATCGCCATCGCCACCCAACAAAACCAATCCCCAAACCGCACATACGGCGTCACGCTCTCCCTTGCCTGAAAGTCCGCGTAAATGATTCCGCTCTTCCCCATCGGAATCTCGTGCAGCACGCGTCCGGTCGGATTGACGAACGCGCTGATGCCGGTCGTGCCGGAGCGCAGCAGGTAACGGTCGTCTTCGATCGCGCGCAAACGCGCCTGGTTGAGATGCTGCCGCGGTGCGGATGTGCCGTCGTACCACGCGTCATTGGTGATCGTGACGAGCACGTTCGCGCCGTGCACGACCTGCGTCCGCGTGATCTGCGGATAGACGACTTCGTAGCAGATGGCGGGGCCGTATTTGAAATGTCCGGCGAGCGGCGTGTCGTGCGTGCCGGACTCGAACTCGCCCACCGCATGCACGAGCTTCTCCGCGAAGAAGAGCATCTTGCGCAGCGGGACGTATTCGCCGAACGGCACGAGGCGGATCTTGTCGTAATGACCGATCGTCTTCCCGCCGCTCACCAGAAACGCCGCGTTCCACATCCGATTCGAATTCTGCGCATCCTCGGCGATCGACCCGAGGATGATGTCGATGTTGTTATCGCGGGAGACGGACTCGATCGTGTCGCGATAGAAATCGGTGCTGCTGTACGACAGCGGCACGGTCGACTCCGGCCAGATCACGATCTTCGCGCCGCCGTGGATCGCTTCGCTCGTCATCGACATCATGCGCTGGTAGATCGCCATCAGATTCGCGTCGTCCCAGCGCATCTCCTGCGAGATGTTGGGCTGGAGCAGCGCGGCGCGGGTGGTGGCGCGGCCGTTCGGGCGGTCGATCAGCTTGGAGGCGACGAGTCCCGTCGCCCACCAGACGAAGACGAGGATGCAGACGCTGCCGATGACGAGGATGCGGTCGATGCTCTTCGTGCGTTGCGTGATCAGCCACGCGGCGACCGTCGCCGGGAGCAGCATCAGGAAGCCGACGAAGTACGGTCCGGCGACGCGATCGATCTGGATCATCGGCGCGTAATCGACGATGGAGGCCGCGAGCAGGTTCCACGGAAATCCGGTGAGCGCGTAGGTGCGGATGAACTCGATCACCGGCCACGCCAGCGCGACGAGCAGCCATCGCGGATAGAACGCCGCGGGACGAATGAGCCACACGAGCCAGCCGTAGAGCGCGCCGTAGAGCCCGAGGATGATGCACATCGCGCAGAAGAGCAGAACGCCGGTGATGTAGGGCAGTCCGCCGTAATGCGACATCACGCGCACGACCCACGGCACCATCAACAGCCACGCCGTGGTTTGCGAGATCCAGCCGAGGAGTGCGGCTTGCCGTGCACTCTGCGCTCTCGCCAGCGCGATGAAGAGCGGAATGAACGCGACGAACGCAAACCATCCGATCGCGACATTCGGGAAAGCGAGAGCGAAGAGGAGGCCGGATGAGAGGGCGAGGAGGATGCGGAAATACATCGGGTACGTGGGCCCGTGGGTTCGGAGGCTCGGGGGGGACGACGTGCCCACGAACCCACGCACCCTCGGACCTATTTTTTGAACAACGCCTCGAACGCCTTCCTCGCATCATCCGGCGTCTGCGGCTGGCGCGGCTTGTCGGCGGAGAGGTCCTTCACGATCTTCGGCTGGAAGAACGTGCATTCGTTGCGGCCCTGTTTGTTCGCGATGCGCGCGGTGATGTTCTCGCGGCACTCCCAAAGCGTCGTCGTATCGAAAAAGCGGCAGTTGCCGCACGTGTGCAGATCGGCGCCGCATTTGAGACAGGTCTCATCCGCAGTGGGATTTTCGATGCCCACGCGCAGCTGGCCGCATCGATTGCATTTGAAGGCTTCGGGGCCGAATCCGCCCGCCGTGCGTCCGCGCGGCGCGCCTTCCATGCGCTGGGGACGCGGCTCGGGACGCGGTCCCTGCGGACGCTGCCCGCCGCCCGTGGAGCGCGAGCTGTAGCCGCCTCCGTCCTGATAACCGCGATGCCTGTATTTGCGATCGTCGCTCAAGTGATTACCTCATGAAAACGTAGTAGGCCGCCCCGAGGATCAACAGCACTCCGATGATGAAAACGATCAACCGGAAAGCGATTTTCGCCAGCTTCAACACGATCCAGATGGCGAAGATGGCGATGAGGATGCCAACGATCTCGGCGGTGGGTGGCATTCAGGGATGCATCGAGTGTAACAGGTTCGTTGTGGAAATTATTACTGAACGAATGTCGCATTCGTTGTGCGCGGAATCACAACCGCCGGATCGTTCGTCCCGTTTTCGGTCAGCGTGTAAAACGGAATCACGCTGCCGCTGAAACTGAGCGAGAAGGTCTCGCCCGGCGCGAGCTCGCCGACCAATTGCGTCGACGGAATCAGCGTGAAGTAGTCGCCCGGCAGCGACAACGTCTTGAGATCCTTCACGTGTCCGGTGCTGTCGAAGACCAGCGCGGACACCGTTGTAGTGGTCAGCGTGCGGAATCCGACGTTGAGGCGGAAACCCTGGTCGGGCGGATTCACTGCGAAGCCGGCGGGCGTGATGAAATCGAACGGCTGCACCGCGGGCTCGAATGATCCGAACGTGCCGTTTGGCGCGTCGGTGTAGTGGCGCGCGAGCACCGTCGGTGCGGCGGGATCGGCGTCTTCGTCCGGAACGATGTCGAGCGAGCCGATGCCGGTCGCGCCGATCGCCTGCACGATGTCGTCCCATGCGAACGACTGCTTGATGCGATCGAACGAATACGGGATCGACGGATCGGAATCACTCGCCTGCCCCGCCGGATGAAAGACGATGCGGCCGTGCTGCTGCCCTGTCGTCGACGTGATGCGCAGCGACGTGCGGAACTTTGCGCCGGTCGCGCCGACGACCGAGCCGACGATCGGCACGATCACCTTGCGCGTCATCTTTCGAAATTGCGGATCGGGTCGCAGTGCGAGCTCGATCGCGCCGCGGCACGAGCCGTCGATGACCTGATCGGTCTCGAAGTGCGCCTCCACGCGATACGAGAACTTCGTCACCTCGCTGACGCGGTGCGGGATCGTGAACGAGTTGGTCGGCACTTCGTAAGTGCGCGTCGTGACGAAACCGTCCGACGATTCCGTCACGAGATACGAGAACGCGCCGATGTAGCGGTCCCACTCGATCGACGACGGGAGCTCCGTCGTGTGAGCGCGGACGTTGAGGTCGCAGGCGAGAACGGCGGGAGCGAGGAAAAGGATCAGGAGGGCGATTGGTCTCATGTTGAAGTTTATGCCGGGCGAAATCGAGGCTCGCCGCATGTGGTACGCGCCGCGCGAACGCTCCGTTGGTCCCTCGACTTCGCTCGGGACAAGCTAAATGAGCAGTCGAACGGGCTGTTCGACGTACTGCCTCAGCGTTTTCAGATACTCCGCGCCGGCCGCACCGTCGACGACCCGATGGTCACAGGACATCGTAATCTTCATCCGGTCGCGTACGACGATCTGTCGCTCTGCCGTAACAATCGGCCGCGCCTCGGCGGTACCGATGGCCAGGATCGCGACATTCGGCGGATTGATGATCGCGGTGAATTCCTCGATGCCCCACGCGCCGAGGTTGGAGATGGTGAAGGTCGAGCCCTGGTATTCGTGCGGCTGCAGCTTGCGATTCTTCGCTTTCTCCGCGAGTGCACGCACTTCGGTGCCGATGTCGGGGATCGATTTCTGATCGGCGTTGCGCACGACGGGCGTGATCAGACCTTCCGGTGTCGAGACTGCGATGCCGATGTGGATCTCGCCGTGCTGCGCGATCGCGTCGTCGCTCCAGCTCGAGTTGACGTTCGGGTGATGACGCAACGCAAGCGCGGCGGCGCGCACGATGAAGTCGTTGACGCTCAGCTTCGCGCCGAGCGCTTCGTTGAGCTGCGTGCGGAGCGAGAGCAGGTTCGTGACGTCGTAATCGACGGTGAGGAAGAAGTGCGGAATGGGTCCGATCGATTCGGAGAGGCGCTTCGCGATGGTGCGGCGCATCGCGGTGAGGGGGATGGATGTGTTCGACAACATCTCAGGTTGCCGGGGCTGCGGGGGCAAGCTGAGAGCTTGCCCTGCACCGGCATTTTTGATGTCGCTCGCAACGATCCGCCCGCCCGGTCCCGATCCATTCACCTGATCGAGATTCACGCCCAGCTCCGCCGCCATCTTGCGCGCGAGCGGCGACGTTCTGCGTCTTCCACCCTGCGCCGCCGGAGCAACCGGCGCGGCCGCAGGTTGGGCCGCGGCGCGGTCGACGCGCGGCCCTTTCATCTCCACCGCTTCGCCGTACTCGCCGGTGGTGTGCTTGAACGAATCCTTCTTGTCCGTCGCGCGGCGCGAAGGCTCGGCAGGAGCGGGCGCCGATTCGCCGGACCCGAGAACGAGCGCCAGCCGTCCGCCGACCGGCACCATCTCCCCTTCCTTCGCGCTGACCTCGGACAGCGTGCCGTCGTTCTCCGCTTCCAGATCGAGATTGACCTTGTCGGTCTCGATCTCCAGAACGGGCTCGCCCTTCTTCACCGCATCGCCCGCCTTCTTGTACCAGCGGACGACTTTCCCCTCGGTCATCGCGTCGCCCATCTTGGGCATGATGATTTCGGCCATCTCTACTCCCGGTACATCACACGTTTGACGGCCGCCATCACCTGCTCTTCATGCGGCGTGGCCAGCAACTCCAGATTGCGCGCGTACGGCATCGGCACGTCCTCGCCCGTTACGCGCGCGACCGGCGCATCGAGCTCGTCGAACATCGTTTCATTGATGCTCGCGCTGATCTCCGCGCCCGGCCCGAACGGTTTCCACTGCTCCTGCACGACCACCGCGCGATGCGTCTTGGAGACCGACGAGTACACCGGCTCCATGTCGAGCGGACGCAGACAGCGCAGATCGATCACTTCGATCTCGATGTTCTCGTCCTTCGCCAGCTTCTCCGCGACGATCAGCGAGAGCTGCAGCATGCGGCCCCACGACACGATCGTCACGTCGCGCCCTTCGCGCGCGAGCCGCGACTCTCCGAACGGCACCGTGTACTCCGGATCGTCCGGCACTTCGCCCTTCATGCCGTACAGCGCCGCGCTCTCGAGGAACATCACCGGATCTTTTCCGCGGATCGCCGTTTTCAGCAATCCCTTCGCATCCGCCGGCGATCCCGGCGCGACGACTTTGATTCCGGGGAAGTGCGCGTAAAACGATTCGAACGATTGCGAATGCTGCGCGGAGAGCTGCACACCTGCGCCGTGCGGGCCGCGGATCACCATCGGGATGTCGACCTGTCCGCCGCTGAAGTAGCGGATCTTCGCCGCGTGATTGAGGATCTGATCGGCGGCGACGATCGAGAAGTTGACCGTCATCATCTCGACGATCGGCCGAAGTCCCAGCATCGCCATGCCGACTGCCGTGCCGACCATCCCCGCTTCCGCGATCGGCGTATCGATCACGCGCTTCGGCCCGTATTTCTTGAGCATCCCCGCGGTGATGCGGAATGTGCCTTCGTAGATGCCGATGTCCTCGCCCATGATGAGGACACTCGGATCGCGGTCCATCTCTTCCATCATCGCGGCGCGGATCGCGTCGCGGTAACTCATTTCAGACATGCACACTCCCACGCACCGGGTGTCATCCTGAGCCGCGCAGACGGCGAAGGACCCGTAACGGATCTTGCCGCGTGCAATGCCACGGATCCTTCGCCGTCTGCGCGGCTCAGGATGACACGGGCGCTCATTCGCTGATGTCCTCGGCGACCGGCCGCGGTCCGTGCTCGGCCACAACGTCATTGAACAGCTCCGCCGCTTCGGGCGCCGGGCTCTCTTCGGCGAACTTCACCGCCGCGGCCACGCGCTCGGCCGCTTCGTCTTCGTACTTCTTCACATCGTCATCGCTCAATCCGCAGATCTCGTTCAGACGATTGCGCAGGATGAGAATCGGATCGCGGTGCTTCTGCCGCTCCACTTCATCTTTCGAGCGATACGGCTGCAGGATGTCGGCCGCGCCGTGACCGGAGAAGCGGTACGTGATCGCTTCGATGCAGTACGGCTTGCCGTCCTGACGCATCTTGCCGATCACGCGATCGGCGACGCCGCGCACCGCAAACACATCCTGCGCGTCGACCTTCTCACTCGGGATGTTGTACGCGTTCACACGCGCCGCGAGATCGGTCAGCGCGGAATGACGATCGATCGCCGTGCCCATCGCGTAGCCGTTGTTCTCGATGACGAACAGCACGGGACACATCCCCTGCTTGCCCCACAGCCCCGCCATGTTCATCGCTTCGTGGAACGAGCCGATGTTCATCGCGCCGTCGCCGAAATAGCAGACGACGATGCGCTCGCTCGCGTCGTAGCGGAGCGCGTAGGCGGCGCCGGTGGCGAGCGTCAGATGTCCACCGACGATTCCGTATCCGCCGTAGAAGCCGTGCTCGACATCGAACAGATGCATCGAGCCGCCTTTGCCTTTCGACAGGCCGGTCGCCTTGCCGAACAGCTCGGCCATGACCTTGCCCGGATCGGAGCCGAGCATGAGCGCATGCGCGTGATCGCGATAGCCGGCGAAGACGATGTCATCTTTGTCGAGCGCGCCGAGGATGCCGACGCAGACGGCTTCCTGCCCGCTGTAGACGTGCAGATATCCGCCGATTTTTCCACGCCGGAACTCGCGCTCCGTCGCTTCCTCGAAGCGGCGGATGAAGATCATTTCGCGCAGGATTTCTTTCCACTCCGGCGCGCACGTAGCGGCATCGGCAACGGCAATTGAAGGCTCTTGTTTCTGCTTCCCCATGAGGGTCACGGATTCTAAGCAAAAACTATGCGTCATGCACGGAGTGCGGCAGCTTGCTGCCGCGGACCGAAAACAACAACGCGACGGAGTAGGGAGCGCGGGCGTCTCGCCCGCACTGGTCGGGCGTCCCGCCCGGCCAGGAGCTCGTCGCCGAACGACACGCCCGCCGATCAACAACGCGGCGGCAGCAAGCTGCCGCAATCCGAGGGCGGCGGCAAGCCGCCGCACTCCTGCTACCCTGACGTTCATGCCCCGCGCTCTGGTCCTCGCTCTCCTCCTCGCATTCCCTGCATTTGCATCGATCAACGCACCGGCCGATCGCGAGAAATGGATCGCCATCGACGCGGGCGATCTGCACGTGTTCAGCAACGCGAGCGAGCGCGAAACGACGGAGATCGCGACGAATCTCCTCCGCATGCGCGAGGCGATCGGACGCGTCACGCAGCTCAAAGTCCGCTCCGCGGTTCCGACGAACGTCTTCGTCTTCCGCAACGAAGCATCATTCGCGCCGTATCGCGCCGTCGCGCTCGGTCGACATGCCGACATCAGCGGACTCTTTCTCGGCAACGAGCAGACGAACTTCATCCTGCTCGACGCCGACGCACCCGGCGGCATCGATCGCGTCGTCTTTCACGAGCTGACGCATTACTTCGTCAAGAACACGCTCGCCGGTCTGCCGCTCTGGTTTCACGAAGGGATCGCGGAGTACTACTCGACCTTCTCCGCGCACGGCGATGTCGTCGACCTCGGCATCCCCATCAAGGACCACGTGCTCTGGCTGCGGGATGAACCGCTCATCCCGCTCGCGCAGCTCTTCGCGATGGATACTAACGACAAGGACTACAACGAAGGCACGCGGCAGGGCGTGTTCTACGCGGAGTCGTGGGCGCTGATGCACTACATCCTCTCCGGCAGCCAGCAGCGCCACGATCAGCTGCCGAAGTTCCTCGCCCTGCTCAACGCCAAGCAGCCCGCCGGCCAGGCGTTTCAGACGGCGTTCGATTCGTCGTTCGATGACATGGAGCGCGAGCTGAAGAGCTACGTGCATCGACTGACGTTTCAATATCGCCGCTACTCGATTGCCGATCTCGCGACGACGCAGGTCCCCGCACCGCGCGCGATGGATCGCGCCGACGTCCTCTATCGCCTCGGCGATCTGCTGACGCGCGGCACGGACGGCCGCGGCTCCGCTGATGCGGAACGTTTTCTCAGAGCGGCCATCAACGAGAACGCGGAGCATGCAGGCGCGTACGCGACGCTCGGTCTGCTCCACGATCTCGCCGGACGCGGCGCCGAGGCTTCGGTGGAGTACGAGCGCGCGGTGAAGTTCGGGTCGGATGATCCGAATGTGTACCTGTCGTACGGCGTCACGATCTTTCGCAACGTCGCGAATGCATTGCGCGATGTGAAGACGCCGCCGTCCGAGCTGCAGCGCGCGCGAAAGATGTTCGAGAAAGCCTCGGAGCTCGCGCCGCAATCGGCACGCGCATACGCAGGCATCGGCGCGACGTACGTCATCAGCGATGAAGATCCGGCGGCCGGCATCGCGGCGCTGGAGAAGAGCATGTCGCTCGCGCCGGGTCAGGACGATGTCGCATACAACCTCGTACAGCTCTACGCACGTGCAGGCCGCCGTGACGACGCGCAGCGGCTCTTCGATGATGTGGTCGCGAAGAGCGGCACGCCGGAGATGGTCCGCGAAGCGCGCGAGGTGATCCTCTACGCCGACGTGCTGCGCGCGCAGAAGCTGCTGCAGCAGGAGAAGTTCGATGAGGCGATGCCGATCCTGAAGTCGGTGCTGAAGTCGACGACGAACGCGGAGCTGAAGTCGCGCATCGAATCGATCATCGGAAGCTACGAAAGCCACAATCAGGCGGAGCGCCAGGCCGCGGAGATCAATCAAGCCATCGACCTCGCCAATCACGGCAAGCTGAGCGAAGCGATGACGCTGATTGATTCACTTCTGCCACAGATCACCGACGCCGAGCTCCGCGAAAATACGCAGCGGATGCGCGACGAGATGGTGAAGGCATCGAAGCAGACTAAGAAGTGACGTGGCTCCTCCTCCTCGCAATCACCTTTCACGCGCCGGTGCGCTACACGTCGGCCGCCGATCAGGTCGTGCTCGTTCACGATCTGAACGGCGACGGAGCACCGGAGCTGATCGCGTCCGGCAATCAGATCGATGAGCGGGATGCGTTCTCGCTGTTCGTCAATCGCGGCGACGGCACCTTCGCCGCGGAGCAACTGCTCGCGAGCAACTTCGGCGAGCGGCTCGAAGACATCGGCGATCTCGACGGCGACGGCATCCCCGAGCTGCTCGTGTCGAATTACTGGGCGAACGGCATCGCAACGTATCGCGGCCGCGGCGCGCTGCAATTCGATGCGGCGATTCCGCTCGCGACTGCAACGCACGGCGGACCGTCAATCATCAATGGCCACGACATCGTCAGTCTGTCGTTCGGCTCGGGCAATCAGGTGCGCCTGCATCTCTTCCACGATGGAATCAAAACCACGATCGATACCGGACTGGCAAACGGCGCGTCGATGTCGTCGCGCACGATCGACGGCGCGCTCGAGCTGCTCGTCGCGGAGCATTCGAAAAACCTCGGACTGATCCACATCGCGAACGGCACCGTGACGGTTTCGCGGATCCCCGCCGGTCCCGACTTCGATCTCGCATGCACGTTCGCGGATGTGAACGGCGACGGCGTTGCCGACATCATCGACACGGCGTTTGACGGCACGATCTTCGTCACGATCGCGCAACGGCAGCAGGTTGCGTCGATCGCCGGATTGCCGAGCGTCGTACGTGCCGCGGATCTCGATCGCGACGGGCACGTCGATCTGATCGTCAACGATTTCCAAACGTCGACGCTGTACGCATTCCGCGGCGACGGAGCGGGCGGATTCTCGGATGCGATTCCGATCGATGCCGGCGGTCCGGTGAACAATTTCTCCATCGCGGATGTGAACGGCGACGGACTGCCCGATGTCATCACCGCGAACGAAGATCACTCCATCTCGGTGCTGATCAACGCAGGCGATCCACCGCGACGCCGCGCGATCAGGCGGTAGCCAGGCCTTCGTCGAGATCGGTGCCGCGCAGGAGGAAGATCACCGCGACGATCGCCAGCACCGCACCGTTCCACGCCAGCGCCGTCGTAATCGACCAGCGCTGCGCGACATAGCCCGCGATCAGATTGCCGAGCGGCATGCCGCCGCGGAACGCGAGCATGAAGATCGACATCACGCGGCCGCGCATCGCGTCGCTGGTGGTGAGCTGCACGAGCGAGCTGTACATCGAGATCACGCCGACGATGCACGCGCCGGCGAAGAACGCGATCGCCATGCTGATGGCCAGCGTGCGGGAGAACGCGAACGCGAAGAGCAGACAGGCGAACGCCGCCTGCAGGGTCAGCGCGATGCGTCCCTTCTTCGCTGCGTGTCCCGTCGCCGCGACCACGATCGCGCCGCCGACGGAGCCGAGTCCGTACGCGGTCAGCAGCCACGAGTAGCCGCGCGCATCGAGCTTGAAGATCGAGCGCGCGACGACCGGCAGGAAGGTCACGATCGGCATGCCGAGGAAGGTGCCGGCGAAGGCCAGAAAGGTGAGGAGCTGAAGCGACTTGCGATGCCAGACGAAGCGGAAGCCGTCCTTCATCTCGTCGAAGAAGCCGCGCTTTTCATCGCTCGCGCCGGCGACCTGCGGCGAGCGGATCAGCATCAGCGCGATGATCACCGCGATGAACGAGAGTCCGTTCAGGCCGAAACAGATCGCGGCGCCGAATGCGGTCAGCGCGAAACCGGCGAGGATCGGACCGATCACGCGCGCCAGGTTGAACTGCATCGAGTTCATCGCCACCGCGTTCGGCACGTGCTCGCGCTTCACCAGCAGCGGCAATAAAGAGATGTAGGCCGGGCCGCTGACCGATTGCGCGCTGCCGGTGAGGAACGACAGCAGAAAGATGTGCCAGACCTTTACCGTCTTCGTCCAGATCAGAAATCCGAGGATGAGGGCGAAGCTCATCTGCATGTATTGCGAGAGGAGCATGATGCGGCGGCGCTCGATGCGGTCGGCGAGCGCGCCGCCGATGAGCGAGAAGAGCAGCATCGGGCCGGTGGCGAGGAAGCCGTCGACGCCGAGGAGGAACGCGGAGTTCGTCATGGACAGGACGACCCAGCTCTGCGCGACGGTCTGCATCCAGGTGCCGGTGGTGGAGGTGAAGGCACCGAACCAGAGCAGGCGGAAGTCGCGATAACGGAGCGCGCTGAATGTGCGGGCGAATGCGCCCTGCGGCGGCGATTGCAGTTCCGACTCGATCGTTTCTTCCTGCGGCAGCGACGAGCTCATGCGCGCGCACTCACCTTCAGCCGGATGTTGCGTCCGGCTGTGTGGGCGTGACAGATGGCGATGGCGAGTGCGTCGGCGGCGTCGGCGGCGAGCTGCATGGCGGAACATCCCGGCAGCAGCATCCGGACCATCTTCGCTACCTGCTCTTTTTCCGCGGCGCCGTAACCGACCACCGCGCTCTTTACCGAGCGCGGCGCGTATTCGAAGATCTCGAGCCGCGCGCTCTGCGCCGCGAGGAGCACGACGCCGCGCGCATGCGCGAGCTGCACGAGCGATTTGACGTTGTGTCCGGCGAACGGCGTCTCGACGGCGATCGCTTCGGGTTGCGTGCGGGCGATGACGGCGAGAAGTCCTTCGTGGATTTTCTGCAGCCGCTCCGCGAGCTCGGCGCCGCGACGCGTTCCGATCGCCCCCTGCTCGACGAGCGCCAGCCTCCCCCGCTCGTAGTCGATGACCCCGAAGCCGGTGATGATGGAGCCGGGGTCGACGCCGAGAATCCTCACGCGTTCGATTGTAGCGACTTCCGGAACCGGATCTCGTAGATCGGCCGTCCTTGTTCCCGATATTTCGCTTCGTAGTTCGTGCGCGGCGGATCGTCCGGTCCGGGAATGCACCGCTCGGACTCGAATCGTGCTTCGATCAGCGGCGCCGCGGCCTCGAAGTACTCCTGATGATCGGTAACGTAAATTGCCCACGCACCCGGCACCAGCACGCGAGCGATCTGCTCGAGAACATCGGGCCGGATGATCCGCCGCTTCTGCTCTTTCTTGCGCGGCCACGGATCGGGAAAGTAGATGTGGACTTCTTGTATGGAGGCGTCGGCAAGCATGTCCCGCATCACCAGAAACGCGTCGTGATTGATGAGGCGGACGTTCGTGAGATTGCGCTTGATCACCCGCTCGCGAATCACGCGGTGATAGTGCAGCGATTTCTCGATCCCGATGAGATTCAGCTCGGGATGTTCGACGGCGGTGGCGATGAGAAAGCGGCCCTTGCCGGAGCCGATTTCGAGGATGACGGGGTGGTGGTTGCCGAACAGCTCTTGCAGGTTAAGTTTGGTGAAGCCGGTTTCGCGGGGGTCGATGGCGAGATCGTGCACGTTCGTCCTGATTCTCAGTTCTGACTCTGCGTTCTGCGTTCTGCGTTCAATCCAACGTTCATGGCTCGAGCCACGCGCGTTGGATTGAACGCAGAACGCAGAACGCAGAGTCAGAATTTAGAAGTAGCTACCGGAGCACATCCAGCGCACTCGCCACCACCGCCCGCACACCCGTCCGAATCGTCGCCTCCGGCAGCGGCGCAAACTTCGACGAGTGCAACGACGGCAACGGTTCTCCGCTCGCCACCTTCAGCGGGTCCACCGCACCCACGTTCAGCATCACGCTCGGGATCTTGTGATCGAGCGAATAGAGGCTGAAGTCTTCGCTCACCATAAGGGGATCGATCTTCATCACGTTCGACGCGCCGATCTCCTTTGACACTGCGGTGGCGAGGCGCTCGGTCAGGGCGGGGTCGTTGTACGTCGCGCCGATCGATTCGGCCTTCAACCACTCGAACACCGGCATCTTGTCGTCGGGGAGACCGTTTGCGATCGCCACGCCGCGCGCGACGCGCTGAATGCCGTCCAGCACGCGCTTCCGCACTTCCGGTTTGTACGTGCGGATGGTCATCAGGAGCTGCACCGAGTCCGGAATGATGTTGCGCTTCGTACCGCCGTGGATCGAGCCGACGGTCACCACCACCGGATCGAGCGGCGAGTTCTCGCGGCTGACCAGCGTCTGCAGCGCGAGCACCGTCTCCGCCGCCATCACCACCGGGTCCTTCGTCTTCTCCGGCGACGCGCCGTGGCCGCCGACGCCGCGAATGGTGAGGTTCACCGAGTCCGCGCTCGCCATCAGGTAGCCGGGCGTGTAGCCGATCGTCCCCGCCGCGAGGCTCGCGTTGTCGTGCACCGCGATGACGAAGTCGGGCTTCGGAAAACGCTCGTACAGGCCATCGCTCAGCATCGCGCTCGCGCCCTTCACCACTTCTTCCGCCGGCTGTCCGATCAGCATGAGCGTGCCGTGCCATTTGTCTTTCAGCTGCGACAGCACGCGCGCCGTGCCGATGAGCGTCGTCATGTGGATGTCGTGTCCGCACGCGTGCATCACGCCTTTGTTCGCCGACGCGTACGGAAGTCCCGTCTGCTCCTCGACCGGCAGCGCGTCCATGTCGCTGCGAATCGCCAGCGCCGGACCTTTGCCGTTCTTCATCACCGCCACGACGCCGTAGCACGTCGCATCGGTATCCGAATACTTGCCGACGCGCTCCGTCACTTCGAATCCGAGCTTGCGCAGCTCCGACGCGACGAGCGCGGACGATTTCGCTTCCTGCGTCGAAAGCTCGGGCGAAGTGTGCAGCGTCTTGTACGTATCGACGAGCGACGGCAGCTCTTTCGAGATGCGATCGTCGATCGATTGAGCGAAGAGGGGAAGAGCGAGCAGGAATGCGAGCAGGATGCGCATCCGCGCAGACTACAACGCCATCTGGCCCTCGGCCAAAACGTCGATGGCGATGGCCACCATGTTCTTGCCGTTCTTCTTGGCGTAGTACAGCGCGGCGTCGGCGCGCGCGACCAGATCGGCGGCGTTGTTGCCGTCGCGCGGATAGACCGACACGCCGACGCTGATGGTGATGCGCAGCGTGCGGCCGATCGCGGTCATCGGGAACTCGCGGCGCTCCACCACTTCGCGCAGACGATTCGCCGCATCGCGTGCGGAGGTCATCGGCGTGTCGGGGAAGATGATGGCGAACTCCTCGCCGCCGTAGCGCGACACGATGTCGCTGTCGCGCGCATTCGTAATCAGCTCGTCGACCAGCCCTTTGAGAATTTCGTCGCCGATCGGATGACCGAACGTGTCGTTGATCCGCTTGAAGTTGTCGATGTCGAGCATCGCCAGCGCGAACTCGTTGCCGCTGCGCGCGTGGCGGTGGATCTCTTTGGCCAGCGCTTCCTGGAAGAAGCGATGGTTGTAGGCGGGCGTGAGCGCGTCGATGAAGGTGAGGCGCTTGATCTCTTCGTACTGCCGCGCCGACTGCAGCGCCGTCACCGCCTGAACGGCGAAGATCTCGAGCGTCTGCACCTTCTCGATATTCGGAACTTTGCGATCGTGCGGCTGTCGCACGGAGAGGTAGCCGACCGTTTGCTCGCCGCTGATCAGCGGCACGATCAGCATGTCGTTCTCGTGCCAGTCATCGGGCAGGAACACCCCCTGGTCTTCCGGCACGACGAAGAAATCGTGCTCGCTCTGACGCAGCGAGGTATGCGGCACGAAGTACGAGTTGGAGACGCGGAACTCGGGGTTGAAGAAGGCCTCGATCTCCGCCGGCGACACCTTCTTCTTGCGGACCTCTTCCCAAATCTCGTCCAGTCCCGCATGCGCGCGGCGGACGTATTCGCCGTGCTTCGGATCGTGCAGGGCGAAGACGACGACTTCGAATCCGAGCGACGACTGGATGCCTTGCGCGATGCGCGTCAGTGCCGCGTCGATGTCGAACGATCCGATCAGCGTGTTCGACACATCGAGAATCGTCGACATGGTGACGGCCTGCTTCTCGAGCTGTTCCGTCTTGTCGCGCATTTCGCGGCGCAGTAACTGATCCTGCAGCGATAGTGCGGTCTGGTTCACGAGCAGCGTGAGCAGGTTGAGACTGCCGCTCTTCAACAGTGCCGGATCTTCCGTTTCGTAAATGAGGATTCCGTAGATGACTTCCTGCGTCTGGATGCCGATCAGCACCTGCGTCGCTTTTCCGCTCGACAGCGGGAAGCGCCGCATGTCGGCCTGGAACACGAACGCGCGGCTCGGCGCGGACTGCGAGAAGCCGGCCGATTCGACCCACTTCAGGATCTCCTGATCGCTCGGCAGGCATTCGCCGAAGCGATACACGGTGCCAGGCATGTCGGGATTCGTTTCCCACGTCACGACCGCGCACGCCTGCAGCTTCGAGAGCCTCGTCAATAGACTCATCAACCGGCGTAGCGTCTCCTGATCACCTTCCGCCGAAAGGATCTGCGTCGACGATTCGGTGAGGATCGACAGCTCGCGATTGCGCCGTACGAGATCGGTATTCTGCAGCTGCATTTCCGACTCGGTGCGGATGGCGTACGCGACGAGCAGCAGCGGCAACACCGCGAGCGTGAAACCGGCGATGCCGTAGGTCGAGAAGAGCATGATCTCGATCCCGACCACCGGGCTGCCGAGGATCAGCATGCGGCCCTGCGCCATCACGACGCGGCGGAAGTCGAGCGGATCGGCGTCCCCTTCGAACCAGCGCCGCAGCGATGCGAACAGCAGGTGGAAGATGAGGTAGCCGACGAGCAGCAGGATGAAGCCGGAGAACTTCGCGATCAGCGGCGCGTCTTTCGCGACCGCGGACGTGTAGAGCAGCGCGGCGATCGCGTACGACGCGGCGAGCTGCGTGCCGTTGTAGACCGGCTCGAGGCGGACGTTCTTCTGTCGCAGGAAGAGGTAGACCGCGTGCAGCAGCGTTCCGATCGCGACGGCGACGAGCGCGACACCGGCGCTGTGGAACAGGATGATCGCGCCGAAGACGACCGACGCTTCGAAGCTGACCGAGGCTTCACCGGCTTCGATGCGGAAGAAGGACGCGGCGAGCACCAGTCCGGCGAAGAAGAGCGCGTAGCCCGCGAACGGCGCGTCGTGCGTGGCGAAAACCCATGCGACGGCGACCGCGGTCAATACGACAACGGCGATCTGCCAGCTGCGATAAAGGGCTGAACGGGACATACGTCTGGGCGTCGGCGAGAGTGTTCATTTTACAACTAAGAGCGGTGCTGAGTGCTGGGTGCCGGGTGCTGAGTCCTATAAGATCGCCGCGCTTGTCTCACTCAGCACTCAGCACTCAGCACTCAGCACGGGCGGCCGGTTGGGAGCCCGTCATCGGGTTGGAAGTCCACGCCCGGCTTCTGACCAATACGAAAATCTTCTGCGGCTGTGCCGTCGCCTTCGGAGCGCCTCCGAACACACAGGTTTGTCCCGTATGTCTTGGTTATCCAGGGGCTTTGCCGGTGCTGAATCGGAAGGCCGTGGAGCTGGCGATACGGATGGCCATCGCGACGGACTGCACGATCCACCAGCGCTCCATCTTCGCCCGGAAGAATTATTTCTACCCCGATCTGCCGAAGGGCTACCAGATTTCGCAGTTCGATCAGCCGCTCGCCACAGGCGGCAGCGTGAACGGCATCCGCATCCGCCGAATCCACATGGAGGAGGATGCCGGAAAGCTGATTCATCACGGCGACGTGTCGCATGTCGACCTCAATCGGGCCGGGACGCCGCTGATCGAGATCGTCTCCGAGCCTGACATACGTACGGCTGCCGAGGCCGATTCGTATTTGACGAGACTGCGTCAGACGCTGATGTACGCAGGCGTGTGCGACGGCAACATGGAAGAAGGCTCGCTGCGCTGCGACGCGAATGTCTCCGTCCGCCGCACGGGCGAAGAGCTCGGCACGCGCACGGAAGTGAAGAACGTCAACTCGTTCCGCTTTCTCCGCGCGGCGATCGAGTTCGAGATCGCGCGGCAGATCGATGTGCTCGAAAGCGGCGGCACGATCGATCAGGAGACGCGCCTCTTCGATCCGAACAACGGCGAGACGCGCGTGATGCGATCGAAGGAAGAAGCGCACGACTATCGCTACTTCCCCGAGCCCGATCTGCGTCCGCTCGATGTCGACGAAGCGTGGATCGAGGAGGTGCGGCGATCGCTCCCCGAATTGCCGGCGCAGCGCGTGGAGCGTTATCAGCGCGAGCATGGCTTGTCATCGGTCGACGCGGAGATCCTGGTGGCCAGCCGCGACATCGCGGATTACTTCGACGCGACGGTCGCGGCCAGCGGCAACGCGCGCGCGGCGGCGAACTGGATCCGCAACGATGTGCTGCGCGTGCAGAACGAAGGCATCGCGTACAAGCTCGCGCCGGAAGGACTGGCGAAGCTGATCAAGCTGATCGACAGCGGCACGATCGGGAGCAAGGTGGCGAAGGAAGTGTTCGAGGAAGTCTCCGCGAGCGGCGACGATCCGGAGCGCGTCGTCGAGCGCAAGGGACTGGCGCAGGTCAGCGATCCGAATGCGATCCGCGAAGCGGCGCAGAAGGTGATCGAGAAAAACGCTGCGCAGGTCGAGCAGTACCGCGCCGGCAAGACGCAGGTGTTCGGATTTCTCGTCGGTCAGTTGATGAAGGAGACGCGCGGCAAAGCGAAAGCGGAGCTGGCGAACGAGATTCTGAAAGAACTACTGGGCGGGTAAGCGTGTCATCCCGAGCGCAGTCGAGGGATCCCCTGCCGACGCACGAGACGCGCTCCGTCGGCAGGGGATCCCTCGACCGTCTTCGCGGCTCGGGATGACACCGCTCACTGCGGCATCATCTTGTCGAGCGGGCTCTCCGTCTTCTTGTAATCCTTCGGAATCTCGAACTGTGCCGGCGCGACCGTCGCCTTCTTCACATTCGACACCGTCGTCGTCGACGTCATCTCCATACTCGCCGGGCCGGTCACCTTCATGTAGGTGATCTGCTTCAGCGGAAAGCCCTTCACCGACTCGCTCTGCGCGGCGATCAGCTTGTCGAGCATCGGCAGGCCGGTGTTGCCGAGGCGGCGCTGGAGGAAGGCGGCGGCATCGGTGGGGATCTTCTCGGTGGCCCACGACTCCATCGTCAGCTCGAAATGCATCGCGGCAGGGCCGCCGCCGATGCTCATGTCGGCGCTCGCGGTCACGATCTTGTGCCGCGTCGGAAAGCTTTCCAGCGCGCCGCCGTCGCCGGCATCTTTCACGTTCACCTTCTGGTTCGTCATCGCCAGCATATTGGCGAGCGGGCCGGCGGTCAGCTTGGCGACGTCGACCTCCCAGTACGTCTTCGCTTCCGGATCGAGCACGGCGATCGTGGTGCCGCCGTTGTGCGTGAGCATCACCGCGCCGTTGCCGATCATCGCGCCGTCGCCGGCGGTGAACTCCATCCGCACATTCGCGCCGTCG
>DATEZA010000154.1:0-7702 GCA_035255945.1 Thermoanaerobaculia bacterium
CAGCCAGCGCTGGATCAGGTACACGCCGGCGATGGCGATCACCAGCGGCGAGAGGATCAGGTGGAACTTCTCGAACAGGACGAAGTCCGCCAGCGTGTGCAGGTTGAGGTTCTGGCGGAACGTGCCGACGAGATCGGGGAACGGCATCGACCAGACGGCGTCGATGATGTTCGGGATGGTGACGAATGAGGTGACCGCGAAGTCGGCGAGCGCGCCGCGCGCGAGCAGGTAGATGACGAAGGGTGCGGCGCCGAGGGCGAGGCCGGCGAAGAAACCCTCGGTGACCGAGCGAGACGCTCGATCACTGCGGGCGAGACGCCCGCGCTCCGAGAGACGCATGAGGATCAAGACGATGACGGCGGCGGCGATTGTGTATAGGCCGATCTCGTAGCTGAAGAAGAGGGCGAGGCCGGCGAAGACGCCGCTGAAGATCGCGCTCGCCCGGCTGCGGCGTTTGAGCGCGTTCCAGAAGAACGCAACCGCGGCGACCTGGAAGAACGTGCGGTTGTTCTCCGCGGTCGTCCACGCGCCCATCGCGACGCAGAGCATCGCCAGCGGAATCGATTCGAACACTGCGAGGCCGAGGAACCAGATCGAGACGGCGAGGAAACCGCCGAGGATCACGCCGGCGGCGATGGAGACATCGACGGAGCGGCCGAACAGCTGCATCAGCCAGTTGTCGAGCATGCCGTCTTCGAGCATGCCGTGCAGCGGGAACGTGTCGCGATACGGGACTTTGCCGCGCAGGTAATCGGACGCCGGCCCGATCGACTCCCCTTGATGGAACAGGTCGATCGACTGCACTCCCTGGGCCGTCGACGCGTAGCTCACGAGGTAGATGAGCGCGGGAAGAATGACGAACGCGCAGAGCCGCCACGCCGTGCGCGCCGAGAGCGGCTTCCTGATCAGCAGCACGCCGATCAGCAGCGCGACGGCGATCGCCACGCGTGGATAGGTCACCGGAATCCAGAACAGCGGCAGGAAGGGAAGCGCGACGAGCGGAATGCCGGCCGTGACCACGCGCTCGAACGGCACCTGCGCGATGCGCGCGATGAGGAGCGCCGCGATCCAGAAGAGCGCGAGCATCGCGGCGACGAACACGATCTCCAGGAAGAGCGTCGGGATGTGCGCGAACCGGCGGCCGGTGACGAGATAGCGGAAGAGAATCCAGGAGATCGCTTCGCAGAAGAGGAGAGCGTGGTACGGACGGAGCTCATCGCGGAACAGCGATCGCGGGATGTTCAGCAGGCGCGGCGCCGCGACGGACAGCGCGATCGGCAGAGCGAGAATCCAGCCCGCTTTTCCGGTGGTCAGATAGAAAAACGGCGCGAGCAGGTACGGCGCGAGAAAGAGGATCGCCGGAACGGTGTCCTTCGGCATCCACCGCCGGCCATAACGATGGAACACGATCGTCAGCGGCGGGACGGTGAGGAAAAAGAGGCCGATGCCGAGGTAGTCGCGGAGCTTGGAGTAGCGAAGGATGGTGACCAGGCCGACGGCGACCGGCTTCGTCGGCGGAAGCGACGGGAAGAAGAGGGTCAGTGAAAAGAAGACGCCGGCGGCGAAGCAGAACGCGGCGGTCCAGAGGAGCGCGGAGACGATGCGGTCAGACAACGGACGCGCGTTCATGCGCGCCGGAGTGTACTTCGGAGTGCGGCGGCCATGCCGCCGCTCCGGGGACGCGCGGCCATGCCGCGCGAGGGGCGGGCGGCATGGCCGCCCTGGGGAACAGCAGCGGCGGCATGGCCGCCGCACTCCTCAGCGCAGAGCGTCGACCACCGCATCATGCAGCGCGGCAACGGTCGCGTTCTTCGTCTCCACTTCCGGCGTGAAGCCGTAGCGTTTGATCGCTTCGCTGGTCGTCGGTCCGATCGAGAACAGTTTTCCCGCGACCTTCATCCGCTCCTCTGCCGTCAACTTGCCGAAGAAGTTCTCGACGGTCGACGCGCTGGTGAACGTGACGGCATCGATCGAATCGAGCAGCACCCGCAGCTCGTCGAGGTCGTAGTCCGCGGCCTTCGTGCGATACGCGATGCCGAGGTCGACCTGCGTGCCGCGCTTGCGGAGCGCGTCGATCAGTTCGTCGCGGCCTTCCGCGGCACGAATGACGGCAACGCGTTTCTCTTCCGACAGCATCGGCAGCAAGGAAATCGATCGGAACGCCTCGGGCATCAGATCGGGAACGATGCCGCGCGCGCGCAACTCGGCGGCGGTCGTGTCGCCGACCGCCGCGATCTTCGCACCGGTGAGCTTGCGCGCGTCGAAGCCGCGCTCGAGCAGACGATCGAAGAAGAACTTCACACCGTTGACCGAGGTGAAGACATACGCATCGTAGGGACTGTCGATGACGTGATCGAGCGACTCGAATGACTCCGGCGGCGCGATCTCGATGGTCGGAAACTGCAACACCTGCGCGCCCGACTCTTCGAGCATCTTCTTCAGCTCGGACGCCTGCTCGCGTGCACGCGTGACGACCACGCGCTTGCCGAACAGCGGCTTCGTCTCGAACCAGTTGATGGCGTCGCGCATCTTCACCACGTCGCCGACGACGATCAGCGCCGGCGTCGGGAGCTCCGCCTCCTTCACGATCGTCTCGATCGTGGAAAGCGTGCCGGTGACGCTGCGCTGTTCGCGCGTCGTCGCTTTTGAGATCACCGCGACGAGGCGATTCGGCGGCGCGCCGGACTTCGTCAAGTTGTTGACGATCGCCGGCAGATTGGCGAGGCCCATCATGAAGACGATCGTGCCGTCGAGCTGCGCGAGTGCGCCCCATTTGATGCCGGTCGATTCGTCCGCTTCGTGGCCGGTGACGAGCGTGAGCGAGGTGGCGTACGAGCGATGCGTGACCGGGATGCCGGCATAGGCGGGCCCGGCGATCGACGATGAGATACCGGGAACGATCTCGACCGGCACGCCGGCCGCGACGAGCTCCTCTGCTTCCTCGCCGCCGCGTCCGAAGACGAACGGATCGCCGCCTTTCAATCGCACGACGCGATGGCCTTTCTTTGCTTCGTCGACGAGCAGCTGGTTGATCTGATCCTGCGGCAGCGCGTGCGCACTGGCGCGCTTGCCGACGTAGACGACGCGCGTCGACGGCGGAATCTTCGCGGCGATCTCTTTCGAGACGAGCGCATCGAGCGCGACGACATCGGCGGTTGCGAGCAGCTCGGCGGCGCGCTGCGTCAGGAGGCCGGGATCGCCGGGGCCGGCGCCGACCAGAAAAACCTTTCCGTTCATGAAGCCACCAGTTGGTCGTAGACCTCGTCCACGGTGGCGCCGCTCGCACGGACGCCATTGAAAAATGCGCGGATCGTTCCGTCCGCGGAATGCACCGCGATGCACGAATAGCAATCGAGTTGTTCGCCGAACTTCTGCAGCACGCCGCGCTCGTTGCGCGCGGCGAGCGCGCTCGGCTCGTGCGTGATCGAGCGCGCGACGGCCATCGCGAACTGATCGCCGCGCCGCGTCTCGATGGCGATGATTCCCTGCCCCGCGGCGGGAAGCAGCTCGTCGGTCGAGAAGTAGCTCGTGATCTCGGAGGCGCGGCCGAGGCGGGTGAGGCCGGCGCTGGCGAGAATGATTCCGGCGTACTGACCGGCGCGCGCCTTGTTGATGCGCGTGTCGACGTTGCCGCGGATGTCCTCGATCGTCAGCTGCGGAAAGAGCGCCTGCAGTTGCGCGCGGCGGCGCGGCGCGCTCGTACCGACGATCGAGCCTGCCGGCAGCTCCCCGATCGGGAGATTTTCCGGATGCACCCACGCGTCGCGCGGATCGGCGCGCTCGAGAAATCCGGCGAGCTCGAACTGCGCGGGAATGATCGACGGCACGTCCTTGAGGCTGTGCACCGCGATGTCGATTTCGTCGCGGTCGAGTGCTTCTTCGAGCTCTTTGATGAAGAGCCCTTTGCCGCCGATCGTGGCGAGCGAGACGTCCTGGCGCTTGTCGCCGGTCGTCTTCATCACCACGAGCTGCGGTTCGTAATCGTTCGCGCGGAGCAGCTCCGCGACGCGATTCGCCTGCCACAGCGCGAGCTGCGAGCCGCGCGTCCCGATGCGTACTTTCATGAACGGAGTCCGAAGATTTTCCGGATCGTCTTTCGCAGCGACTCCCGCTCCTGCGGCTCGTCGGATGCGTCCTTGAGCTGCAGGATCGGGTAGTGGAGGATCTTGTTGATCATCTGCGAGGAGAGCTGCTCGACCGCCGCGCGCTGCTCCGCCGTCATCGGTCCCATTTTGCGCAGGCACTTCTCGAGCTCCGCGGCGCGGATCTCCTCCAGGCGTCCCTGCAGCTCGAGAATCGTCGGCACGGCGTCCTGCGCGACGAGCCGTTTGCGGAACGAGTCCACTTCTTTCGCGATGATGTCGTCCGCCTGCCCTGCCTTCTTCTGGCGCAGCTCGCGATTCGCATCGGCGACGTGCTGCAGGTCGTCGACGTTGTAGAGGTACGCACCGTCGAGGCTTGCGATGTCGGGGTTGATGTTGCGCGGCACGGAGAGATCGATCAGGAACAGGTTGCGGTTCTTGCGTGATGCGAGTGCGCGCTCGACCTGCTGCGGCTCAACTACAAAATGCGGCGCGCCGGTCGATGCGATCACGATGTCGCACGTCGCGAGATGTTCGTCGATCGCGTTGAACTGCACGGCCCGTCCGTCGAAGCGTTCCGCCAGCTCGATCGCGCGCTCGTGCGAGCGATTGGCGACGAAGACCTGCTTCACGTGCTGGCCGTGGAGATGCTCGGCGGTCAGCTCGCCGATCTCGCCGGCGCCGAGGAGGAGGACCTGGAGGCCTTCGAGCTGGCCGAAGATTTTCTTCGCCAGCTCCACCGCGGCGTACGGAACGGAGACCGCGTTTTCGCCGATGCCGGTGTCGGTGCGCACCCGCTTCGCGACGCGCATCGTCTGTTCGTAGAGCTGGGTGAGGAGCGCGTCGAGCGTGCCGTTGTCCTGCGCGAGCTGGAACGCTTTGCGGACCTGTCCGCCGATCTGCGGCTCGCCGAGAATCATCGAGTCGAGGCCGGAGCAGACGCGGAAGAGGTGCTTCACCACATCGCCGTAGCGAAGGATGTAGAGGTGCTTTTCGAGCTCGCTGCGCGCGGCGCCGGCACGCTGCGCCATCCAGTCCACGACCTGCGTGACGACATCTTCGTTCGGCGCGGAAAGAATCGCTTCGACGCGGTTGCACGTCGAGAGCAGCGCGACGCCGTGCAGCGGTCCGCAGCCGAGCAGCGAGGAGAGGATCTCGTCCATCTTGCGCTCGTCGATGGAGAGGCGCTCGCGCACTTCGACGGGTGCGGTGCGGTGATTGAGGCCGACCAGCATTAATGGCATGGCACACCCGCCGGGGAAAACCTGAAACCTGAAACCTGAAATCTGAAGGCCGCTGCGCGAGAGGCTTCGGTTTCAGGTTTCAGGTTTCCTGTTTCAGGTTTAAACATGGTGGATTCCCAGCATCGCCACGACGATTGCGATGAAGGCGCCGGCGCTGACGAACATCGTGCGGCGGGTGCGATACGTGCCGCTGATGTACGACTGGAGGACGGTGGCGAAGAGGACCCAGGCGATGATGGCGCCGATCTCCTTCGTGCGCATTTCGACGATGCCCGCCGTCGTTCGGTACGACCAGAGCACGCCGGTGATCAGGCCCAGTGTGTAGACGCTGAAGCCGATGGAAAGCGCGCGGTAGCTCACGTCCTTGCAGACGTTGAGGCTCGGGATCCACTGCCAGAGGCGGCCGCGCGTTTTCGACTTCAGCGCGCGGTCCTGCAGATGCGCGAGGAGGCCGAAGGCGAGTCCGATCAGCAGCGCGGCGACGCCGGTGGTCGTCAGCAGCAGATGCGCGGTGAAGAGCCGCGAGAGGAGCTTCGGCGAATGCGCGAACGGCTCGCGCACGACGGCCGAGATCGACAGCAGGATCAGCACGAGCGGATAGACGAAAAACGACGCCGCGTGCACGCGATAGACGACGAACAGCACGATTTCGGCGAGGAAGACCAGCCAGGCGATGAACGACGCCGTCTCCGGCAGGTTGGTGATCGGCGGATGTCCGGTGAGCGTGCAGATCGTGCCGATCCACATCGTGTGGCTGAGGAATCCGACCACCATCAGCGCCAGCCCGGCGTGCTGCAGCCGCACTTCGCGCGCAAAGAGCGAGAGGAGCGCGACGAGCGTTCCGGCACCGTAAAACGCGAGCGCGGCGTAGAGGGTGAGGTTCGGATTCATGACGGTGTCAGCTTCTTGCAGAACACGACCTTGTCGTCTTCGATTCGATAGAAATCCTTGATGCGCGAGATCTCGTCGTAGCCGCTGCGCTGATAGAAGCGGAGCGTCGGCGCGTACGAATCCTTCGACGACGTCTCGATCAACAACATACGCCCGCGCTGGCGCCGCACCTCGTTCTCCACGAAACGAAGCAGCAACTGTCCGAAGCCCTGTCCCTGCTGTTTCGGATCGACGGCGATCCAGTAAAGGTCGAACACACCGTCGGTCAGCGGGGTCGGCCCGTAGCAGACGTAGCCCTGCACCATGCGGTTCGGTCCGCTGTCGGGATCATCGAGGACGTAGACGAAGTAATCGCCGCGCTCGGGATGCTCGAGCGCGATGTCGACGAGCTCTGCCGCGCACTTCACCTCTTCTTCAGTGAAGCGGGCGACGCCGACGAGGATTTCGTGGATACGGGCGCGGTCTTTCGGCTCGACTGGGCGGATCTTCATGCCGTGCGTCGCGAGTTTCGCGACAGAGCCGACATCATAAGCTCCTCGAGAAAGTCCCGAAATCCGATGCCCGCGGCGGCGAGCGCTTTTCGGAATCCACTGTCCGGTCCGATGTCGGGATTCGGGTTGATGTCGACGATGCAAAGCTCACCTGTCGGCCGCTGCCTGATGTCCATCCGGCAGTAGCCGCGGATGGAGAGTACGTCCGCGGCTTTGCGGCATAAGTCGGAGATGTCACGCCGCAATGTGTCGCTCATCACACCGGGGGTGACGTTGACGGTCGCGCGGTCTTCGCGCGAGCCGCTCGCCCATTTGGCTTTCCAGCCGACGACGCGCTCTTCGGGAGCGAGCTCGTCCGCGAAGACGATTTCGCCGGGCGGCAGCATGCGATCGAGGTACATCGCCTGATTGAATTCGCGGCCATCGATAAATTCTTCAATGAGCGCGGGTTGTCTGTACGTCTCTTCGATGTACCTCTTCCGCGCCTCGGCCTCCTCTTTTGTTTTCACGACGGACGCGGCGTCGATCCCCACGCCGGCGTCTTCGCGCGATGGCTTCACGATCGCCGGAAACACGTCATCACGCGGCGTGGTGATGCCGTGCACGTTGAGCAGGCGTTTGACGAGGATCTTGTCGGTGCAGAGGCCGGCGGCGATCGGATCGGCGCCGGTAAACGGGATGCCGAGCATCTCCAGCGCGAGCGCGAAATGCATTTCGTAGCGCGGATTGCCGAGGACACCTTCGCAGAGGTTGAAGACTACGTGTGCATCGCGCAGATCGCGGAGGGCGGGGCGGAGGTCGCGGACGGGGTAGAGCGTGGCGCCGAGCGTTTCGGCAATCTCGCGCGCGGACTCGGCGCTCTCCGCTTCGCCGATGCGCTCGATGTCGTTCAGATGTTGTTTGAGGTGAGTGTCATCGTTGAACGCGACCGCGATTGCGTCTGTGTCATTCCGAGCCGCGAAGACGGTCGAGGAATCCCCTGCCGAAACACGAG
>DATEZA010000155.1:0-43172 GCA_035255945.1 Thermoanaerobaculia bacterium
TCGCGACGAGGATCATGCCGTCGACGGCGCGCCGCGCGAGCAGCTCCAGA
The DNA here is from genome assembly GCA_035255945.1 of Thermoanaerobaculia bacterium. Classification (GTDB taxonomy): domain Bacteria; phylum Acidobacteriota; class Thermoanaerobaculia; order Gp7-AA8; family Gp7-AA8; genus JAJPHC01. The sequence continues at coordinate 51 of DATEZA010000155.1, forward strand.
TCATCCTGCAGCAGCTTCGGCGTGGAGCGCCGGTGGCTGGTCAGGAGATAGGTGTAGTCATTCGTCAGCAGATGGCTTTCGATGCCGCCGACGATCTCCGCCGCCCACGGGTCGCTGATCTCGGGCACCAGCACGCCGATTGAATTCGTGCGGCGGCTGCGAAGCGAAACGGCGATGTAGTTGGGGCGGTATCCGAGCTCGCGCGCAGCAGTGAACACGCGGCGCTGCGTCTCTTTCGGGATCGCCGCGGCGACCGGCGAGCGATTGAGCACGAGAGAGATGGTGGCCGGCGAGAGTTTCAGATGGCCGGCCAGGTCCTTGAGGGTCGGCCTCTCACGCTGCGCCACGATTTTTTTGGGACGTTGCTTGCGAGTGCTCACGTGTTCTGAGCTTAGCCCGCTAAATCGATTTAATCAAGGCTCGATGAGCACGAAAGTTTCGGTGCGGCGGATGAAGGACGTCAGATATCCGCTGCAGTCGACGATTCCGTCGAGTGCGGCGGGATGGTTGCCCGCCTGGCCGGACTGCGATGCGTATGCGCGCACCGCCCGCGCTTTGAGGTCGACATCGCGCACGCAGAATTGCTTTGCTTCACCGTACTCGGCGTCCTGCGGCAACGATGCCGTCAGCGACGGACGCAGGCGCCCGCCGGCGTTTCGCGCAACCCAGCCGGGATCGGCGAGCGCCTTCGCTTCCTCATTCATGCATGGACAGAGCGGCGCCGCGGGGGCGGGGTACCAGCAATCGGCATTGTTCGTGTTCTTCGTGTGGGCGTGGATGACCGCGTACGCGACCGGATGTCCGGCGCTGAGCCCGCGCACGAAATTGCCGAGCGCCGCGTGGTCGGGATGTCCATCGAGCCAGTGCGTGGTGGCGATGAGCGCGCCGGCGGGTTGGGCCGCGATGAGCTCGCGCAGCGACGCGGTCAGCGTGGACGCGCTGAGATTCGCCGCCGGTCCCGCGCCGTAACCGCACGATGCGCATGACGTGCAGGCGGAGAAGTCGGAGCGGCGGAGCGGCTCGTTTCGCGCGGCGGCTGCGAGTCCGGTATCGGGATAGCCGAGAAAGCGTGGATTCGGCGCACCGAGGATCTTCGCCGCCGCGGCGCTTTCGCTCCGCCGCACTTCGGCGAAGCTCGCCAGCTCCGCCGCGCTGCACATCGCGCCGTTCATGCTGCCGCTCTTCCAGAACCGGCACGCATCGCAATACGCGTCGCCGTCGGTGATCACGACCACCTGCACCGGCTTGCCGGCACGCAGGTACGCGTCGATCAGTCCCGCGAATCCGAGGGTCTCGTCGTCGGGATGCGGAGCGAGGACGAGCAGCGCGGGATAGCGGGTCAACGCTTCGTTGTCGCAGTGCCTGCCCGGCTGTGCGGACCTGCACGAAAGCCCGAGCAGAGCGATTCCGGCGATCAGCGCAACCGCGGCACGACGGGTGACGATCATTCCTGCAACATTGATTACTACGATCCGCACCAGACGTCCAACTCCGCAACTTCTCTGTTGACCTCGATCAGAAATTCCGCTAAAACGATTTAGCAAACGAGCTAAAACGGTTTAGGAGGAAACGCGCCCATGCGATCCAGGATGCTCAAATGTCTCATTGCTGTTTCATTGACCTGGTCCTCAATGCTGTTTGCACAGACCCCTCCCGCACCACAAACCCCGCCCCCGGCGACCCAGCAACCACCTGCCGCGGACCAGCAGCAGCCGGTCGGCGAGGAGATCACCGTAGTCGGCATCGCGGAGTCGCTGCGCGAAGCGGTGAAGGTGAAGAAAGAGGCCGATGCGATCGTCGATGCGGTCGCGGCGAAGGACGTCAACAAGCTGCCCGATAAGAATCTGGCCGAGGCGGCGCAGCGCGTGCCGGGCGTGGTGATCAATCGCGAGTTCGGTGAAGGCGAGCGCGTCTCGCTGCGCGGCCTGGCGCCGAACCTCGTGCACACCACCGTCAACGGCCACAACGTCGCAGTCGCCGACTGGTTCGTGCTCGAGCAGCTCGCCGCGACGCGCAGCTTCAACTACCTCCTGCTGCCGTCGGAGCTCATCGGCCTGCTGACGGTGTACAAGAGCCCCACCGCCGAGATCGATGAGGGCGGCATCGGCGGCACGATCGACGTGAAGACACGCCGGCCGCTCGATCTGAAATCGGGTGCGATGAGCGCGTCGCTGCAGAACGCCTACACGGAACAATCGGGCTCGAACGATCCGAACGGCTCCGTCCTGGCGAGCTGGAAGAACGCCGACAACACGTCGGGCTTCCTCTTCTCCGGCGTCTTCGATCGCCGCAATATCCGCCGCGATGGCGTGGAGGTGCTCGGCTACGGTCCCGATCCGAAGAGCGGCCTCCTGGTGCCGTCGCTGATCGGCTCCGCGCTTTTCCAGCAGGAGCGCGAGCGCAAGGCGTTCGACGCCGTGTGGCAGTTCCGCCCGATGCCCCGCCTCGAGCTCAATATCAACGGCTTCTGGTCCCGCTTCGGTGCCGACAACATCAATCAGAACTACCTCGCGTGGGGCTCGAACGCACTCGGCGGCGGCGGCACGCTGACCAACACCACGATCAAAGACGATACGGTGATCGCCGGCACGATCGCGTCCGCGGCGAACGGCACGTCGGGCCGCGGCGTCGTCTACGATGCGATCGATCGCAAGGCATTCGCGAAGACGTGGTACGGCGACATCGACGGCACCTACACCGCGAGCGATTCGTGGATCCTGCATTTCGACGCCGGCCACACCAAGGCGGACGGCGACACCGACTCGCAGCCGTTCGTCGAGTTCGGCGCGCCCGGTACGTTCTCGTACGACCTTCGCGGCAAGACGCCGCAGGTGAAATTCCTCAACATCGATCCGACCAAGCCGGCGCAGATGGCGTTCGACTTCGCGTCGCTGCACCACATCACGAACCTCGACAAAGAGACCTACGCGTACGGCGACGGCGAGAAAGCGCTCACCAACATGGGCGTGCTCAAGTCGCTCAAGTTCGGCGTGAAATACAGCGATCACGAGCGCGACACGAACTTCATGGCCACGACGTACGGCGGCTTCTTCCTGCCGCTGTCGGCCACCGGTTGCGGCGGCCATGCGTGCTCGCCGTCCGACTTTGCCGCCGGTCTCACCCCCGGCGACTTCCTCAACGGCATCTCCTCGGCCGGCACGCTGACGAGCTACTGGTCGGTCAATCGCGGTAACGTCGAGAAGATCCTCTTCAACAGTTTCAACGGCACGCGTATCCCCAATCCGCCCGAAGTGTTCTCGGTGCAGGAGAAGGTGAATGCGGGCTTCGGCATGGCCAGTCTGAAGGGCGACAACTGGAAGGGGAACGTCGGCCTTCGCCTGGTGCGCACCAAGCAGACCTCGACCGGAAACATCGTCGGCGGCGCGGGCGAGATCCAGAACGCGTTCGGCAACTTCACGCACGTCACGGCGGAGCGGACGTACACCGACATCCTGCCGAGCGTGAATTTCTCACGCGATATCAGTCCCGAGCTGGTGGTTCGTTTTGCGGCGGCGCGCACGATGTCGCGTCCCGATTTCACGGACGTGTCGCCTCGCGTGACGCTCAATCCGGGCTCGCTGACGGGACAGGGCGGCGATCCGGATGTCGATCCGTATCGCGCCAATCAGGCGGACGTTTCGCTCGAGTGGTATCACGGAAAGGACGAGGTCCTTTCCGCCGCGATGTTCTACAAAGACATCCAGTCGTTCATCACCGACCAGCCGGTGCAACAGGCCCATTTGATCCAGACCGATACGCCGAACCTGTCGCTCTGCACGCCGGCGTTCACCACCGCGTTCCCGAATCGGTACAGCTGCCAGTTCACGATCAATCAGCGCGTGAACGGCGGCGGCGGCAACGTGAAGGGACTGGAGCTGGCCGCGCTGCAGAAGTTCGACCACGGGTTCGGCCTCCAGGCGAACTACACGTACTCGGACGCCAAGGCCGATACGGCGGGCCTGGAGATTCCGGGCAATTCGAAGCATTCCGGAAATCTCATCGGCTTCTTCGAGAACGCGCGCTTCGGTGCGCGCGTCGCGTACAGCTACCGCTCGGAGTTCTTCGTCACGTTCGATCGCTCGACGCGTTTGAACCAGGACGCGCTGAAGTCACTCGATGCGTCGATCGCGTTCAACATCTACAAGAACCTCGCGCTGACGCTCGACGGCGTCAACCTGACGAACGAGAAGATCGTGCAGTTCGATACGGACCGTTTCCGTCCACGCGCCGTGTACGAGAACGGCAAGTACTACTTCTTCGGCGTGCGCTACCAGCGCTGAATGATCGGTGCCCCTTCCCGGCAGGGGAGGGGCACATAGCGGCTTGCCGCCGCCCACCCACCAGAGATTGAACGCAGAACGCAGAACGCAGAGCCAGAATTGAGAACCAAAGCCCGCGTCGCTCCTCTTCTCATTTCTCACTCTGCGTTCTGCGTTCTGCGTTCAATCCCTCTCCCACTCAATAAATGATCACTTCGTCCCCAACCTTCGCAATCTCATACAGCTTCGCAATGTCCGCGTCCCCCAGCCGCACGCACCCGTGCGACACGGAATGTCCGAGCTTGTCCGGCTCATCCGTCCCATGAATGCCGTAATCGTCGCCGAGCTCGAGCCGGTACTTGCGCAGCACCGCATACTCATCCCCGGGGATTGAAAGCAGAACGCAGAGCCAGAATTCAGAATCAGAGCCCGCGCTCCCTTTCTCATTTCTCACTCTGCGTTCTGCGTTCTGCGTTCAATCTCTCTCTCACTCAATAAATGATCACTTCGTCCCCAACCCTGGCAATCTGATACAGCTTCGCAATGTCCGCGTCCCCTAGCCGCACGCACCCGTGCGACACGGAATGTCCGAGCTTGTCCGGTTCATCTGTCCCGTGAATGCCGTAGCCATCGCCGAGCTCGAGCCGGTACTTGCCCAACACTCCGGTGAACTGCCGCTGCGGACTGTCGACCGGCGGCACCACGATCGTGTTTCCGGCAGTGATCAACTTCCCCGGCGGCAGCTCGCGTTGCGACGAGCCATCGTCATAAACGACTGTCTTGCCGCGCATGTGCAACGTCGGACGCTGTCCGTGGAACCATGACCAGATCCCTTCGCTCCGTCCGCTGACGGAATCGCCGGTCGACGCATCGACTGTCCCGCCCGGATTGAGATGCACGACGCGCATTCCGTTCTTGCGCGCCTCCTCCACGAAGTGCCAGTCGGGCGGCACCCATACCGGATCCTGTTCCTTCGACTTGATGTGCAGCTTGCCGATCGGCGTATCGAAGACGACCGTCTTGCCGTCGACCGCGAGCGTCGTTCCCTTGCCGGTCGAGCAGACCGCCTGGAAAATGACTTGGCCGTTGCTGCGGACGTAGAGCCGGTTCTCCGTCGTCGACACGATGATCGACTGACCGGTGTCCGGCATGTCGTTGGTCTGCTGCGAAAGGTCGTCGACCTTGCGCTGCATTTGATTGAGCTCCGCCGCGTTTTTGTTCGCGACGCTGCGCAGCTCTTCCGCCTTCGCTCCGCTGCGCTCGACGATCATCTGATCGATCAGCTCGACGCGCTCGAGCCGCCGCGAATCGCGCACGTTGATCCATTCGCCCGCCGCAGCGATCGCCGCCAGTCCGAGCGCGAGGACGAAGAGAGCCCAGGAACCGAGAAGTCCAATCCAGCGTCGCATAGGTCAGAAGATGTAGACGCGAGTCCCTTTCGTAACTCGTTGCCAGATCGCCGCCAGATCCCCCTCGGGCATCATGAACGATCCCGGCTTCGGCTGTCCGTGCAGCGGCGATGCATCCGGCGGCGGGGAGTGGATCAGATAGTTGTCCGGAAGGACGATGACGTAGTGTCCCAGTCCTTCCGGAATCATCGGCCGCCGCGCCGGCGCCGTTTCGTGATTCATCACGTACCACCACTCCGGCACGGTCCAGTCGTAGTCGCTCGTCTTCGATACGACGTTGAACCCGCCCTTCAGCGGGACGAACGTCCACGTCCGTCCGTTGCCGGTGATCGTCTTCGCGGGCCCGATCTCCACATCTGCTTCCCGCACGACATCCTTCCCGATGCGCAGCGATAACTTCCGCTTGGCCGTATCGATGGCCAGGTAGAACTCCTCGCTCTGCAGCGCGTGCAGGTAGTCGGCCTTCGCATCGAGCTCGCGCGCGAGCTGTCCGCGTGTGAGGTTCATGTCGGCGAGTTGTTCGCGGACGCGGTTCAGCTCGTCGCTCGACTTCGGCGCGGGCTGAAACAGCAGCGCGGTTTTCTGACGAATCACCTCGCGCTCATGCCGCGCGGCGATGAAGATCGCGGCCGCGATGGCGAGCAAAAGGAGATTGAGCCAGAGGGGAGGGCGCGGCCACTTTCGCCGCTCAGGCTGCTGGCGAGGCAAGGACATCAGTGATTGATGAGCTAACGCTGTGCCAGTAAACTCGTTCCAGGTCCGTCAGCAAGTGCCGAAAACCGAACGCCGTCGCTATCAGCGCGTCATACCGCCGAATCCGATCCGTGCGCGCGCAGGACAGACGCGCGTCTTCGTGCTCGATGCGTCGATGAACGGTTTTCGCGTCGCACACCAGGAGCCGATCAACTCGCCGTGCACGCTGCGCATCGAGTGGGAAGGCGGCCCGATCCTGGCCGAGTGCGTGGTCGTCCGCCACGTGACGCATCGCGCGGCGAAGACCGCGTTCGAGAAGCCGACGTTTCACTCCGGACTGCACATCGAGCGCATTCTGCCGGCGTACGAATCCGCGCTGCGTCAGATGATCGCGTACTACGTCGAGCGCGCGCTCGACGAGCAGCGTGCGAACGCGCGCGGCATCCCCGCCACCGCTGCCGCTTCGGTCCAGACCGGCAAGGGGACGAATTTCCTCCGCTGCGATTTCATCGCCGGACGCTGGCTGCGCACGCCGACGACGAGAGGCGATCAGCCGCCCGAGGGGTTCACCCTCTCGGCGGATGAAGAACCGGATCAGATCGAACGGCTTTGCAGCGCGTACGAGCGCGCGGACATGCAGGGACGGAAACTGATCCGCACCTTCGCCTCGCTCAGCATCAGCAGATCGGAAGGCATCCCGACGCGGCGTTACACTCCGTGAATGCGCAATGCATTCATCGTCGCTGTCTCTCTGTCTCTCAGTCTCTCAGTTTTCGCTGCTCCCAAAACTCCCGATCTCGCCACAGCCGGCGTCATCGATCTCACCTATTCATTCGATGAGCACACGCTCTACTGGCCGAACTCGCCGAGCAATTTCGAGCTGAAGAAACAGGCGTACGGCATGACGCCGGGCGGATATTTCTACGCGTCGAACTCGTTCTGCGCGCCGGAGCATGGCGGCACGCATCTCGATGCGCCGATCCATTTCTCCGCGACCGGCCGCACGATCGATCAGGTTCCGCCGCGTCAACTCATCGCACCTGCGATCGTCATCGACGTGACGAAGAAGAGCGCCGCGGATCGCGACTACCGGCTCACGGTCGATGACATCAAGACGTGGGAGGCGCGCAATGGACAGATCCCGAGCGGCGCGATCGCGATTCTGCGCACCGGCTGGGGCAAGTACTACGGCGATCGCAAGGCGTACTTCGGCGACGACACGCCCGGCGCGACGGACAAGCTGCACTTCCCGTCGTTCGGCGCGGACGCCGCGAAGTTCCTCGTCGAGCAGCGCCACGCCGGCGCGATCGGCCTCGACACGCCGAGCATCGATTACGGTCCGTCGAAGGATTTCATCGTGCATCAGATCGCGATGGGCGCGCAGGTGCCGGGCCTCGAAAATCTCGCGAATCTGGAGAAGCTGCCGGAGAAGGGCGCGTGGATCATCGCGCTGCCGATGAAGATCGGCGCCGGTTCGGGCGGGCCGCTGCGTGTCGTGGCGCTGCTGGGGAAGTAGTGATGGCTCCGGTGAAGCCGCTCGTTCCATTCTCGGTTCTCGAGCAGATCGACATCCGCGTCGGCACCATCGTGCTCGTCGAAGAGGTGCCGCAGTCGAAGAAGCTCGCGCGCCTGCGCGTCGACTTTGGCGATCACACACGCACGATCCTTGCGGGCATCCGGCAGGAGCGCGCCGACATCGCCGAGCTCGTCGGCCGTCAGGCGCTCTTCGTCGTGAATCTCGAACCGCGCCGCATGGCCGGCGAGGTCTCCGAGGGCATGCTCTTCGACCTCGGATACGCCGACGGCATCCTGCCGGCGCTGGCCGTTCCGGAGCGTCCCGTGCCGAACGGAACGCGCGCCGGATGAGAGACCTTCAGAACGCGCGCAAATAACGCCGGCGATATACTTTTCGCATGTCGAGAGCCGCCACCCTTCGCGATCACGTCGACACTACCGACGCCGACCACATCGTCGTCCTGCACGATGTGTCGTGGGAGGACTATGAGCGTCTGCTCGAAATGCGCGGCGAACACTCCGCTCCCCGCATCAGCTATCTCGAAGGGGAAGTCGAGATCATGAGTCCTTCCGAGGATCACGAGCACATCAAGTCGACCCTCGGCCATCTCCTCGAGATGTGGTGTGTCGATCGCGGAATCGAGATCAGGGCGGTCGGCAGCTGGACCCTGCGGCAGAGGGGCAAAAAGCGCGGAGTGGAAGCCGACGAGTGCTACGTATTCGGCCCCGACAAGCGAAAACGGCCGGACCTCGCCATCGAAATCGAATGGACGCAGCACGGCATCGACAAACTGGCGATCTACGAGAAGCTCGGCGTTGAAGAGGTGTGGTTCTGGCGCCGCGGTGTGATCGAGGTCTACGCACTCACGGAAGGCAATTTGGTGAGGACGGAGCGCAGCAAGTTACTGCCCCAGCTCGACCTCGAACTACTCGCATCCGTGCTCGATCGTGACACGATCACGCAGGCTGTACGCGACTTCCGCAAAGCGTTGGCCAAACGCGAGGCCTGATATGTCGAGAGCCGCCGCCCTTCGCGATCACGACGACACCACCGACGCCGACCACATCGTCGTCCTGCACGATGTGTCGTGGGAGGACTACGAGCGGCTGCTCGAGATGCGCGGCGAACACTCCGCTCCCCGCATCAGCTACCTCGAAGGAGAAGTCGAGATCATGAGTCCTTCGAAGGATCACGAAGCGATCAAGTCCTACATCGGACGTCTGCTCGAGGCCTGGTGCACGGATCAGGGAATCGAGTGGAGCCCATTCGGCAGCTGGACGCTCAAGCAGAGGAAGGACCAGCGCGGCGTGGAACCGGACGAGTGCTTCATCTTCGGTACGGAAAAACGCAACCGGCCGCACCTTGCGATCGAGATCGAATGGACCCAGCGCGGCATCGACAAACTGGCGATCTACGAAAGGCTCGGCGTTGAAGAGGTGTGGTTCTGGCGCAAGGGTGTGATCGAGGTCTACATCCTCGACGGCCGTGAGCTCACGAGAATCGAGCGCAGCCATCGTTTTCCGGAGCTTGACCTCGAGCTGCTCGCGTCGATGCTCGATCGCGACACGGTTTCACAGGCGATACGCGATTTCCGCAAGGCCACTCGCGGATGAATCACTGCTGCAGTACCTGATGCACGAACGCGACGGCGATCGATCCTTCGCCAACCGCTGACGCCACGCGCTTGATGTTGCCGCCGCGCACGTCGCCAACCGCGAACACGCTGGGGAGGCTCGTCTCGAGCAGATAGGGCGGACGCGCGAGCGGCCACTGCATCGCGTCGAGATCTTCGCGCGTCAGATCGGGACCGGTCTTGATGAAGCCGTGATCGTCGAGCGAGAGGCAACCGTCGAGCCACTTCGTCGCGGGCAAGGCGCCGGTCATCACGAAGAGATGCCGCACGTTTTCCGTCGTCTCGGTAGAATCGCTGTTGCTGCGGCACTGGACGCGCTCGAGGTGATGGTCGCCTTCGAGCGCGACGACTTCGGAATTGGTCCGCACCTCGATCGCCGGATTGCTCTCGATCCGGCGCACGAGATAGCGCGACATCGTCTCGGCGAGGGCGCCGGAGCGGACGAGCATGAGCACGCGATCGGTTTTGTCGGCGAGGTACACCGCTGCCTGACCTGCGGAATTGCCGCCGCCGACGATGATCACCGGCTCGTCTTTGCAGAGCTGCGCTTCCATCGGCGTGGCGAGGTAGTAGACGCCCGCGCCGGCGAAATTGGAGAGGTTGCGAATCGGCAGGCCGCGATATTCGGCGCCGGTGGCGATGATGATCGTGCGCGCGGCGATGCGCGTGTTCGCATCGATCTCCACGGTGTACGGACGCTGATCGCAATGCAGCCGCGTCGCGCTTCTGGCGATGATCATCTGCGCGCCGAATTTCTCCGCCTGCGTGAACGCGCGCGTGGCGAGCTCCTGGCCGGTGATGCCGGACGGGAAGCCGAGGTAGTTCTCGATGCGCATGCTGGAGCCGGCCTGGCCGCCCGGCGCGTTCGATTCGACGACGAGCACGTCGAGTCCTTCCGATGCGGCGTAGACCGCCGCGCCGAGTCCGGCGGGACCGGCGCCGATGATCACTACATCGCGCAGGTGCCGCTCGTCGACGTCGATCGATTGATTGAAGCCGAGGCAGTCGGCGAGCTCGGCGTTCGTCGGATCGCGGAGGATCGTCGTGCGCCGGCAGATCACGAGCGGGATCTGATCGGCGGAGACGTGGAAGTGATCGAGGATCTCCTGCGCGCTCGCGTCTTCGTCGAGATCGATGTAGGTGCTCGGGTGCGCGTTGCGCGCGAGAAACTCGCGGATGGCGAGCGTGCGCGGCGAGAAGGCCGACCCGAGGATGAGCACGTCGCTGAAGTTGCGCTCGAGCAGGATGGCGCGGCGGAGGATGAACGCGCGCATCACGATCTCGCTCAGCTCCGCGTCGGTCTGCACGAGTGCGAGCAATGCGTCGCGCGGTACTTCGATCACTTCGCTCGCGGCCGCGGCTCGAATCGTCGCGAGGCCGCGGCGCCCCGTCAGCAGATTCAACTCGCCGCTGAATTGCCCCTTGTGATGTTTGGTGACGAGCTCCTCGCCGTCGCATGTCGTGCGCAGGACATCGAGCTCGCCGTCCGCGACGACGATCAGCGGAAAGTCGGATTGTCCTTCCTCGACGAGCACATCACCCGCAGCGACGGTGCGTGTCTTTCCATGGGTCGCAATGCGTGCGAGCTGCGTGGCGGTGAGGGTGGGGAAGAGGTGCTCGTCGGTCACCGCGCGATGGTACTCCGGTGACGGGAGCGAGCCGCCCGGAACGTACGCAACTACTATCCTGTACAGACGATGATCAAGAAGCTCACGCGCATCGGCACTCCGAAGCGAAGCGCCGCGCGGGAGCGAACGGCCATCATCGCCGCGCCTTCCACCGGCGTGCAGAGCGGTGGTCCCGATTCGCGCAGGATCTCGACCGCGACCAGCGTGAGCCGTCATCCCGGTGTGGCGCCGCCGACCCCGGCGGCGCAGGCCGCCGAGTCGGCGGCCCCCACACCCTCGACTACGCTCGGGATGACGTCACCGCTCGCGCCGCACTCCACTCGCCGCACGAAGTTTCGCAACGCAGCCTCCACGCCGAACAGATCCACCGCTTCGGCGGATCGTCCGGCATTCACGACGTCGGACTTACTCGAATCCGGCATGATCGAGGGACGCGTCAGCAAGGCGGCAGGCGCGATCTGATGTCGAGCGTGATTCGCGTGCGTCAGCTATCCTCGCCACCATGACAGTTCTACGCATAGACAACGTCGGCATCATCGTCGAGGACCTTCCAGCCACGATCGCGTTCTTCCGCGAGCTCGGGCTGGAGTTGGAGGGCCAGACGCAGGTGGAGGGAGAGTGGGCGGACCGCGTCGTCGGGCTCGAGGGCATGGTGGTCGACATCGCGATGATGCGCACTCCCGACGGGCAGAGCCGGCTCGAGCTGAGCCAGTTCGACCGGCCGGCGGCGATTGCCGTCGAGCCGAAAAACGCGCCGGTGAACGCCCTCGGCATCCGCCGCATCATGTTCGCCGTCGACGACATCGACGACGTCGTTGCGCGTCTGAAGAAGCGCGGCGCCGAGCTCGTTGGCGAGATCGCGCAGTACGAGGACATCTATCGCCTCTGCTACATGCGCGGACCCGAGGGCATCCTCGTCGCGCTGGCTGAAAAGCTGAAGTGAACTACGCAGCCAGTTTGGGCCGTACGAATACGGCCCAAACGGCTGCCATCAGCGCGAGGGTGATGCCGAACGTGCAGACGATCGTCGCGCCCGTCGGCAGATCGAGCTTGAACGACAGCAGGACGCCGAGGGCACTGACCAGCGCGCCCATCGTCCAGCCGATCGCCAGGCGTTTGCCGATGGTGCGTGCGAACAGCATCGCCGCGACCGACGGCACGATCAGATACGAGAACACCAGCAACACGCCGGCGATCGCCACCGACGACGTCACGACGAAACCGAAGGACGTGTAGAAGAGGAAGTCCCACAACTTGAGGTGCGGGATCTCTTCGCCCATCGACACGGCGAGGAACTTCTTGCGGAAGATGAAGTGGAAGAGTCCGACCGCCGCGTAGAGCACCGCGGTCTTGATCACCGTCTGCGACGACACCGACAGGATGTTGCCGACGAGCATGTCCTTGAGATGCTCGGTCTCGCCGGTCGCCTTGCTCATGGCGAGAATCGCGGCGGCCGCGGACACCGCGTACACGATGCCGATGATCGCTTCCTGCGGGATACGCGTCTCGCGATGCACGCGCGTCAGCGAAAAAATCGCCGCACCCATGATGGTGAACCCGAGCGACCACCAGTAGGTGACGCCGCCGTGCGGATCGAAGCCGCGCAGCACGGCGAACGTCGAGCCGAGCGCGGCGATCTGCGCGAGCGAGAGGTCGACGAAGATCACGCCGCGCTCGACGACGTGCACGCCGAGGTATGCGTGAATGCCGGTGAGAATCAGGCCGGCGAGGAAGGGGAGGTAGAGAAATTGAAGGATGTCGTTCATGTCTTACGCCTCGGTGTCATCCGGAGCGCCGCAGAGCGCGAAGGATCCGTCGATCGAGCTCGATGATCGGGTCCTTCGCCGTCTTTGCGGCTCAGGATGACACTTGGTCATTTCAGTGCTTTCACCAGATTCGCGATGTTCGTGTCGAACAGTTGGAAGTAGTCATCCGTGCCGCTCTTCGCGCCGCCGACCGAGGGGTAGAGCACCACGACCTGCGCGCCGGTCTTCGCCGCGATGAACTGCGGGTCCTTCTGATCGAAGTACGGCTCCATGCAGATCGCCTTCACGCCCTGCTGCTTCATCAGGTTGACCAGCTCGAACGAATGCGACGGCGACGGCGGCACGCCCGGCTTCGGCTCGACGTAGCCGACGACGTTCAGTCCGAAGTGCCGCGCGAAGTTCGGCCACGAGTTGTGGTACGTGACGATCTTCGCGCCTTTGTACGGCGCCAGCTGCGTCATCCAGCGCTTGTTCGCCTCGTTCAATCGAACGATGAAGCCATTGAGGTGCTGATCGAAATACTGCTGATCGGCGGGACGCAATTCGACGAGCTTGTTGCGCACCTCGCGCGCGATGCGCACCGCATTCGCCGGATCGAGCCAGTAGTGCGGATTGCCGAGCGGATGTACATCGCCCATCGCGCGGGTGACGGTGCCGGTCGGACGATCGAGGATCTCGACGCCCTGCGACGCGTCGAGATAGCCCTTCTGTCCGGGACGGATGTTGTTGTTGCGGCTCTGATCGAGCAGCGGCGGCAGCCAGCCGATCTCGAGCTCCAGTCCGACCACTTCGAGCAGGTCTGTATTGCGCAGGAGCGAAAGGAAGCTCGGCTTCGGCTCGACGAAGTGCGGGTCCTGGTAGCCGCGCGCGATGGCCGTCACGTCGACCTTGTCGCCGCCGACTTCTTTGGTGATCGAGGCGAGGTCCTGAATGGTCGTCGTGACGCGGAGCTTCTGCTGTGCGTTCGCAGCGAGCGTCGCCGCGAGCAGCGTAATGGCGAGGAAGATTCGTTTCATCTGGGTTTCTCCTAGAACGTGTGCGCGCCGTGCGCGCCAATCGAAAACTGCATGCCGAAAAGGAGCTCGGTGATGCTCTTCGCGCCGCCGTACGACGTGCGGCGCAGTTGCGTGCGGAACTGGCTGAACTCCGAGGGCCAGAAGGTGAGGGTGGCGGAAACGCCTTTGTCCGTGCGGCCGCTCGTGAGGTTGTCCGCGCGATCGAGACGGACGCCGGTGAACCAGCGCTGCGCGAGCTGGTAATCGGCGGATGTGTAGAAGCCTTTGAGCCGGTGATCGATGTCGTCGCGATCGTCGAGCACGCCTTCGAACCGTCCGATGAACGAGCGATAGAGCCCCTGCTGCAGCGGCTTCCAGCGATACGTGACATCGACGCCGCCGAACTGATTCGTCACTGCCAGCGCGTCGGACGCATTGCCGCGCGCGTAGCTCGTGCCGAGCTCGATGTTGCTGTTCTCGCTGATGTCTTTGAACAGCTTGACGTGACCGTTGTAGAAAAGATCGTTGTTGTTGTGCCGCGCGAACACGTCATCGACATCGCCGCTGAACGCCTCGCCTGTCGCTTCGACGTACGCGAAGTCGTTCGTGAACGCCTTGCTCAGCGAGACGCCGCGATCGTTCAGTCCTTCATCGCCGAAGAAGTTGTGGATGACGAGCGGCTGATCGACCCACGGACGCACGTGCGTGTGCCAGGTGTTGTCCTTGCCGAACGTCGCCTTCATCTTGCCGATCTTCGCGGTGAGGTCGTGCGGCAGCGTGAGGAGGTTCGCATAGCCTTCCTCGACGTCGATCCCCTCGGGCGTGACGGAGAGGAAGAACTTCCCTTTCATGTACGGATCGACGAAGGCCTCAAACGCGACTTCCGCTTCATCGAGCTGCATCGGCGGACGCTGATTGTTCGGTCCGAATTCATACGGGTTCGCTTTGCCCGCGCGGCCGATGAAGTTGCCGATGACCGAGGTGTCGGGATTGAAGACTTTCGACGCGCCGGTGTTGATCGGATTGTTGATGGTTTGGACGTCGGTCAGTGCAGGGGTGAGCGCGGGCGCCGCGGTTGATTGCGTCGCGGGCGGTGACACCTCGGTCACCTTGGTGAGATCTTCGGCTTCCGCCGGCGGGGTCGCCGGCGCCACACCTTTGAGTTTGTTGATCTCGTCGCGCAGGTCATTGGCCTGGCGCACGAGTGCATCGAGCTTCTGTTCGAGTTGCTGAATCCTGTCGTCCTGCTGCGCAAACAAAGGTTGCGCGCATAGCAGGACGATCAGGAAAAACGGGAAATGACCGCGACGGGTCATGGTCTCCTCCTGATTACAAACTGCTTTGGCGTGAGCAGCGAATCAGGCGGTCGGAGGGGCGCGGGAGGGGAGCGTCAGGGCGACGGCGCGCGCCTGAATCGTGATGTCTTTCGCTTCGAGCGAATAGACGACGAAGTCGGGGGCGGCAACGGTTGGCGCACTCAGCGTTACGCGATCGGCGCCGGAGGCACAGACTGCGCAAAGACTCTGAACGGAGGCATTGCCGTCCGGAATAAGAGGATGGTTATGGTAGACGGGCTCGGTGGCGATCAGCACCGCGAAGGCGAGCAATACACCGAGCTTGAAGCGCAACATACGGCGCATGAGCATACACGTTAAGAGCGCGTGTCAAGGTTGTATTCCGGTGACGAACGCGACTGGAATAAGGGGAGAGTCCCCGATAATTTGAGGGACCGACAGGAGATCGCAATGGCAGATTCAAACGGAGCAGTTCAACACGTTGGTGACAGCGACTTCGATTCGAAAGTCCTTGGCGCGGGCAAGCCCGCCCTGGTCGACTTCTGGGCCCCGTGGTGCGGACCATGCCGCATCATCGGTCCGATCATCGAAGAGCTCGCCCCGAACTACGATGGCAAAGCGGTGATCGCCAAGCTCAACGTGGACGACAATCCCAACGTGTCGCAGCGTTACGGCATCACATCGATTCCCACGATCCTGATGTTCAAGGATGGCAAGATCGTCGACCGCGTGGTCGGCGCGATGCCGAGAGGGGAATTGGTGAAGTTTATCGATCGGAATCTGTAGGAACGTGGTTGTTAGGTTGTTGGGTTGTTCAGTTGTTTGGCGCCCAACAACCCAACAACCCAACAACTCAACAACCCAGTTCGTAGTTCCCGCCACACAAACTCTCCACCCCGCCCTCCCGCACCACAAACGTGTCCTCGATCCGCACGCCGATCGCATGCTCGGGAAAATACAGGCCGGGTTCGATCGTGATGATGTCGCCGATCTCGATTCGGTCCTCGTTCGACGGCAGCAGCGAGAACGACGGGCGCTCGTGGATCTCGAGGCCGACGCCGTGTCCGAGTCCGTGCACGTAGCCGCTCGTCGCGCGAGGATTCGATCGCGTCGTTTCGTAGCCTTTCGATTCGAAATAGTCGCAGACGAGCGCCTGATATGCCGAAGCGCGCGTGCCGGGACGCATCGCATCGCGCGCGAGCTCGAAGGCGGCGAGGACATCGGCGTGAATCGACTGCAGCTCGTCCGGAATGGGACCGATGCAGAACGTGCGCGTCATGTCGAAGAAGTAGCCGGTGCGCGCATCGGCGGGGAAGATGTCGAGCACGATCGGCGACGACTGCACGACGCGCGCGCTCGCATCGCCGCGTGAGTGCGGCACGCCGGCATCGCGTCCCTGCGAGAGGATCGTTTCGTGATCCTCAGTTATCCCGCGGCGTGCGATCTCCATCGTGACGAGCCGCTTGAGATCGCCGATGGTCATCGACTCGCTCCATTCGCGCAGCGCGCCGCGCACGCACTCGACGACTTCGACTGTGCGCTTGCCGACCGATGCAATCGCATCGATCTCCCACGGATCTTTTCGTTTGCGCGCGAGCTGCAGCAGATCGTCGCCGCCGCGATGTACGACCCAGCCGCGCGTCGCCATCGCGTCGGCGATGCCGAGGTAGAGGTGGATCGGGAGATTGCCGTAGAAGGCGACGGTCGTTTGTGCGCCGTGATCGCGCAGCATCGCGTCGAAGAACTGCGCGTAGGCATCGGACGGCGATGACGCGTGCTTGAAGATGCGGTCGTAGTCGTAATCGTGAATCGACTTCAGCGGCAGTCCGCACGCGGCCGCTTCATCGCGCTCCATGTCGTAGTGCACGAGCACCGGATCGCGTCCGGCGAGCTTGATCGCGTAGCCGCGCGTCACCTTCGCGCCGCGAGTGATCCACCGAAATGCGGGATGCATCGACTCGTGGAGCGGGATGATGATGGCGTCGAGCGAGCGGTCGTGCTGGAGTCGATCGAGGTCGGTGAGCATGGGGTCGGGCTCGTGGGTGCGTGGGTGCGTGGGTGCGTGGGTTCGAGGGGCGAAGTGGACGGCAGTCGCGCCCACGCACCCACGTACCCACGTACCCACGCACCCACGTACCCTTTTAATGGGCGTCGCCCCCATCGTGATGGGCATGGGCGTAAAGATTACGATCGGGCGAGAATCCCGGTGGAAGGCGACGCCGCCGGTCGAGAATAGCAGATGCACTATCATCCGCGCCGATGATCCACTTCCACAACGGCGACATCACCGCATCGCTCGCTCGACGCGCCGGTGTGTCGGGCCGGCACGTGCCGTTTCGCGAATCGCTGGTCGGTGGTCCGGTGCGCCGCGAACTGAATCAACTGGATTGGGTCGAGGAGCGCGCGAAGTATCTCGCCGAGGAGCACGAACAGAACCTGCTGCGGACGCGGAACGAGCTGCTGGAGCAGGAGAAGGCCATCGACGGCGCGCGCAGCGAAGAGGAGATCGTCCTCTGGTTCGAGCACGATCTCTTCTGCCTGGTGCATCTGCTTTATCTCGCAAAGCGCTTTGCGAATTGTCGGGTGTCGGTGGTCTGGAACCCGACGCCGATCTCCATGCTCGAGCCGGACAACGTGTTGGCGCTCTTTCGATCGCGTGCGCCGATGCTGCCGGTGATGGTCCGCGCCGGTGACGCGGCGTGGCAGGCATACACGTCCGACGATCCGACTGCACTGAATCGATTTCTCCGCCAGGACATCCCCGATTTCCCGTTCCTCGTCGACGGCCTCCGCCTCCACGCCTCCCGTTTCCCCTCCGTGAAAAACGGCCTCGGCGCTCCGGAGCAGAAGATGCTCGAGCTGATCGATTTCGGCGCGCCCGATTTCGGCACGCTCTTCGGGCGCTTCAATCCGAATCCGCCGCGCTACGGCTTCGGTGACGGCGAAGTGCTGCGCCACTTGCGCCGCCTCGCGTGGTGCGCCGTGCCGATGATCACGATGAGCGAGGTGAAGGGGGAGGGCGAGCCGCCGAAGGCGTCGTTCGCGGTGACGCCGGCCGGCCGCAATGTGCTCGAGGGCACGGTCGACTTCCTCGACGTGAACACGCCGAACGACTGGCTCGGCGGCGCGCACCTCACGTCGCAGAAGGTGTGGCGCTGGGATGCGGAACGCGGCTTGCTCGTCTGATCCGACGTGCGCCTGCGCGTCATGTCGTACAACATTCAGGGCCACGCCGCCGAGCGGCAGCAGGACCACATCATCAAGGTCGCGGAGACGGTGGCGGCCGCGCAGCCGGATGTCGTGGCGTTGCAGGAGGTCCACTGCCGCAAGTCGGGCGATCAGGGCGCGCAAGTCGCGCATCTCGCCGGACTGCAGCTCGTCTTCGGCAAGAGCTGCGAGATCAACGGCGGCGATTACGGCAACGCGATCCTGACGCGCGGCACGATCGAGCGCTCGGCGGTGCATCCGCTGCCGGGTGCGGGCGAGCCGCGATCGCTGCTCGAGGCATGCATCTCGATCGATAACGCGCGCTTCACGTTTTTCGCGACGCATCTCGCCGCATGGGGACGCCTGCTGCGCGCGGCGCGACTGGAACAGATCGCGAAGCTCGGCGACATCACCGCACGCGCCGGCTCGCCGCATCTCCTCGCCGGCGATTTCAACGTCACGCCGCGCGCCGAGGAGCTGCGCGCACTGCTCGCGCACGGACACCTCCGCTACTGCGGCGATCTGCGCGAGCCGACGTTCCCGTCGACTCGTCAACGTCTTGACTACATCTTCTGCGATGCGGCGTGGGAGATGGTGGAGACGCGGGTGATCCGGAGAGGCCCGTCGGATCACTGGCCGCTGGTGGCAGAGCTGGTGCTCTCGTCATCCCGAGCGTAGTCGAGGGTGTGGGGCCGCCGACTCGGCACGCCGGTGGAAGGCGCGGCGATGATGGGCGTTCGTGCGACGATGTGACGTCATCCCGAGCTTAGTCGAGGGACCTGGGTGGGTGGTGGCACGCGAACCGCGCCACCCAAACCCCCAGGTCCCTCGACTACGCTCGGGATGACGTCACCGCCATGACGTTAGGCCATGACGTTAGGCCATGACTGCCTTGAACGACTCCACGAACCGCTGCATCTCCTCCGGCGTTCCGATCGACAGCCGCATGTACTGCGTCATCGGCGGGAACGGGCGGCCGACGTGCACGCCGTGCTCTTTCATCGCGTCGATCACCGGCCGCACTTCGCGCTTGAGCTCGATCATCACGAAATTCGCGTCCGAGGGCAGCATCGAGTAGCCCATCTTCCCGAGCTCGCTGGCCAGCCACTGCTTCGCTTCGCGATTGCGTTTGCGTCCGATCTCGACATGCATCGGATCGGCGAGCGACGCGCGCGCGGCTTCCGCGGCGAACACGTTCACCGAGTCCCACTGCCCGTGGTTCTGCAGGTTCTCGATCGTCTTCGGCTGCGCGATTGCGTAGCCGCAGCGCAATCCGGCCATGCCGTAGATCTTGGAGAAGGTGCGCGTGACGATGAGGTTCGGATACTGCTTCACGAGCGGGATCACGCTCTCGTAATCGGGCGAGTCGGCGTAATGGTGATACGCCTCGTCGACGAGCACGGCGACCGACGCCGGCGCGCTCGCGAGCAGCGCGCGCACCGCGGCTTTCGGGGTGATCGTCGCGGTCGGATTGTTCGGATTGCAGACGTAGATCAGCGCTTCGCCCTTCGCTGCATCGAGCATCTTCGGCAGGTCGTGCGCGTGCGCCGAGGTGAGCGGGACTTTGATGACCTCCGCGCCCTGCGAATGTGCGCAGAAGCCGATCGCTTCGAAGGTCGGATCGGCAGTGACGAGCCGCTTCTGCGCGAAGGTCGTCGCCGCGACTTTCAGCGCTTCGCTCGAGCCGTCCGTGGTCAGCACAGAATCGTTCGGTACTCCGTGAAACTTCGCGATGTCCGCGATCAGCGTTTCGATCGCGTCGTCGGGATAGCGATTCGTGCGCGGAAACGCGTCCGTGATCGCGCGCATCGCGGCTTGCGACGGTCCGTACGGATTCTCGTTCGCATTCAGCCGGGCGATGCCTTTCGGCTTCGGCGCCTGTTGCGCGAGGGTGAGGCGAGGCATCGCGGCGGCGACGGTCGACGCGCCGAGGACGTGAGCGAAGGAGCGGCGAGAAAGCATGGAGTTCTCCTACTTGCGACTGCGGTCGATGAGTCTGCCGGATGTGAAAAACGCGGAAGAGGTGAGGAAGCACGCGTTCACGATCGCATTATCACTCTCGTGGCCGCTGTTCGGCGCGATCTGTCTCCTCTCGGGGGTCCGGGACAAGCTGAGAGCTTGTCCTACACTCTTGAACGCGATCTTCCGTCTCGCGGCCGCGGCGCGATGACGCGAGCGGCTATGATCGGTGGCGATGCACATCCCCGATCCGCCGAACATTTCGTACTGGGACGCCTCGCCGATTCTTCGCGACATCTGCAAGCGCAGGCTCGGTGTAGGACAAGCTCTCAGCTTGTCGGGACAAGGACAAGCTGGAGAGCTTGTCCTACACCGATTGCGCGAGATGGGGGAGCGGGCGGCGTTCGAGGTCGCGCCGCTGGCGCAGATCGCCGACCGCGAATCGCCGCGGCTCGTCACGCACAACGCGAAAGGGAATCGCATCAATCGCGTCGAGTACCACCCGGCGTATCGCGAGATGGAGCGGATCGCGTACGGCTCCGGCATGATCACCGTCAATTACTCGTCATGGAGCGCGGACGTCTCGTCCGCAGCGAGCGGGCGTCCCGCCCGGTCGCTCGAGGCTTCGCCGGAGCAGTCGCCGGGCGGGACGCCCGACGACGGCGGGCGGGACGCCCGCGCTCCACGCACGTTCGGCTTCGCCCTCGGCTATCTCTTCGCGATGGCGGAGATGGGCCTTTACTGCCCGCTCTGCATGACCGACGGCGTCGCGCATGTGCTGACGCGGCACGGGACGCCGGAGCAGATCGCGCGCGTGGTGCCGCACCTCGCGTCATCCGATCGCGAGACGCTCTGGACCGGCGGGATGTTTCTCACCGAGCGCGCGGGCGGATCGGATGTCGGCGCGAACGAGACGATCGCGCGCGACGGCAAGCTGACCGGCCAGAAGTGGTTCTGCTCGAACGTCGATGCCGATGCGGTACTCGTCACCGCGCGTCCGGACGGTGCGCCGGCCGGCACGCGCGGATTGCACACATATCTGATGTTGCAGCGCGGCAACCCCGGCATCACGATCGAGCGATTGAAGGAGAAGCTCGGCGTGCGCTCGATGCCGACGGGCGAGGTGACGCTGCGCGATGCGCCGGCCGAGGAGGTCGGGTCGTTTCATGCGATCGCGGACATGATGAACATGTCGCGGCTCTACAACGCCGTCGCGTCGTGCGCGGTCATCGGGCGCGCGATTCACGAAGCGCGCTGGTACATCGAGCGGCGCAACGCATTCGGGCGTCCGGTGATCGAGTGGCCGCTCGCACTCGAGACGATGATGGATCTCGAAGCGGAGCACGCGGGGGCGATGCTGCTCACGTTCGAAACGATCGATGCATTGCAGCGCGGCGACGAGCGGCTGCTGCGCATCCTCACGCCGATCGCGAAAGCGGTGACCGGCAAGCTCGCGGTGCCGTGCGTGTCCGAGGCGATGGAGCTGATCGGCGGCAACGGATACATCGAAGAGAGTCCGATGCCGCGGCTGCTGCGCGACGCGCAGGTGCTGCCGATCTGGGAAGGGACGACGAACATCCTCGTGCTCGATGCGCTGCGCACCGCGAACAAAGAGGCGGGACACGAGCTGCTGCTGACGCGGATCCGCGCGCATTTCCCGGCCGAGGCGGATTCGCTCGCGGCGGCGTTTGCGTCGCTCGATGAGCGTGATGCGCGCGGGTGGGTGGACCGCCTCGCGCGCATGTTCGAGCTGACGCTGCTCGCGGAGAACGAGTACGGCGAGCACGTCGATCGATTACTCGGCCGCCCGCTCGGAATGCTCCCCGGCGCGCGCCGTCCGTAACCCTCGCCCCGCTTGCGGGGAGAGGGTGGCGCGCAGCGCCGGGTGAGGGGGACTAGGAGAACAGCGCGCGTTGCTCGGCTTGCGCCATCGCCAGCAGATCGAGGAACTTCGCGCGCCCGATCTCGCGTGCGCCGAGGGCTTCCATGTGCGGGGTCATCACCTGGCAGTCGATCCATGTGCAGCCGCGCGACTTCAGCCGCTCGATCAGGAAGAGCAGCGCGAGCTTCGACGCGTCGGACGCGCGATGGAACATGCTCTCGCCGGTGAAGACGCCGCCGGAGTCGACGCCGTACAGACCTCCAACCAGCTTGCCGTCCTCCCACACCTCCACACTGTGCGCGTCGCCGGAGGCATGGAGTTGCGTGTAGGCGTCGATGATGTCGCGATCGATCCACGTGCCGTCCTGTCCCGGCCGCGGCACGAGCGAGCAGGCGCGGATCACCGACGCGAAATCGCGATCGATGGTGAACGTGAACGCGCTGTGCTTCATCGATTTGCGCAGCGTCCTCCCGACATGCAGCTCGTCGAAGAAGATCACCGCCCGCCGCCGCGGCGAGAACCACGGAATCGCCGCGAGCTCCTCGTGCGGCCACGGAAAGATCCCGTGCCGGTACGCGTCGCGCAGCGTCTCGACGCGGAGATCGTTGCCGATCGCCACGATGTCGCCGCGTGCGTAACGCGGATCGGGGAAACGGGACATGCCGCGAGAATAGCGAAGAGGCGCCGGGATGTCCCGGCGCCTCTCGTAGCAACTGCGTGGTTGGTCTCAGTTGAAGACGATGTAACGGAAGCAGGTGGCCGGTTTGCCGGAGATCGTCACCCATCCTTCGCCCTGATCGAGAACGGAGATCGTATTGCCGAGCGAACGGCCGGTCACGGTGACGAGGATCGCGCTGTTCGCATGCACCGCGGAATTCGTCAGCGTGATCGAGTTCTGGCCCTGCGCGATGCAGTTCATCGAGGAAACGTACGGACCGCCGGAGTCACCCTTGGGGCCCTGAGGTCCCTGCGGACCGATCGGACCCATCGAGCCCTGATCGCCCTTCGATCCCTGCGCGCCGTCGGTTCCGCGCTCACCCTTTTCACCCTGGATGCCTTGCGCACCGGCGTCGCCTTTATCGCCCTTCAGACCCTGCGCACCATCGGCTCCGCGCTCGCCCTTGTCGCCCTGGATGCCTTGCGTACCCGCATCACCCTTGTCGCCTTTCAGACCCTGCGCACCATCGGCTCCGCGCTCACCCTTTTCACCCTGGATGCCTTGCGCACCCGCGTCGCCTTTGTCGCCCTTCAGACCCTGCGCGCCATCGGCTCCGCGCTCGCCCTTGTCGCCGCGCCCCCACGGATCCGGCAGGAAGTAACCGATGACATCGACCAGGAAATCGGCGCCTGCATTCTGCGAAGTCATGGTGAACATGTGGTTATGGAGCACGAACGTCGCCTCGGCCGCGGACTGCTCGCTTTCGCGCAGCACGATTTTCGACATGTCATCCGGCGCGACACCGTCGCCCGGCGTGACCCACAACACCGCTGCTGTATTCGTCGCCGGTCCGACGGCCCACACGCGCGCCGCGACGGCGAGTGCATTTTCAGGAATCCGTTGCGAACAGGGGTTGGTCCAGGTGCCGTCGACGAGCATGCCGGTCGAGCGATACGAACGGCTCTCGTTCGGCGCCAGGGATGGCGTGCCCCACTGCGGCGAGTAGTGATCCACTTCCAGTGTGCTGATGAGGCGGCACGGAACGATTTCCTGGAACACGGCCGGCCCGACGTTCACCGGCGATGCGCCGTCCGCCGAGTTGGCGATCAGTGCGGCGCGAAGCTGCACGCCGAGGACTGTGTACGGGTTGTGGGTTGCGGATTCCGCTGCGTTTGCGAACGGCGCGGACAGCGTCAGCGCCAGTACGATCAAAAACGAAGTGAAGAATTTCGAACTTTTCATGGCTCCCTCCGAGCTCTCTTGCGGCTCCACGCCGATCAATGTGCTCAATGTCGGCGCGGGGAGGGAATTCGGTAAGGACGGCTGCACGGAACGCGCGGGCAGGTGGGACAAGGCCGTGTGACCAATGTCACAAACGCACTTCAGAGCAGGATCAGGTCCTCCAGCTCGTGGCGGCGGTGGACCGTCATCGAAGAGCGGCGGACGGTGATGATCTTCTTGTCCTTGAAGGACTTGAGGATGCGGGAGACGGTCTCGCGCGAGGTGCCGATGGTCTGCGAGATCTCCTCCTGCGTCATCGACACGTAGACGCGCATGCCGCTCTTCGACGCAACGCCCGACTCGTCGCACCACGACAGCAGGAGGTAGGCGAGACGCTCGGCGGCCGAGTTGGCCAGGCCGAGGGCGCGGATCTGGTTGGCGTCGGAGTCACACTCTTCGATGAGCTGCCGCGCGATGTTGAACGAGACGTCGCGGTACTCGCCGGAGAAGCGGAGAAAGTCTTCCCGTTTGATGAATTTCAGTTGCGAAGGGGAGGAGGTTTCGGCGGTCGCTTTGTACGGCTTGCCTGACATCACGTTCGTCAGGCCGAGCGTTTCGCCCGCCGCGACTCGCCGGGTGATGAGCTTTTTTCCGCCGCCGGAAGAGATGGTCAGCTTCGCCGAGCCATAGCAGACGATGTAGAGCCCGCGCGGTAATTCGCCTTCCGCGAACAGCAGTGCACCTTCGGGATACGCATCGACGAACGTGATGTCGTCGAAGGCCTTCAGGGTCACCGGGTCGAACTGGCAGAAGAAGCTGTCATTGCGCCACGGGCATTCGCCGCAGCGATCGCATATCTGCACTCCATACCGCGGTCCATTACGCATGAATTAAATGATAC
The DNA here is from genome assembly GCA_035255945.1 of Thermoanaerobaculia bacterium. Classification (GTDB taxonomy): domain Bacteria; phylum Acidobacteriota; class Thermoanaerobaculia; order Gp7-AA8; family Gp7-AA8; genus JAJPHC01. Next base: position 25,073 of record DATEZA010000155.1, read on the forward strand.
GCCGTCGCAGGGGGCGGGCTCCGGTACACTTTCCGTATGCGCTCCAGGATCGCGGTTTCCCTCCTCCTGATGGTGGGGTTCTATCTGCTCGCGGTCGTGGTGGCGGGCACGGTCGTTCTGCTTTTGTGGAGAAGCGCTCCCGTGTTCGGCGTCGCCGTCGGCGCGGTGATTCTCTGGATGGTCCTGCCGCGCCTCGATCGCTTCGTGCCGCCGGGGCCGCGGCTTTCGGCCGGCGCGCAGCCGGAGCTGTTCGCGTTCGTGCGGCGCGTTGCGGGCGAGACCGGGCAGCCGATGCCGTCGGATATTTATCTCGCGCCCGAGGTGAATGCGTGGGTAGCACATCGGGGCGGCATCGTGGGGATCGGGAGCCGGCGCGTGATGGGGATCGGACTGACGCTGCTGCAGAGCGTCTCCACCGATCAGCTGCGCGCGATCATCGCGCACGAGTTCGGACATTACGCGGGCGGCGATCTGCGCCTTGGCGTCTGGCTCTACAAAACGCGCGAGGCGATGCGGCGCACCATCGAGAATCTGGCGAAGACGAGCAACGGCATGCACAAGCCGTTTCTCTGGTACGGCAATCTGTTCATGCGCATGACGCAGTCGGTGTCCCGCGCGCAGGAGCTCGCGGCCGACCGCATCGCGGCGCGCATCGCAGGCGTGCAGCATGCGGTCGACGCGCTGATCACCGTGCACGGCGCCTCGCTGGCGTACAACGCGTATTGGCAGCAGGAGCTGATGCCGGTGCTGACGAACGGCTATCGTCCGCCGATCGCCGCCGGCTTCTCCCAATTCCTCCACGCCGAGCCGATCGCGACGGCGGTGTCGAAGCAGGTGAAGTCGGACATCAGCGTCGGCGTCACCAATCCGTACGACAGTCATCCGCCGCTGAACGAGCGTCTGGCGGCGTTGAGCACATTGGCCGCTTCGTCCCAGGGCGGTGCGCCTGCGGTATCGCTGCTCCGCGATCTGCGCCGGCTGGAGTGGGAGCTGCTGCAGACGCTCTTCGCCGATCCGCAGAAGGCGAAGGAGCTGCAGTCGGTGGAGTGGGACGAGACCGGCCCGCGCGTGTTTCTGCCGGTCTGGCGCGACGAGAGTGCGACGCATGCGGAGCCGTTCCGTGCGCTGCGCGCGCTCGATGTCCCGCACTTCTACAACGCGTCCGATACGTTGCAGCGTCTGCGCTTCACGCATCTCCTGCCCGACGATCGCGAGCGCGCCGTGCGCAACGCGATCGGCTGCGGCATCGCCGCGCGCCTCTACGACGACGGCTGGAGCTGCGACGCGAGTCCCGGACATCCGGTGGTGTTCGCGAAGGAGGGCCGCACGTTCGAGCCGTTCGCACTCGCGCACCAGCTCGGGACGATCGGTTTCACCGATCAGCTCTGGACGAGCGCGTGCGAAGACGCGGGGATCAGCGAGCTGACGCTCGCGTAACCCGATACGCCACATACCCGAGCGCGAGCGTGATGCCGTAAATCACCGTCACGCCGATCGTGCGCGGGTGCGACATCGGATGCGCCGCCGAGCCGGCGAGGTACGTCAGTTTCGCGAACGGTTCGGTGGCGAGCTCCCAGCTGTTCCAGCGGAGGAAGCGGCCGAGGTAGATGCCGAAGCCGCAGAGTCCGAGGACGGCGAGAGCGAAGGTCCAGGCGATGCGCTGGCCCCAGCGCGCGGCGATCGCGCTCTGCACGTCGGCGACCGAGGTGAAGGCGAAGAGGATGCCGGTCGCGGCGCACGAGAGGAGCAGTGCGACATCGAACCAGAGCGGCATGCCGGGACGGGTCCGCAGATGGATGAAGTCGGTCGCGATGTAGGGCGCATTCGGCAGGAACGCGAGCCAGACGAGGAACCACGCGACGCGCGCGAGCTTCGAACGCACGTGCACGAAGAGCATCGCGGCAATTGCAGGGATAGCGGCGAGGAAAAGGTTCCAGACCAGGAAGACGTACGTCACCGTATGCGAGCGGACAACTCGAAACGCGAGCAGCGCGCAGCACCAGAAGAGGAGCGCGGCGAAGAGCAGCAGCCGGTGCCGGTGGTTCATCTTCACAAACGATAAGCCTCGGATGTGGCGTCAGCGTGGCGGTTTCGCGTCACGCTCGAGCCGCGGCGAGACGTAACGGATCGGTTACGAGCGATACATCCATCTTGACGGCGTTAAGTTCTCGCACCATTATGTACGTGATGCTTCAGCAATTCCGGTTCGTCGCCAATATCGAGAACAACCTCCTGAGGGGGTCATAGGCCGGCGACCGTTCATCGGACAAAAACCTGAATCGCCGCCGGCAAAACCGGCGGCGATTTTTTTTGCGCAAAAGGAGGCTCACGTGAAAACGATCGTCAGCTCTCTCATCATGATGACGCTGCTCTGCGCCACACTCGCAGCCCAGCCGGTGCAGAACGGCGACTTCGAAGACGGACGTGTGTGGTGGACCTTCAGCGGCCGTTTCGCACTCAGTGCCGGTGCTACCGCGCATGCCGGCCGGTACTCGGCCGTTTTCGGCCAGCGCGATTTTCTGCCGCCCGATCTGAATACGACCGGCGCACTGTCCCAGAGCGTCCGCATCGGCGCCGCCGGTGCCGCCCTCATCCTCTTCTCCTCGGTGCAGACCACCGAGACCGATGGTCGTCCGCACGACACCTTGACGGTGGAACTGGCCGACGCCGCGGGCAACGTTCTCGAGACGAAAGCGGTCCTGTCGAATCTCGATGCCACATCCGGCTACGTGCGGCGCGTTTACGTGCTCAACGCGGTCAATCGCACCGCGCTGCTCCGCTTCCGGGCGACGACCGATTCCCTGAACGCGACGATCTTCCGGCTCGACGATATCGCGCTGCTTCCACTGACGACCATCACTGGAACTGTGACGGATGCGAAGAGCGGCTCTCCCGTGCCGGGCGCGAACGTCACGTTCGATGTCTTCAACGCAACGAGTGGAGCGGATGGCAAGTACACGCTGCGCGTTCCGTGTCAAAGCGCGACGCTGACGGCGACGGCCGCGCTCTATCAGCCGGCACAGGTGCCGTACGCGCCGGCGTGCTCGGGCACGAACGTGAAGAACATCGCGCTGCAGCCGCTGCCGACGACGTTGTCGGGACATGTCTACGACAGCGGAACGAAGGCGCCGATCGCCGGCGTGCAGATCTCGCGGGGCACGGATCGCACTGTGTCTGCGAGCGATGGCTCGTACGGGCTAGTGCTCTCGTCGTGCGCGCAGTCGACGTTGCAGGCGGCGGTCGCGCGTTACGAGACGTTCCAGCAGCCGTCGAGCGTCACGTGCAACACCGCAAACAGCGTCGACATCTATCTCACGCCGCGGTTGACACACATCTCCGTGGCCGTCGCATCGGCCGGACATCCGGTCGACGGCGTGGTGGTGCGGTGGGGCACCGAGGCGCCGATCACGCGATTCCAGAGCCTCTGGTCGTATCAGGGTGTGGTGTGCGAGTCGCGCACGCTGACCGTATCGGCGCCTGGTTACACGACGTACGCGGCGCCGTACAAACCGGCCTGCGGCATCACTAATTACGTGCCGGTCGAGTTGAAGCCGATCGTGACGATCGTCAGCGGAACGCTGCTCGATGACTGGAGTCACAACCCGGTCGCCAATGCCACGGTGACGCTCGACGACGTCAGCGCCACGACGAACGAAAGCGGGCAGTTCACGCTGGCCGGACGGCGATGCGTGCCTGCGCTGCTGAAGGTGACGGCGCCCGGATACCGTCCTTCGCTGGAGCGCTCCACGCCTTCATGCGATCCGGTGAACGTGAAGAATCTGTCGCTCACGCCGGCACCGGCCGGCACGTCGATCTGCGGGGTCGTGACCAGCAGCCGCACCGGCGATCCGATCGCCAATGTGACGATGCACTTCGGTGCGGCGACCGGTGTGTCGGATCCGAAAGGCGGCTATTGCCTCACGCCGGTGTCGTGTTCGGCGAATCTGCTCGCGACGCATGTCGACGGCTACAACGATTACAGCGTCACGTACTCGCCTCCGTTCTGTCTGAAGACAAATACGAAAGACGTTCCGCTCGTTGCGCGCACCATCGGCGGCATGGTCGTCGACAGCACGGCGCGCTGGGGCACGAAGGCGCTCATTGTCCCGGGCGCGACGATGACATTCGGTACGCGCTCGGCAACGAGCGGCATCGATGGATACGCGTGGCTCTTCCCGGTCTGCGGCAGCGACAAGCTGCGCGTGAGCAAGCCGGGCTACTCCGTCTACGAGCAGAACGACGGCTTCCTGTGCGGGTGGGGAAGCGGAGGCTCGGGATTCGTGCGTACGCTGACACCGAACGGCACGAATCTGTTCGTACTGCCGTTCCAGTCCGGCGCCGCGACGTTCGCCGGCCTCGTCGGTGAACCGACATACGACGGCTTCGTCTTCACGGACGTCCCGTGCGTGACCGGAACGCTGATGGTCAATGCGATCTACGACGAGACAGGCTGGCAGAGCATCACGCCGGTCTGTGGAAAGAGCACGGTGATCTACGTTCCGCTGCGGCGCAACGCGACCGACGTCACGGGCCGGGTCACCGATCTCGTGCCCGGCAATGCGATTTTCGGCGCGACGGTGACGTTCGCCGACGCATCTGCCACGACGGACACGACCGGCCACTACCGCCTGGCGCAGGTGCCGTGCAAGCCGGGAACGCTGACCGTGACGATGTCCGGCTACAAGACGTCGTCGCAGTCGTACCAGCCGTCATGCATCGACAACAACATCAAGGATGTGAGCCTCACGAAATGAGGCTCAGTAGCTGAGGGTGAGGTCGTCGGCGCTCGCGTCGACGACCACATTCCCGCCGGTCGCCAGCGACCCGAACAGAATCGCGTCGACCAGCGGCTCCTTGATCTTCGTCGAGATCAGCCGCGCCATCGGGCGCGCGCCGAACGACTTGTCGTAGCCGTGCTTCGCCAGCCAGGCGCGTCCGCCTTCGCGCAGCTCGAGCGTGACGTTCTTCGGCGTGAGCTGCGTGCGGAGCTCGGCGATGAACTTGTCGACCACCTTCTCCGTCGTCTCGAAGCTGAGCGGATCGAAGGCGATCCACGCATCGAGCCGGTTGCGGAACTCCGGCGCGAACGTGCGCTCGATCGCGCCGCGTCCGCGGCCGCTGCCGGGATTGTTGCGGAAGCCCATGCCGGCATCGGTCATCTCGCGGCCGCCTGCGTTGGTGGTCATGATCAGGATCACGTTGCGGAAGTCGGCCTTCTTGCCGTTGTTGTCAGTCAGCGTGGCGTGATCCATCACCTGCAGCAGGATGGAGAAGAGATTCGGATGCGCTTTCTCGATCTCGTCGAGCACGAGCACGGCGTACGGCGTGCGCATGATGGCGTCGGTGAGCAGTCCGCCCTGATCGAAGCCAACGTATCCCGGCGGCGCGCCAATGAGGCGCGACACGGTGTGCGGCTCCATATACTCGCTCATGTCGAAGCGGATGAACTCGACGCCGAGCGATGCGGCGAGCTGCTTGGCGAGCTCGGTCTTGCCGACGCCGGTCGGTCCGCTGAAGAGAAACGAGCCGATCGGCTTCTCCGCGTTGCCCAGTCCGGAGCGCGAGAGCTTGATCGCATTCACGATCTGCTTGATGGCGTGATCCTGTCCGTAGATCACCGTGCGCAGGTCGCCTTCGAGACGCTGCAGGCGATCTTTTTCCGAGACCGCGATCGTGCGCGGCGGGATCTTGGCGATGCGCGCGACGACCTGCTCGATCTCGTCGACGCCGATGGTCGTGCCCTGTGTGCCCATCATGCGAGCGCGGGCGCCGGCTTCATCGAGCACGTCGATCGCTTTGTCGGGCAGGTGACGATCGTGGATGTACTTCGCGGAGAGCTCGGCGGCGAGCTCCAGCGCTTCATCGCTGAAGGCGACTTTGTGATGCTCCTCGTAGTACGACTTCAGGCCCTTGAGGATCTCGACCGTTTCGCTGAGCGACGGTTCGCCGATCTCGATCTTCTGGAAGCGGCGGGCGAGTGCGCGGTCGCGCTCGAACGATGCTTTGTACTCGGCGTAGGTCGTCGAGCCGATGCAGCGCAGCTTGCCCGAAGCGATGGCCGGCTTGAGGATGTTCGACGCGTCCATCGTGCCGCCGCTCACCGCGCCGGCGCCGACGATGGTGTGGATCTCGTCGATGAAGAGAATCGCTTCTTTCTTTTCGAGCAGCGCGGAAATGACGGATTTCAGCCGCTGCTCGAACTCGCCGCGGTACTTCGTGCCGGCGAGCACGGAGCCCATGTCGAGCGACCACACCTCTGTGCCCTTCAGCACTTCCGGCGTTTCGCCCTTGTGGATCTTCAGCGCCAGTCCTTCGGCGATCGCGGTCTTGCCGACGCCCGGCTCGCCGACGAACAGCGGGTTGTTCTTGCGGCGGCGGCAGAGGATCTGGATGGTGCGCTCGAGCTCCGGGCCGCGTCCGATGAGCGGATCGATCTCGCCCTTGGCCGCGCGCTCGTTGAGGTTCACCGCGAAGCTCTTCAGCGGATCGCCGGAAGTCTGTCCTTCGTCTTCAGGCGTGACGAACGCCGGCTTCGGCGCATCTTTGCTGATGCCGTGCGAGAGGTAGTTGAGGACATCGAGCTTGTTGATGCCCTGGCTGCGCAGGAGGTAAACGGCCTGCGAGCGCTCCGCCTGGAACAGCGCGGCGAGCATCTGGCCGGTGTCGACTTCTTTCTGTCCCGAGCTCTGCGCGTGCAGCTGCGCGTACTGCACGACGCGCTGGAGCATGGTGGTGAGGACCGGCTGCACGGTCGTGTCGTCGGGCAGCGACTCGAAGGTCTTGCTCATGAAATCGTCGAGCTGTTTCTTCAGCTCTTCGATGTCGCCGCCGCACGCGTGGATCACATCGATCGCGTCCCGGTCGTGCAGCAGGGCGAAGAGGAGGTGCTCGAGCGTGACGTATTCATGCCGCCGGGTGAGCGCCTCGTTGACGGCAAATTCAAAGGTGGCCTGGAGCTGTTTCGCGATCATGGTCGGAGATAACAAACGCAGCGGTAAAGCCGAAGATTCTTCATTCTAAATTCTGCATTCTGAATTCTTCCAGCGCGCATGGCAGAAACGCGGTTGCTGGATGAATGCAGAATTCAGAATTCAAGAATGAAGAATTGAGAACGGTCTCTGCCGCGATTCTCAATTCTCACTCTGCGCTCTGCGTTCTGCGTTCAATCCCCCCGTTCCGGGGATTGTAGGAATTGAGAATCGTCCTCATTTCCCGTACAGCCTCGCCAGAACCCGGATCTGTCCGGCGTGATAAACGTCGTGCATCGCCACGCCATAAATCGTTCGCGAGTTGCTTGCCAGCGCGGCGGCCGTCAGTGTTTCGACCGCGCCGCGCAGTGAGTGATGCGCCTCATCGAGCAGCTCGAGATCATCCCGCCACGCCTCCTCGGCCGGCATCGGCGTGGGGAAGAAGTTCGAGCCGGCGCGGGGGAAGCGGACGCCGCGCGAGCCGGTGATCCGCCGCCACGCGACGAATTTCCAGTACGCGCAGTGCAGGACGAGATCCCAGATGTTGTGCCGGTCGGGAGCGGGCCGCCAGAAGGCCTGATTCGCGTTGATGCCGCGCAGCGTGCCGCGGAGGTTCGGACCGTGCCATGCCTTGCGTTCGTAGCCTTCGCCGAGGAGGCGGAGCAGCAGGTCGCGGTCGCTCATGGAGTGAATCTACTCCTCAGAAATGCGCCGCCGCCACCCACCACCAGCCGAGAGCGATGAGGCAGCGTACGTGCGATGCACTCATCGGGCGCAGAACGCGGATCCATCCGCGCGAACGAATCATGACCTGGCGGGACCGGAAAGCAACGAACGGCTCGCGTGAATCGGGCGCGGCGAAGACGTGGTCGGTCGACATGAAATTCGACAGCCACACGTAACGCGTTCCATCCGCGAGCTCGACGTATTTGTTCAAAGCGAGTGGTGCCCGGCCGAGGACCTCGCCGGTCACGCCTTCTCCATCGTGCACAGCAAGGGCTGTTCGAGCCGAAGATTCTTCATTTTGCATTCATCAGCGCACGTGGCCCGAGCGCCGCGATTCTCAATTCTCACTCTGCGCTCTGCATTCTGCGTTCAATCTCCCGGCCAGGGATTGAACGCAGAACGCAGAACGCAGAGTCAGAACTCAGAATCGTTGAAGCATGCCTGCACCTTTCCGGACGGCATTGGTTCTTCATTTTCAATTCTAAATTCTGCATTCTGAATTCTTCCAGCGCTCAAGCCACGTGCGCTGGATGAATTCAGAATGCAGAATTCAAGAATGAAGAATTGAGAACGGTCTCTGCCGCGATTCTCAATTCTCACTCTGCGTTCTGCGTTCTGCGTTCAATCTCCCGTTCCAGGATTGAACGCAGAACGCAGAACGCAGAGTCAGAACTCAGAACGGATGAGCCGATCACTCCTTCTCCATCGTGCACAGCAATGGGTACTCGTGCTCCTGCGCCAGGGTCGTGGTCTTCTCCACCTTCATCTGCGCCACCTCGAACGTGTACACGCCGGCCACGCCGACGCCCTGCACGTGCACGTTGAGCATCACGCGCACGGCGTCGTCCTCCGGCAGGTTGAAGACCGACTCCAGGACCCAGACGACGAACTCCATCGTCGTGTAGTCGTCGTTGTGCAGGAGCACCTTGAACAGGGGAGGCTGCTCGACTTTTTCGCGGCTCTCCGCGACCGGCGCTTCGTCGTACTGGGATTGAGGCGGGAGCATTCCGCAAGATTATCGATGCGCGGCCACTTCTGCGACCACATCCGGCAGCGTGCCGAGGTCGAAGGGCTTGCGCAGGACCTTGCCGACGGCGGTCGGATCGATGAACTGCAGCGACGCGTCGCCGGCCGCGGTCATGATCACCGTCGCCTTCAGCAGCTCGGGGCGGCGCATCATGAGGTGGCGCACGACGTCGAAGCCGCTGAGCCGGGGCAGCATGAGGTCGAGGAGGATGCAGTCGTAGCTGCCGCTCCAGAGCTTTTCGATGGCGGACTCGCCGTCTTCCGCGAGCGTAACCGTCGACGTCTCCGCGAGCGTGGATTCGATGCGCGATGCGATCAGCGCTTCGTCCTCGATCAGCAGCACCGTCGGTTTCGTCGTCGCGGCGCGCTCCTGCGCCGGCGGCTTCGTCAGCTCCGCTTCATGCTCCTGGATGATCGGCATGAAGCGCGTGACCGCGGCGATCAGCTTGTCGCGCGTCAGCGGCTTGCAGATCCAGCCGTCCGCATCCGACGAATCGAAGAGCCGCTTGAGGCGCTCTTCCGAATGTCCGGAGACGAGCACGATCGGGATGCGATAGCGCGCGCGGACGAACGTGCCGAGGCGATGGCCGGGGATGGAGGGCATCTCGATGTCCATCAGCACGAGGTCGGGGACGCGGGTGGCGAGCACCGAATTGAGCTCGCTCCACGAGCGCGCCGTCATCGTCTCGAAGCCTTCACGCTGACAAAGCTTCGACGCCTCCGACAGGAACATCGGATTGTCGTCGACGATCAGAATGGTGGACATTGGTGGACTGGATGAAAGCTTAGCAGAGCGCGACGGATTCTTCGCCGTTGATGCGGCTCAGAATGACACGACGTTGCCCGGTTCGAGCTCGTACGGCGATTCACCCTTCACGAAGATGCGCGCCGGCATCGATCCGATCAGACGCACATCCGCGTCTTCGACCTGCAGCATCGTCCCTTCGCGCAGGCCGACCACCGGCGTGTCGTTGTCCTCGTGAAAGTCGCGGATGCGCTCCTCGCGCGTTTCGCCCTGATGCTTCGAATTCGGATCGGGATCGAGGTAGTGCGGGTTGATCTGGAACGGGACGAAGCCGAGCGCATCGAGCGACGGCGGCCAGACGACCGGCATGTCGTTCGTCGTCCTGATGGTCGGACACGTGATGTTCGTCCCCGCGCTCGAGCCGATGTACGGCATGCCGCCGCGGACGCGATCGCGAATCGCGTCGAGCAGGTTGCGATCGTAGAGCGTTTTCAACAGGCGGAACGTGTTGCCGCCGCCGACGAAGAGCGCATCGGCGCCCTGCATTTCATCGACGATCTCGAGGTCCATCTTCGCGAAACGCTCGCGCACATTCTTCGTGTAGCCCGCGTGATCGGTGGCCGCGTACGGGATGAAGGCGACGCGGCGGTGTGCGCCGAGGAAGTCGCGAATGAACGGCTCGGAATGATCGAGATAGCCGTGGCCGTAGACGTTGGACGACGAGATCAGCAGCAATTTCATCATTCAGATCCGATGACCCATTTTTCGTATGAATCGCCCGGAAGCTCGCGGACGAAGCGGGAGGGCTCCATTAAAACATCCATTCCCCCGCGGTCGCGCGCCATCACCGGAAACACGAGGTAGAGCTCCTGCTGCGCGCGGGTGACCGCAACGTAAAAGAGTCGCCGCTCCTCTTCCTCGCCCGGAATCACCAGCTCGCGCGTGCCCTGTTCGTCGACGATCGGCGCGTCCGCAGTCGCTCCTTCGAGCAACGGCAGCGCTTCGTGCACCTGCGTCGGATTCACGCGAATGATGCCGCCCGGCACACGCAGTGCGCGTTGCGACGGAAAGCGTCCGTCGGCGAGCCAGATCACGAACACGACCCGCCACTCGAGCCCCTTCGCCTGATGCACCGACGACAGCACGATCTTTTCATCCTCGGGGCCAACCACCGCGACGTCCTCGCCGGCGATCGGATTCGCCAGCGCGATTTCATCGAGGAACTGCTCCGTGTCTTCGTAGCGCAGCGCGTATTGCGAGAGCTGCTCGAGATCATCGAGCCGCGCCTGCGCATTCGGAAACTTCGAGCGCGCGTAGTCGGCGTAGCCTCGCTCGACGACGAGCCGGATCGACTCCGACGGATTGTGCTTCATCGACTCCGAGCCGATGAGCCGCAGCACGCTGCGCGCCGATTCGAGCGAGCCCTTCGCCGCACGCGACGGCGCGTCGTAGCCGCGGAAGAACGCTTCGAGCGGATTCGGCGCGCTGCCGATGTGCGCCCAGACGTCTGCCGCCGTGCGCTCGCCGATCTTCGGATATAGCTTGAGCATCCGCTTCCACGACAGCTCGTCGCGCACGTTCGTCACGACCTTCAGATAGGCGAGGACGTCCTTGATGTGCGCCTGCTCGAAGAAGCGGACGCCGGAGCGGATCTCGTACGGGATCAATCGGCGCGACAGCTCCATCTGCAGCTCGAGCGACTGGTAGTGCGAGCGATAGAGCACGGCGATTTCGTCGAGGTGCTCCCCTTCATCGCGCAATTCGAGGATGCGCTGCGCGACGAACGACGCCTGCTCGAACACGTCGTCGACGCCGACCACCGCCGGATCGGGACCATCGCCGCGCACCGCCTGCAGCTCCTTCTGAAACTGAAAGCGATTTGCGGCGATCGAGGCATTGGCGAGGTTGAGGATCTGCCGCGTGGAGCGGTAATTCGTCTCCAGCTTGTAGATCTGTGTTTCGGGGAAGCGGAGCGGAAAGGTGAGGATGTTTTCGAACGACGCGCCGCGGAACGAGTAGATCGACTGCGCGTCGTCGCCGACCACCATCACGTTGCGCCGCACCGAGGCCATGGCGTCGATGATGTCGGCCTGCAATTTGTTCGTGTCCTGGTACTCGTCGACGAGGATGTAGCGGTACTTGCGCTTCAGCGGCTCGGCGACCTCCGGATGCTCTTCGAGCAGCAGCTTCCAGTTCAGCAGCAGGTCGTCGAAGTCCATCGCATTCGCTTCGCGCTTGCGCTCGCGATAACGGCGGAAGACGCTGAGGATCTCGTCGCGATAGATGGCGAAGTGCGGATAGTTGTCCTCGAGGTGGAGCTCGATCGGCGTGCGCGTGTTGAGCAGGAACGAGTAGATGTCGAGGAGCACGTCGCCTTTCGGGAAGCGCTTCTCCATCGTCTTGATGCCCGACGACGAGATGGCGGACTCCATCATTTCCTTCGAGTCCTCGTCGTCCATGATCGTGAAGTTCGAGCGATAGCCGATCGTGTCGGCGTAGCGTCGGAGCAGGCGGTTGCCGATGGAGTGGAACGTGCCGCCCGAGATGCGGCGCGTGTCGATGGTGACGAGCTGTTCGACGCGCGACAGCATCTCGCGCGCCGCTTTGTTCGTGAAGGTGACGAGGAGGATGTCGGACGGATCGACGCCGTCTTCGATCAGCCGCGAGACGCGATAGGTGAGGGCGCGCGTTTTGCCCGAACCGGCGCCTGCGATCACCAGCAGCGGCCCTTCGCCGGCCATCACCACTTCGAGTTGTTCGGAGTTGAGCTCCTTTTCGTACGCGACGCGGTACTGCTTCTGCGCCCTCGCGGGCCGCTTGAGCGTGTACTTCCGGATTTTTTCGGTCAACCGAACGATCTTATAGGAGTGCGGCGGCAAGCTGCCGCACTCCGGCAAACGGCACTGATGCGGCATCCGTACTCTCCTATATGACCCTGCCCCGGCTGCTCCTCGTGCTGTTTCTTGCCTGTTCCGCGCTCGCTCAAAACGACGTTCTGATTGCGGATCACGTCTCGCCGATCGAAGCGGCCGCGGCCGGACACTCATCGATGCTCGCGGTTTTTACGACGCGAGGGAAACTCTCGCCGTGCACCTGCGGCGAGATCGATGCGGTGCGCGTCGGATTCGATGGCAATCGAATCGGTGCACCGTTCGCCATCGCGACGTCGTTCTCCGCGCAGACGCAGCCCGCGGTCGCGTTCGACGGCACGCGGTTCCTCGTCGTCTGGAACGAGCTCGCCGTTCCGCCGCTGTTCGGGGAGGAGCCGTCGCGTGTGATCGGCGCGTTCGTATCCGAGGATGGGACGCCGTCCACGTCGTTCGCCATCGCGGCGGCGAACGTGGTCCGGCCGGTGATCGTGTGGGATGGAACGCAGTACTTCATTTTCTACACCGATCTGGATGGACATGCGATGGGCGTCGTCGTGACGAATCAGGGCGTGGCGCGCACGCCGTTCGTGATCGGCGATGAAGAGCAGGTCACCGGCGCCGCAGTGGGCGGATCGCAAGTGGCGATCGTCTCCTCCCGCGGCAACCGACTCCAGGCCCAAATCCTCGGCGGCGCCGCGCAGGAGCTGGCGAGCTCGGATGCGTACCAGGGCCGCATCGCCTGGAACGGCCGCACGTTCCTCGCGGCGTGGCTCACCAGCGATGCGATCTACGCACGCAGGCTCGACGAACGCGAGCCGCACGTCGTGGCGACGGCTTCTGCCGGAGCCCTCCAGCTCATCTCGTCCGGCTCGATCTTCTTCGCCGCCTGGGAAGGAAACGTGATGTCGGGCGTGTGGATCGGCGCCGAGCCGTTCGGTGTTCTACCCGATCTCGAAAGCCGGCATTACCCGCTGACGCTCGATCCGCACGATCCCGTGCCGGTCGACGTCCCCGGCGACACGATCGCGCTCTTCCACACCACACACTTCTTCCTGAGTCAGTTCACGAACTTCATCAATGACTACGTGTCGTTCGTGAAGCCGGGACGGCAGCACGCCACGCGGCGATGACGGCCGTCACATCCACTTCTTCACTTTCGGCCAGAGCTCCGCCATCGACTGCTTCGGACCGCGGCAGATGTGAATCGTCCAGTGCTCGTACGGCATGTTGAGCGGATGCGTGACGTCGCCCGCGGGACGCACGTCGTTGAACAGTTCCTCGAGCGTCTCCTGATTGTCGTCGAGCACGATCAGCACCTCGCCGGTTGCGCCCTGCGGGCCCCAGAGGAAGTAGCTCTGATGACCGCTGATCGCGTGCGGCAATCCGTACTGCGGCCCGAAGTGATCGATCGCTCCGGCCTGACCGTAGTTCTGCGCGAAGATCGCGCACTTCGCTTTCTCCGCGGGGGTGAGCATGTCGTACGCGCGCGCTACCGCTGCGACCATCTCCGGCCAGCCGAACATGTCTGCGTACTGCTGCGGCAGCGGTCCCATCGCGTGGTTCTCGGTCTTCGGCGGCTCTACGTGCAGCGCCTGCTCATAGCGAATGAACGTCTCCACCGGCAGGATCGGGATGACGTACGGTGCCAGCAGCGCACCTCCCATCACGAGGATGGTGTACGACAAGCTCTCAGCTTGTCGCCCCCACCGGGACAACCGGGACCACCCGGACAAGCTGAGAGCTTGTCCTACACTGATTGCGCCGGCGGCGAACAGCATCGGATACGCGGGCGCGAGGTAGTAGATCTTCCCCTTCATCACCACGAACTCGATAAAGAGGATGACGAACGTGAGTCCGAGGACGCGGTAGTTCGGCCGGCGGATGAGCCAGATAATGCCGAGGATCCAGATCGGCAGTGTCAGCGGATGCATCAGCAGGAGCTGTCCGAGGAAGAACGAGAGCGGCGTGACCTCCGCGTTCTTGTGACCGTGCGCGATGTTGCTCAGCAACTCGTATGTCGCGAAGTGATGCTGCACTTCCCAGAGAACGTTCGGCAGAAAGATCAGCGCCGCGAGCACGCCGCCCAGCCAGATCCACTTTCGCGCGAAGTGTTTTCGCTGCGGCGTGAGCAGCATCGCGATGACGAATGACGATCCGAAGAAAAGCGTCGAGTGCTTGTTCTCCAGTCCCAGTCCCGCGAGCACGCCGAAGAGGAGCCAGAGCCGTTCATCGCCGCCGTCGAAAATTGCGATCGCGATGTACGCCATCGACATCCAGACCAGCGGCTCGAACACGTTCATCGACAGGAAGTGTCCCGCCGCGAGATACATCGGCGCGATCATCGAGCAGAGTGCGGCGATGTTCTGCGCGAAACGGTTTGCACCCATTCGTCGCGCGAGCATTCCGGTGAGAAAGACGATGCACGCACCGGCAACGGCAGAGACCAGCCGGATGCCCCACAACGTCTCGCCGAACAGATGCCGCGCGATCCACGCGACGAGCGCGATCATCGGCGGCTGATCGACGTAGCCCCAATCCAGGTGATGACTGCACGCGACGTAATAGAGCTCGTCGCGAAACCAGCCGTACTGCGTGAGGCAGGTGAGGTGGATCAGCAGGGTGGCGCCGCTGAGGAGCCACAGGTCACGCTTCGATTGCATGGTGCTCGTTATACGACGTTGTTGAGGCGCGCAGGATAATGTTGACTACCATGCGTCCCCGCCTCGGTGCCCTCATCGCCGTCATCTTCTGGGGCATGTCGTTCGTCGCGACGAAAGCCGCGCTCCGCGAAGTCTCGCCCGTCACCGTCATCACCGTCCGCTTCGCGATCGGCGCCGTGCTTCTGCTCTTTATCGTGCGCAAGTTCCCGCCGCGCGACGCGTGGCCGCCGCTCGCGCTGATGGGCTTCGTCGGCATCTTCTTTCATCAGATGCTGCAGTCGTACGCGCTGACGATGACCACCGCGGTGCACACCGGCTGGCTGATCGGCATCTCGCCGATCTGGTCCGCGATCCTCGCCGCGATCGTCCTCCGGGAGCGCTTCAGCGCACTGAAAATCATCGGACTCCTCGGCGGTTTCGCCGGCGCGCTGCTGGTCATCACGCGCGGCGATTTCAGCTCGAACATCCTGGCGCTGCCGTCGACGCGCGGCGATCTCCTGATCCTGGTCAGCACGATCAACTGGGCGGTCTATTCGACGATGGGACACAAGACCATCCGCCGCATCGGACCGGAGCTCGCCACGGTGGGCGCGATGGTCTTCGGCGGCACGATGCTCGTCCCGTTCTTCATCGCGAAGCAGGGCTGGCGCGAACTGCCGCACGTCACGCCGGCGGGCTGGACCGCCATCCTCTTCCTCGGCATCGGCTGTTCCGGCCTCGGCTATCTCTTCTGGTACGGCGCGCTGGAAAAGGTCGAAGTGTCGCGCGTCGCATCGCTGCTCTATCTCGAGCCGCTCATCACCTTCGCCACGGCGATCGTGCTTCTGCACGAGCCCGTCAGTCTCGCGGCGGTGGCAGGCGGCGTGCTCGTGCTTGCGAGCGTGCTCGCGACGCAGTGGGCACCCGCGGTTCAGCGGAACGCTGCCGCGGCCGTAATGGAGTAAGCCATGAAATCCCTCCTCGCCATCGTTGCTTCGATCCTGATTGCCGGCTGTGCGGACACACGCGACCAGCAGAAGAAGCCGCAGCCTCTGCCGAAAGACACGCCGGGCCGCTATCAATCCGAAGGAGGCGACTATCCGGTCGGCTCGATTCCCGTCGGCGTGCTGCACGATGCGCAGCGCAACAAAGACATCGACATCGTCGTCGAATATCCGTCGCGCGGCGAGGGACCGTTCCCGGTCATCGTCTTCTCGCACGGCTTCGGCGCGTCGAACAAGAACTACGTCGGACTGACCGAATACTGGGCAGGTCACGGCTACGTCTGCATCAAGCCGGCGCATGCGGATACAGGCAAGTTGCGCGAGCTCATGCGCGAGCAGCGCCGCGAGGGAAAGACGGTCGGCGAGGCGATCTGGGAATCGCAGAACGTCAATGAATGGCGCGACCGCGCGCGCGACGTGACCTTCATCCTCGACTCGTTCAATCAACTCGAAGAGCGCTATCCCGAACTGAAAGGGAAGCTCGACCGCAATCGGATCGCGGTGGGGGGACACTCGTACGGTGCGTTCGTCGCGATGCTGCTCGGCGGTGTCGAGCCGGTCGTCGACGGCAAGCCGCTGCAGCTGCGCGATCCGCGCGTGAAGGCGATCGTGGCGATGTCGCCGCAAGGTGTGAGCGCGACGCGCGGATTGACCGCGGAGTCGTTCCGCAACGTGAAGATCCCGGCGATGTACATGACCGGCAGCGAGGATCGCGGCGCGCTCGAAAATGAAACGCCGGAATGGCGGCGGACCGCGTTCGACGATTCGCCCGCGACCGGCGACAAGTACTTCGTCTCGATCGCCGGCGCCGGCCACCTCGCATTTCTCGGCGGCTTCACGCTGCCGACATCGGACGAGTCGTATCTCGACCGGCAGGACCAGATCAACGCACAACGCAACCCCGGCACGATGCAGCCGCGCTCCCGCGGCGACAACCGTTTCATACAGCAGCGCGGCACGTTCGACACGATCAAGATCGCCGCCGCCGCGTTCTGGGACGCGTATTTAAAGGAGGCGCCCGCCGCGCGCGAGTACCTGGATACGAAACTGTCATCGCGCGGGGGAGTGACGCTGCTGAAGAAGTGACACCGCGGCCGGTTCTGAAACATGAGCTCCCTGATCTCGTACACCGAGGCAGGAGTCACTCATGAACGCCATCCGCAGATTCTTCAACGTCGCCGCTCGCGGCCGGACCTACCTGAACGTCGCGTACGTGTGGCTCGCGTTTCCGCTCGGCCTCGCGTACTTCGTCTTTCTCGTGACCGGCTCCGCGCTGTCGCTCGGCCTCTCGCTGCTCTGGATCGGACTGCTGCTGATGGCGTTGTTCATCATGCTGGTCTGGGCCCTCGGCCAGTTCGAGCGCATCCTCTCGCGCTGGATGCTCGGCGAGCCGGTGCAGACCACGAAGAGCGACGCGCCGACGTTCTGGAAGTGGCTGCGCGGCATCGTGAAGGATGCGTCGACGTGGAAAGGCGCGGCGTTCCTCCTCCTCAAGTTCCCGGTCGGCCTCGCGTGCTGGGTGGCCTCGGTCTGCGCATTCGCGTTCTCCGCCGCATTCATCGTCGCGCCGTTCGCGGACTATCGCGGTGAAGTCGACTTCGGCCTCTACTCGATCCAGGACCCGACCGGCGGCTGGCTCTTCACCCTCGCCGGCATCCTGCTGTTGTTCATCACCCTGCACCTGCACAACGCCATGGGCCTGATGTGGCGCTTCATGGCGCGCCACCTGCTCACTCCTCGCCTCATCGAGGCATAGCGGAGCGCGGACGTCTCGTCCGCAGCGATCGGGCGTCTCGCCCGGTCGCCCGTTCTCGTCAGCGGCCGGGACGGCCGCCGACTGCGGGCGGGACGCCCGCGCTCCGGACGTAAACCGCCTCAATCCACGGCGCGGCGACCGTCCGCTCGCCGAATAGCGTGAACGCATCCGCCACCCGCCGCACCACCTCATTCACCTCGTTCGCTTCCCGCCGCGATGCGACATGCCCTGCACCTGCACAACGCCATGGGCCTGATGTGGCGCTTCATGGCGCGCCACCTGCTCACTCCCCGCCTCATCGAGGCATAGCGGAGCGCGGACGTCTCGTCCGCAGCGATCGGGCCTCTGGCCCGGTCGCACGTTCCC
>DATEZA010000156.1:0-21874 GCA_035255945.1 Thermoanaerobaculia bacterium
GAGCCGACGATGAATTTGCGCTCCAGGCCCGCGCCTGCGAGCGTCCGGCGCATCGCTTCCGCGCCGCTTTCCCGGAAGCAGACCAGTCCGATCGTCGCATCCGCCGGCAGGTCCGCGACATCGGCGATCACTTCGCGATACGCCGCTTCGACCATCACCCCAACCACTCTCCGCGTCGCGCCCGCCATCTTCTGCACCTCGGCGAGATGCGAGAAGGTGGTGGTGATGAGGTCGAAGTCATCGAA
Source organism: Thermoanaerobaculia bacterium (assembly GCA_035255945.1). Classification (GTDB taxonomy): domain Bacteria; phylum Acidobacteriota; class Thermoanaerobaculia; order Gp7-AA8; family Gp7-AA8; genus JAJPHC01. The sequence continues at coordinate 246 of DATEZA010000156.1, forward strand.
GTACGCGCGGTGCTTTTTCTGCAGTGAGTCGATCGTCGCGCGGACCGGATCGACGCCGATCGCGTCGCGGATCTCGTCGCCGAGGTCGCGGAGATCGGCGTCGTTGCATTCGACGAAGAGCGCGCGCGTCTTGCGGCGCTTCGCACGGAACAGCTTCGCACGCGTGTAGGTCATGCGCGCGAACTCCGCCGCGGAGACGCCGGCGCTCACCGCGCGCGCGAGTGCGTCGTCGACCAGCTCGCGGATGATCGTTACGGCGTGGTCGCGGCTGCGCGGCGGCTTGCGCGCGACGAACGTGCCGCGCCCCTGCGTGACCTCGAGGTAGCCCTGCTTCTCCAGCTCCGCGTAGACGTTGCGGACAGTGTTGTAGTTGATGTGCAGGTCGGCCGCGAGCTCGCGCACGTTCGGCAGTCGCTCCCCCGACGCGAGCGTGCCGTCCTCGATCTGATTTCGCAGCTGCTCGCCGAGCTGCAGCCGCGGCGAGAGCGGCTCCGTCTTCGAAACCACGTTCCTATCACGACGACGTCGGCGGCGGCGGTCACCAAATCGTGACGGGGGCGGCGTAACCTTGACATGACTACATTCGTAGTCGATATTGACTACAGATGTAGTCACGGTCACCGAGCGGGACGCTCGATGACTGCGGGCGGGACGCCCGCGCTCCGAGGGGAGGCAGCACGATGGCGAAGACGCCGGCGATCTCCGATGCCGAATGGGAAGTGATGGACGTGCTCTGGGAGCAGTCGCCGCGGACGGCGGGCGAGCTCGCAGACGCGCTGTGCGAGCGGATGAACTGGTCGGCGAACACGCTGAAGACGCTGCTCAGCCGCCTGGTCAAAAAGGGCGTGCTCAAGACGCAGCCGCAGGCGAACCGCTACCTCTACTCGCCGGTCATTCCGCGCAGCCGCTACGTGCGGCAGGAGGCGGACAGCTTCGTCGATCGCGTGTTCGGCGGCGGCGAGGCGCCGATGATCCTGCACTTCGTCCGGCGCGCGCGGCTCACCAAGGAAGAGATCGCGGAGCTGCGCCGCATCCTCGACGAGAAGAGTGGTGAGAAATGAGTCTCTTCCTCGATGCAGTCTGGAAAGGCTCGCTGCTTGCCGCGATCGCGCTCTGCGTCGTCACGATCGGACGCGATCGCATTCCGCCGAAGTGGCGCCACGCGTTGCTGCTGATCGCGCTGATCCGCTTCGCGCTGCCGTTCTCGATGTCGTCGCCGTTCAGCATCTTCAACCTCACGCAACGCGACACGGAGCCGGTGACGTTCGCAGCACCCGCACCGGCCGCCGCCATCGAGCGCGTGCACACGCAAACGCTCGCGCTGCCGCGCATGACGCGCACCCGCGTGCCGTCCGCGCTGTTCGGCATCTGGGCCGCAGGCGCGTTGCTGTGCCTCGTCCGCGAAGCCATTCGTATCGTTCGCATGCGCCGCCGTCTGCGTCGCGGATCACCCGCACCGATCACCGATCCATCCTTCCTCGATGCCCTCGACTCCGCCCGCGAAGTCCTCGGCGTCCGCCGTCCCATCGCGCTCGCCACCAGCGACGCCGTCTCCACGCCGTCGCTTCTCGGCATCATCCATCCCACGCTGCTTCTGCCGCGCGACGCGCCGTTCAGCGCCGGACAGCTGCGGTACGTGTTTCTTCACGAAGTCGCACACCTCCGTCGTCTCGATGTGCTGGTGAACTGGTTCAATGCGTCATTGCAGGTGGTGCACTGGTTCAACCCGCTGGTCTGGTTCGCCGTGTCCCGAATCGCCGAGGAGCGGGAGCTCGCGTGTGATGCCCTTGCGCTCGAGCAACTGACCCGGAGCGAACGCTCGGGATACGCCGAGACCGTGATCGAGCTGCTGGAGCGGACGCCGGCCCTTGGTCCCGCTCCCGCGCTCGTCGCGATGACGAGCAGCAAACATCAGTTGAAAAGGAGAATTGTCATGATCGCGAATTTCCGTAGTCATTCACGCCGCGGAGCGTGGCCGGCGGCACTGGTGCTGGCGTTCGGCCTCGCCGCACTCACCGATGCCCGCGCCGGCGAGCATCCGCCGCTGATGCTCGAGCGGCATCCGCTCTCGCCCGCCGCCGCGGCCGTCATGCAGCAGCTCGATCAGAACGTCAGCCTCACGCTGCGCGATGTCCCGCTGACCGAAGTGCTCGACACGATCCAGCGCGCGACCGGCGTGACGATCAACGTCGCGAAGGACGCGCTCGATGATGCGAAGCAGCAGGCGCGCATCGATCTCAATGCGGATCGTGTCCCCGCGCACATGGTGTTGATGGAGTCCCTTTCGTCCCTCGGGTTGAGTCTCGACTTCGACGAGAAGGGCGTGACGGTGGTCAACCATCCGGCCGAATTTTTCGAGACCGCGGTGCCGCCTCCGCCGGGTGCGGATGGCGGACGCGATGTCGTGTTTTTCCAGAAGCTCTCCCACACCGACGACAGTGGCGTGACTCATCGGAAGATGACGCTCCGTGGAGGCCATGAAGGGCAGACGGACGGCACACTCGAGCTCGAGGTTCGCCGGGCGCCCGCATCCGACGCCCGCTGAAGCCGCAGGGTCACACCGCAACGGGAGGCGCCGCGCGCGAGGCCGCCTCCCGTTGTTTTTTCAGCCGCGCTCGACGAGCGGGCGCACCTCGATCGTGCCCACCTTCGCGGACGGAATCCGCGCCGCGATGCCGATCGCCTCGTCGAGATCTTTCGCCTCGACCAGGTAGAAGCCACCGAGCACTTCGCGCGTCTCCGCGAACGGCCCGTCATGCACGAGCCGCTTGCCTTCGCGAACCTGCACCGAGGTCGCGGTCGACACCGGCTGCAGCTGCGCGCCGCTCAGCATCTGGCCGCTCTCGCTGATCGCCTGCGACAGCGCGCGGTACTCGCCCATGTACTTTCCGACCTCTTCTTCCGTGAAGCTTGCCCAGACCTTCGGATCGTCGTAGATGAGAAGCAGATATTTCATGATGTTGTCCTCCGACAGTGAATCGAACGGCGCGACGTGAAATCGACACGCCGCGAAAATTTTTTCTTACGTCGTCATCCCGAGCGTAGTCGAGGGACCTGGGGGACGGGGCGGCGCGATGAGCGTGCCACCCATCCCCCCGGGTCCCTCGACTACGCTCGGGATGACGAGGATGCCCGAAATGACCGACGCCGCCACAGCCGTCGACACGGTGTATCGCTCCGACTGGGGCCGCATCGTCGCCACGCTCATCGGCATGTTCAACGACTTCGATGTCGCGGAGGAAGCGGCGCAGGAGGCGTTCGCGGCGGCGGCGCAGCAGTGGAGCGAGAGCGGCGTCCCCGAGCACACCCGCGCCTGGATCATCCAGACCGCGCGGCACAAAGCGCTCGATCGACTGCGACGCCAGGCCAATCTCGCGGAGAAGCTCGCCGCATTGCCGATCCAGGTCAGCGAAGAGCCGGACGTCGATTTCGATCAGATCCCCGACGATCGCCTGCGCCTGATCTTCACTTGCTGCCATCCCGCGCTCGCGCTCGACGCGCAGGTCGCGCTGACGCTGCGCACGCTCTGCGGACTCGAGACCGACGAGATCGCGCGCGCGTTTCTCGTCCCCGAGCCGACGATGGCACAGCGGCTCGTGCGCGCGAAGCGGAAGATCCGCGACGCCGGCATTCCGTACGTCGTGCCGTCGGTGGGTGACATGCCGGAGCGCCTCGATGCGGTGCTGACGGTCATCTATCTCGTCTTCAATGAAGGCTACGCGGCGACGCGCGGCGAGCCGCTGATCCGCGCGGAGCTCTGCAACGAAGCGATCCGCCTCGCGCGCACCCTGCGCGCATTGCAAGCGTCCGCCGAGGTGACGGGACTGATCGCGCTGATGCTCCTGCACGATTCGCGGCGCGATGCGCGCTTCAGCGACGCGGGCGAGCTGATCGTGCTCGAGGAACAGGATCGCTCGCTCTGGAATCGCGCGCAGATCGAGGAAGCATTGCCGATGGTCGAAGAAGCATTGCGCGGCGGACCAGGACCGTTCGCCGTGCAGGCCGCGATCGCCGCCCTGCATTGCGAAGAGACGACGGACTGGCCGCAGATCGCGCACTTGTACGATGTGCTGGAGCGACTGCATCCGTCGCCGGTCGTCTCGCTCAATCGCGCCGTGGCGATCGCGATGGCCGTCGGACCGCAGCGCGGACTCGATCTGATCGACGCCCTCGACCTGTCCGATTTCCATCTCTTTCACGCTGCCCGCGCCGAGCTCCTTCGCCGCCTCGGCAACACTCGCGCCGCCGCTGAAAGCTACGAGCGCGCACTGTCGCTCGCGACGAACGAGAGCGAGCGCCGTCATCTCGAACGCCGCTTGCAATCACTCCGATATTGAACCAGTGAACGCATTCATGGCGTCTCATAGCGCCGACCGCTCGTGCCGCGAATACGGCGAACGCGAGGCGAAAAACGACCGCTCGTGAACCGTGCTGTATCATCGCGATCGATGCTGAAAGTCGCGCTGTCGAGGACCGAACCGCTCTCGATTCACTTGCAGGTCGGCGAACAGTTGCGGCATCAGATCGAAGACGGAACGCTTGCGCCGGGCAGCCGCCTGCCCACCGTGCGCGACCTCGCCGCGGAGCTCGGGATCAACTACAACACCGTCCGCAACGTCTACACGGAGCTCGAGCGCGACGGCTATATCAGCTCCGAACAGGGGCGCGGCACGTTCGTCAAACAGCGCCCGCCGCGTGTCGACGGAACGAGCGCGCAACTGGTGCGCGAGATGGTCGACGAAGCGCTGGCGCGGGCGATCATGGGCGGCATCTCCGCGGGCGAGTTCGCGCGGATGACCTACACGCGCGCGAAGATGTTTCGCCGCCGCCGCAAAGTGCGCGTCCTCTTCGCCGAATGCAACGAGACGGAGCTGAAGCAGTTCGGCGGCGAGATCGCGGCGGCGATCGGCGGCGCGCCCGACCTGGTTCTCATCGACGCGCTACGCAAGAAGAAGCGCGCATTCTTCGATGACTACGACGTGCTCGTGACGACGCTGCCGCATCTGCAGGAGCTCGCCGGCCTGCATCCCAATGTCGTAGGCATGACGCTCGAGCCCGATTACAACGGAGTGATCGCGAGCATCTTCAGCCTTCCAGCGAAGACGAAGATCGGTCTGGTGGGCACGGATCACATGCTGCAAGCGCTGCAAGCCGCTGGACTGCGTGACTACACGTACGTCGCCGCCGATGCGAAGTCACTGCATCGATTGAAGGGCGTGCGGCGGACGTACGTCTCACGGCGATTCGAAGCGGAGCACGGGACGGAAGGTCTGCCGGGTGACGTGCTCCCGTTCGATGTGCACGTGACCGGCGCGTCGCTGCGCTACCTGCGGCAGCGGCTCGCGGAGCACGCGGCCGGCTGAACGGAGCGCGGGCATCCCTGCCCGCAGTCGCTGGCCGTCCCGGCCGGCGACTCAGCGCGGTGGCCGCCGGGCGCGACGCCCGCCGGCTGCGGACGAGACGTCCGCGCTCCCCAGGTACGCGAACGCCTCGTTCGCGAGCGCGAGCCAGTCCGCTTTGCCCGGCGCGACGACGATCCACTCCTTCATCACCCGTCCATGGCCCGGATCGAAGCGCCGCCCCGCGCCCGCATCGACCAACTCGTCGACGCGCGCCTTCGGCAGCTTCACCACGAGCTCGCCGCGCGCAAACATCGCGAAGATCTTGCCGCCGCGTCGACGATCGGTTGAAAGCGCGGATCGATTTCGAGGTTCATGCCTGAAAGTCGTACGTGCGCTCCACCTTGCACACGCGCGTCACGTAGGCCGAGTACCAGTCGCTGCGTCCGCGCTGCTGCGCCACGCGATGTTCGCCGTGCGCTTTCCAGCGGGCGATCGATTCGAGATCGCGCCAGTAGCTGACGGTGATGCCGACGCCGTCTTCGCCGCGCACGCTCTCGATGCCGAGGAAGCCGTCCTGCGTCTGCGCGAGCGCGAGCATGCGGTCCGAGGTCTCGTCGTAGCCTTCGTGGGCGTGCTTGTGCGACGTGAAGATCACCGCGTAGTACGGCGGCTCGGGCGTTTTGGCGAACATGCGCCGATGCTAGCAGGTCGCGCGATCCGGCATCACGAACACGCGCCGCGCGCGCTCCGACGCCAGCGTCTCCGCTTTGTAGTAGCCGTCGAGCACCGACGGCTTCCAGCGGAACAGCTCCGGATTCGCGGCGCGGAACTCCTCGAACGACTCCTCGCCGTTCATCCGCTCGTGGATCAGCAGCAGGTACGCCCAGGTGATCGTCTCGTGATAGAGGCCGGGGACGCCGTTGTGCGCGGCGAAGCGCTTGATCGCCGTGGTGAAGCGCTCGATTGCCGTCAGCAGCGGACATTCGCCGAGGTAGAGCCACGCGAGGCGGATGTGATCGGCGTGATGGAAGTCGGTGCTCGCGACCGCGCAGGCCTCGAACGTCTCGATGAAATTTTCCTCTGCGACCATGGTAATAATGTACCACGGTACAAAGGTAAGATCAACGCGTCCGCTTCGTCTCCCGCAGCTTGTGACTGGCCCGGCTGTCGAGCTCGAGCCCGTAGATCTTCTTGAGGCTGCGGATCTTCTCCAGGCTCGTCTCGCTGAACGGCGTCTTGCCGTCGAACGCGTGGAGGACGATTCCCTCCAGCAGATCGCCGAGGGAGATGTCGTGAAATTCGGCGAGGCCTTTGAGCACCTTGAGGAGGCGCTTCTCCATCCGCACGCCGGTCTGAACGCGTTCCACTTCGATCGTCTCGTCTGCCATGACTGAATCCTACGTTGTCCGGCGCGCTCGTGAGAACATTCGCTGTCGATGAAGATCTTCATCGGCCAGATCAATCCCACCGTCGGCGCGCTCGCCGCGAACGCTGAGCTGATCCGCCGCGCGTACGACGACGGCGTCAAAGCGGGCGCCGACATAGTGATGGTCCCGGAGCTCGCCGTCACCGGCTACCCGCCGCGCGACCTGCTCGATCGCGAAGTGTTCGTCCGCGCCGCGCTCGACACACGCGACGCACTCGCATCGATGACCGGCAAAGTCCCGCTGATCTTCGGCTGCATCACGCGCAACACGTACTGGTGCGGCAAGCCGCTGCACAACACGGCAGTGGTCGCGCAGGATGGCCGCGTGCTCTTCGAGCAGCACAAGATGCTGCTCCCGACATACGACGTATTCGACGAGCTGCGCTACTTCGAGCCGGCGAAGTCGGAGCGCGTGATCGAGCTCGCCGGCATGCGCGCCGGCATCTCGATCTGCGAGGACTTCTGGTTCGACGACGAGCTCCTCGGCACGAAGCTCTACTGCGAAAACCCGGTCGATCAGCTCGCGCGGCAGGGCGCGGAAGTGTTCCTCAACATCTCCGCCTCGCCGTTCAACGCGGGCAAGCGCAAGGCGCGCTACGAGATCTTCTCGCGCATCGCGCAGCGCTACCGCACGCCGCTGGTCTACGTGAACCAGGTCGGCGGCAACGACGAGCTGCTGTTCGACGGCTCGTCGATCGTGATCGATAACGAAGGCCGCACGATCTTCTGCGCGAAGAACTTCAGCGAAGACTTCGCGCTGGTCGAGCTGCACGGCGCGCCGTGCGAATCGATCGCCTCCATCCCCGACGACGAGGAGATCGCGCGCGGTCTCACCCTCGGGCTGCGCGACTACATCCGCAAGTGCGGATTCAAAGACCTTGTGATCGGACTCTCCGGCGGCATCGACTCTGCCGTCACCGCGGCGATCGCGGTTGATGCCCTCGGCGCGGAGCACGTCACCGGCATCGCGATGCCGTCGAAGTTCTCGTCGCAGGGCTCGATCGACGACGCGCGCGCACTCGCGCAAAACCTCGGCATCGCGTTTCACATCACGCCGATCGAGCCGATCTACGCGCCGTACGAAGCGGCGTTCGACGAGCTGTTCGGCGAGAAGAAGTTCGACACCACGAACGAGAACGTGCAGGCGCGCATCCGCGGCAACATCCTGATGGCGTGGTCGAATCGCACCGGCGCGATGGTGCTGTCGACCGGCAACAAGTCGGAGCTCGCGGTCGGCTACTGCACGCTTTACGGCGACATGTGCGGCGGCCTCGCGCTCCTCGGCGACGTGTACAAGACGATGGTCTATCGCGTGGCGCGCTGGATCAATCGCGAGCGCGAAGTGATTCCGGAATCGTCGATCACCAAGCCGCCCTCGGCCGAGCTGCGTCCGAATCAGACCGATCAGGATTCGCTGCCGCCGTACGACGTGCTGGACGAGATCCTCAAGCTGTACATCGAGGAATGGCGGGAGGTGGACGAGATCGCCGCACGCGGTTTCGATCGCGAGCTCGTGGCGCGCATTCTGCGGCTCGTCGACACGAACGAGTTCAAGCGCCGCCAAGCCGCGCCGACGATCCGCGTGTCGTCAAAGGCCTTCGGCAGCGGACGCCAGATGCCGATCGCCCAACGCTGGCGCCGCGAGCCGGCCCGGTTCGTACGCTAGCCGGCACGGCCGGCGGCGTTGCTTGCCCAAGGCTCCTTCAGGAGAGCGGCTGAAGTTCATGGGCGCGCAGAATCGGTCCAAAAATGCGCGGCGGACGCGAGACGGCCGGTTCCTTTATTCAACGCCTCGCACGGAATCGTGATCGTCGTGCGCGCGCCATTCAGCGCGTCGGGGCGGCCGAGGATGCGGAGCGCGCCGCTGTCGACGTAGTGCGCGCAGACCTGCGTCGCTACCTGTTTGAACACGCGCTCGGCCGGATAGGCGGGGACGTTCAGCTCGTCGTAGGACCAGCGGTTGAGATCGATGAAGCGTGGCGCGGACTCCTGCCAGGTGTTGCGCGCGATGACCTGCGGCAGGTGCGAGACGACATCGGGCGCGACGATCACTACCGCCTGTTCCGTGTTGCCGGAGTAGAGCGCGCCGGAGAGGTATGGATCCCACAAACCGAAGAAGCTGAGCATCGGAAGCACGGCGGCGATGGTGACCAGTGCCCAATGCAAAAGCCCCTCACCTGCCTTCGGCACCCTCTCCCCGCCAGCAGGGCGAGGGGCAACGAGCACGCGGAACATCACGAACACCAGCAGCGCCATCGCGATGTTCCACGGCCACACCACGCTGTTCTCGTGCGATGCGATCAGCATGGCGATGATCGATCCGTGCAGTGCGATCGCTGCGATTACCGCGGCGCGGCGCGTGCGCTCGAACATCAGCGCGATGCCGATCGCGATTTCGCCGAGGGGGATGGCGATCCAGGCGAAGTGCGGGAGATAGCCGCCGCTCACTTCGAACCACGTGCGCGTGGCGAAGGTCATATTCAGTTTCTGAATGCCGCTCCAGAGATAGAGCGCGACGATCACTGCGCGGCAGGTCCTCAAACCGGCCGAGGGGAGCATCAGCGCGACGGTCAGCAGTGCGTACTCCCACGCCCACGGTTGCAATCGCGATTGATCGCGCAGCACGAGCAGTGCGAGCGCAGCGAGTGCGACTCTCCACCAGCCGGCGACGAGAGCGGCGACCATCGCGATCGAGAGCAGCACATCGATCCAAACCGGACCGAGGCCGAGCCAGGTCGCGACGGGTGCGGATGGATAGAGGCGGTCGAACGGGAACCAGAGCTTCAGCGAGAGAGCGACTCCCGCGAGCATGCCGAGACGAATGAGCAACCAGACTGCCCGAGTGTCATCCCGAGCAAAGTCGAGGGATGCCCTCCCGACTGAGCGGTCGTCGCGCTTCGGCAGAGGATTCCTCGACCGTTTGCGCGGCTCGGAATGACACTCACCCGGCGGCTGCTTGGCGCTGCTTTTCGCGGAGCTTCTCGATCTGGAGGTTGAGAAACTCATGCAGCGACGGCTCCTGCTCCGCCGGAATCGGCGAGAACTGAATCGCGGAGCGGAAAACGTACTCCGATCCCTTCTCGCCGCGCCGCACCTGCACCACCGATCGCAGGACCTGGCAGGGGATGTAAAAACCGCCGTGACTGGGGAAGATCAGCGTGCATGGTGTGCCTGGACGAACGGGCGAGCGATGAACGACCGCCGCACCGCTCAGACTGAGGTCGATCAATTCGCCGTTGATGTCCGACAGCTGCACCGGAATGGATGCAGTAGGAAAACGCTCGGCTCTACGGCGATCGCGGTCTTTTGAAGGCACCGCGAAATTATAAAGAAGATAGTCGGTCGTCATGACGCCGAGTGTCGGTGAGCCCGGTCACGCGCACCCCTTCCTGGCTCAAACAGACCCAATCGTTACCATTTTCTGTCCTGCGAACGACCAGCTTCCGCTTCTCGAGATCCTCGATGGCCCGGACGATGTCCGCATGCGCGTACGGCAGCTGATCGAGCACGCGCGCCGTGAGCAATCGCGTCAACCGGATGTTCTGAAACAGCGCGAGGATGTGACGCTCGATCAATGTGAGGCGCCGCGAATGTTCCACGGCATCGACTCCGTATCCGACGAGCGGCGGCGCCTCGGCCATCGATCGCGGCGCGATGCTCACCGACAGCGCGCGCTCGAGCGCGCCCTGCAGATACGTCCCGGTCAGGCCGCTGGCCCAGTACAAAATCGCGTTCGCATCCGGCTGCGTCGTTTCGACCGGCGTCGAGAACCGCCGCGAATCGCGTTGCCGCTCGAACACGAGCCACGCTTCCCAGGTGTCATGCGGCCGGCTCCGCCCCTGTACGAACACGAAAAAGCTGTCGCCGGCCCCATCCGTCATCGGCCGTTCGAACTGCTGGAAAAGGGTTTCCATCCGCCCGCCTCCCGTTCGAAGCGACCTCTCTCTCCTGCGTCTCTGCTTAGCGTGCAAGCAAGTGCCACGCCGCGTCGTCCGTTCTCATTTCTTACTCTGCGTTCTGCGTTCTGCGCTCAAGCTCTCGGCTTTTCGGGAACGAGATGCGGTTAGTGGCGCCAGGCGGCGATGAAATCGTGAGCGATCTTGGCGCCGGCGAACTCAGCCGGGCCGGCGTCCTCGGCGATGATCCCGAATGCGATGCGCGGATGATCGACCGGCGCGAATGCGACGATCACCGCCTCGAGCCCGCCGTCCGCGCGACTGCCCGCGGTGCCGGTCTTCATCGCCATCGGCAAACCTTCGACCGCCGCGCGGCGTCCCGTCCCTTTGGGATTCGTCGCCACCGCCACCATCGCCTGCACCATCACCTCGGCGTGCTCGGGCGACGCGAGCTTCGTTTTCTCCGGCGCCGCCGGCCGCGATTTCATCTCGCCGATGATCGAGCGGCGCGCGCGCAGCAGTTGCGGCGCGGTCATCACGCCGCGATTCGCCATCATCGAGCCGATCATCGCCACGTGCAGCGCATTGACCGATTCGTGTGCGAGTCCGATCGAGTAAAGGGCGGTCTCGTATCGATTGAACGTCTGGCCGACGCTCTTCCCGAGGGGCACCTGAAATGCGCCGAGGTCGGCCTGCTGGTCGAAGCCGGCAGCGGACATGAAGCGGTGCAGACGATCGGCACCGACGCGCAGTCCGATGTCGGCGAAGGCGATGTTGCACGACTGCGCCAGCGCGTCATCGATCGCCGGCAGCACGCCGTGTCCCGATCCGATCCAGTCGCCGAAGTGGCGGCCGTCGATCATGAGATCGCCTTTGCAGTCGTACGGAAACATCGAGCGGACGTCGACGCCCGATTCGAGTGCATTCAAACCGGTCAACACCTTGACGATCGAGCCGGGCTCGTACTGCCGGTCGAATGCGAGATTGGAATCGGCCGCGGTGCTCGCCACGGCCAGCAGCTCATTCGTGCGCGGATCGATTGCCACGAGCGCGCCGCGAAATCCGCCCAGCGCCTGCAGCGCGGCTTTCTGGATCTCCGGATCGAGCGTCGTGTCGAGCGTGTCGTCGGTGCCGAGGCGCGGAAGATTCGCGGCGAACGTGAGCATGAGCGGGGCGAAATCGCGATTGATCGCCACCAGGTCCTTGTTCGCGATCTGATACATCGCGATCGCCTGTCCGTTGCGATCGAACACGAGCGGATAGCTCCCCGCCTGTTTGCGTTGCTCGATGGCCTGCCGATAACGAACCACCACCGGCGTATCGCGCTCGTGCGAGGCGGCGTCGTACGCGATGAAGTCGTCGAGCTTCAAGCGCCGCGCGACCTCGTCCTTCGCGATCGCGGAGATCCACGGACTGCCGATCGCAGCGAGGTGCTCCTTCGCCGCATTGTGATTGCCCACCTCGAGATACGCCGCGGCGAGCAGTTGGTGATACTGCGCCGGCCACAGATGCAATCGCGACCACGACTCGGCCTTGCCGATCGCCTCGCCGTCGTGATGGGCGAGCCACAACGCGCGCGATTGGCGGACCGGAATCCACGTCACGGCGAAGAGCGCCGCGATCAGCACGACGACGAGCGCAGCGAGCAGGCGCTTCACGATTGAACCGTCACCACGTCGAATCGCGAGAGTTGCAAGAGATCGGCCGCGCTCTCGTTCGCGACCGAGATCTCGTAGCAGCCGCTCGATCCGACGATCATGAACGGGCCGCCCCCTGCGTCGGCGTAATTCGCCGACGAGCGCGCGATCACCGCATCGCACGCCCGCAGCATGCGCGGCTCGAACCCGAGGCGCGCGTGCTCGATGTCGGTGATGCAGTTGCCGAAATGATCGATGTCGATGATGCAGCCGGTCGCGCAATCGCTCGCGTACTTCGGCGGCGTGTAGTCGAGCTGCACGCGATCGTCGATGCGCGGCCCGAGCTCGTCGAGCGGCGTGCCGTTCGCGATCGCCGCGGCGGCCGGCGCGAAACGGTCGCGCCCGTGGAACGTCGTGGAACCATCGCGCAGAAAGAGCGATGCGTTCTCGATCGAGCGCGCGACGCCGTCGATGAAATGCAGCACGCCGTTGTCCGGCGCGACGAACACGCGCGCGCCGTCATCGACCGCCAGCATGCGCCGCGACGTGCCGACGCCGGGATCGATCACCACGACGAACACCGTGCCCGCAGGCCAGTAGCGCGCGCATCCACGCAGGAACCACGCGGCTTCGAAGACGTCGAACGGCGCGATGTCATGCGAGAGATCGTCGATGACCGCATCGCATCGCGCGGCGATCACCCCTTTCATCGCCGCGACGTAGTGATCGCGCATGCCGAAGTCCGTCACGAGGGCAATGTGGCGCATGGTGTATAGATAACAGAATGCGCCGCACGATCCCGCTCGCTCTCGCTGTGCTTTTTGCCGGCTGCTCGCTTTTTTCACCGAAGAAAGCCGTGACCCAGCAGCTCGAAAATGTCGCGAAAGACTGGTGCCTGACGATGCGCGCGAGCCAGGTCCTCTGCGTCTACCCGCTGTCGGAAGACGTGCAGACCGGCGACATCTATCTCGTCAACACATCGATCCCGAATCAGATCAAGCAGTACACGCAGAACGGTTTTCTCCCGTTCGACATGCTGCTCACGCGATTGCAGCCGGTGAACTATCGCGCGATGTACGCCAACGCGTACGCGACGCAGGACCAGTGGGGGAACATCCCGCATCAGTGGCAGTTCCCGCCGAATGCGACGACGAACAACTGGGCCGCCGCGCCGCACGCCGCGTTCCCGTCGTACACGTTCGGCGTCCAGCAGGGGCAATCGCTGAAGCTCGCGGTGCCGGTGCAGGCGGTGCCGATCGGACTCAGTCTGCTGAACACGAATGAGGCGCATGGCGCGATCGAGATCAGCGACGCGTCGACGTACGGCGTCGATCAGCTGTCGCTCGATCAGCAGGTGGAATCGTGGGCCGCGTGTCCGACGACGCGCGCGCTGCTCGCACGTTACGCGCCGGACGGTCCGAACACGCACTACATCCGCGTGATCACGCGCGTCTACCTCACGGGCAAGGTGAATGTGTCGGTGACGAACGATGCCTCGCGCGGCGGCGGAGTCGATGCGGGGGTCGCGCAGAACGCGCAGCTGCCGGCGTCGGCCACGCCGGGCGATGTCGCGACGAGCTACTCGAACATGCTGACGACGCTGAACAACTCGCTGACCAGCAGCACCGCGGACGTGTCGAAGCCGGGCGGGTCGATCCGGATCGCGGCGGTATCGAGCCGCAGCGTGTCGCTGAGCCAGACGTTCTCCCGTCCGATCGTGATCGGCTACATCGCCTACGACCGCGCGATCGGTTCGGGCGGCGTTCTCGGGCAGCCGCGTCCGACGCTGCAGCAGATGGAAGGGACGGTGGATCCGGCGCCGCAGCCGACGCAATCGGACGTGTCGCAGTCGGTGAAGTTCGGCGCGGATGCGAATTCGTCGATCATCCGCGCGTGGGTGAAGGACGACGTGAATCGCACGTCGCTGCAGCAGTGGCTCGATGCGCAGAAGATCACCACGTCGATTCCGCTGATCCTCAACGGCGACGAGTTCGCATCGCTTCGGCAGCGCATCATCGATGAGCTCAACCTCGGAGGTCCGTGTGGCACAGCAGGTCACTGATATCCCGAAGGAAGAAGTGGGCACGGTGGTTCAGGACTTCGTCGACAACGGCGCGGACAAGGTGTTCGTGGAACGGCAGGCGGATGGCAAGTACACGGTCTCCATTCCCTGAGCGCCTGCTCGTGTTCGCGCGCCTGCCGGAGCGGGGACGGGTGAAGACGCGGCTGGCGCGCGACATCGGCGACGAGCGCGCGCTGGTCCTCTACGAAGCGATGCTGCGCGACACGCTGCGCTCGATCGGCACTGCGAATGAACGGCTCGAGATCGAAGTGCTCTGGGCGCCATCGACGTCCGCGAACGGCGATGCACTGCACCGCGCATTCGGCGATCGCGCGCTGGCGATGCAGACCGGCGACACGCTCGGCGATCGCCTGGCGATGGCGTTCTCGGAACGCTTCTTCTTCCATCGCACCGAAAAAATCATCGCCATCGGCGTCGACGATCCGACGCTCGATCGTGCGTTGATCGATCACGCCTTTGCGCTCCTCGATTCGTGCGAATGGGTCCTCGGCCCCGCCGCCGACGGCGGCTACTACCTCATCGGCTGCCGCGCCGCGTCGTACAACACCGAGGTGTTCATGGACGTTGCGTGGGGAACGGACCAGGTGATGAGCGCGACGCTGGCGAAGATCCGCGCGTGGAGCGCGACCGTCGCCGTCCTGCCCGAGCGCCGCGACATCGACGAAGGCGAAGACCTGCGCGCATTCGAAGGCGGCGGGGAGGTGGGGGCGGTGTTGCGGGGGTGGGGCTACGAGTAGAGGGTGATGGGGAGGATTTTGGCGTAATGGGTGAAGTCGCCGTCGGTGGTGAAGATCGAATAGTCGTGACGGACGGCGATCGCGCAGATCAAAAAATCGGTGTGCGATCCCTGGATGCCGCGAGCACGGCAGAGGTTGTAGAACAACGCCGCCTGTTCGTAATCGTCGATCGTGATTTCGGTGTCCTCGAAATCGCGCAGGTGATCTCGTAGCAGCTCGAACTGCTCGACTTCTCGAATACCCGATAGCACCTCTTGTCGAATAGGGCCGATGATTGCAACGCGTTCTTCCGCTGCGAGCTCCATGACTCGCATCTGCGGCGTGGCGTTCTCGGGGCGAAACTTCCGGCGCAACACGTGGGACCAGATCGTGGCGTCGATCAGGACCTTCATCGCTTGGCTCGAGACTTCTTGAGCGGCGGGTAGTAATCGATCTTATCGAATAGCTCGACGATCCGCGCTTGCTTCCGCCGCCGGACGTACTCTTCCAGCGCCTCGGTAACGGTCGCCTTCTTCGTTGGCAGCCCGCCAATCTTCAACGCCTCTTCGAGGAGCTTCTCATCAATCGCGACGTTTGCCATATCTCATTGTAACCACGCCCTCGCGATACGATTCCTGCATGAAAATCCTCACCGCCGCGCAGATGCGCAACATCGACCGGCGCGCGACTGAGCGCTTCGGGATCCCTTCCATCGTGCTGATGGAGAACGCGGCGACGGCGGTGGTGGATGCGATCTTTGCGCACTATCCGCAGTGCGATCGCGTCGCGATCGTGTGCGGGGCCGGGGCGAATGGCGGCGACGGATTCGCGGTCGCGCGGCATCTCGAAAATCGCGGAGTGGTGCCGGTGATCCTGATCGCCGGAGATCGCGCGAAGTACTCCGGCGATGCGCTCACGAACCTCACCATCTGCGAGCGGCTCGGCATTCCGATGTACGACGTTGGCGACTCCGTCGATGACGCGCTCGCGCATGCGGCGGATGCGGACCTGATCGTCGACGCGATCTTCGGCACAGGACTGAATCGCGCTCCGGAAGGCGTGTACGCCGAATTGATCAAAGAGATCGCGGAGCTGCGGCTGCCGGTCATCGCGATCGATCTGCCGAGCGGTGCGAATGCCTCGTCGGCGGTGCCGTTCGAGCCGTGCATCAATGCCGAAGTCACGGTCACATTCGCGGCGCCGAAGTTGTGTCACGTGTTCGAGCCGGCGGCGAGCTACTGCGGCGAAGTGATCGTCGCCGACATTTCCATTCCAGACGCCGCGATCGAAGACGAGAACGTCACGCTCGCGCTGATCACACCGCGTGACCTGCAGCCGCTCGTCGCGCCGCGCCTCTCATCGACGCACAAAGGAACGTACGGGCACCTGGCGGTGGTCGCGGGCTCGCCCGGCCGCAGCGGCGCCGCCGTGATGTGCGCACGCGGCGCGATCCGCACCGGCGCGGGACTGGTCACCGTTATCACCGATCCGGAGACCGCGAAGCTCGTGCACGCGGGGTCGATCGAGTCCATGACGCACTCCGGCGACGATTTTCTCGACAGAAAAACTGCCGTGCTGATCGGACCCGGACTGGCCGACGACGACGCGAGCTACGAGCACGTGCGCAAGCTGATCGCGACAATCGAGCTGCCGATGATCATCGATGCGTCTGCGCTGAATGCATTCGCGGAGCGCGCGAGCGAGCTCAATCCGCACACCCGTTCGCGCGTCATCACGCCGCATCCCGGCGAGCTCGCCCGGCTCCTCGGCCGCACGACGAAAGAGATCAACGACGACCGCATCGCTGCCGCGCGCGACGCCGCGCGCATCACGAATTGCGTCGCGGTGCTGAAGGGCTACCAGACGCTGATCGCCGATCCCGACGGACAGGTTCGCGTCAATCCGACCGGCAATCCGGGCATGGCGAGCGGCGGCATGGGCGACGTGCTCGCGGGCATCATCGGCGCGCTGCTCGCGCGCGATGTCGATCCGTTCGAGGCCGCGTGCTGCGGCGTTTACCTGCACGGACTGGCGGGCGACATCCTCAGGGACGAGATGGGTGACACCGGACTCGCGGCGACCGATCTCGCCGAGCGCGTCCCGCTCGCGATTCAGAGGCTGCGCGCTACATAGCCGTCATCCCGAGCGTAGTCGAGGGACCTGCGCGGGCGGGAGGCGCGATCATCGTGCCATCCGCCCGCCCAGGTTCCTCGACTACGCTCGGAATGACGGGAACCCGCGCTACGTGACCCATAATTCGCGCGAATGAGAACGTTCGTCTGTGCGACCGAAGAGGAGACCGCCGCCGCAGGGCGCGAGATCGCGCGCACGCTCGATCCCGATGCCACGGTGCATCTCGTTGGCGACCTCGGCGCAGGCAAGACGTTTCTCGCGCGCGCCATCGCGTCGGAGCTCGGAGCGGATCCGCGCGAGGTCGCGTCGCCGTCGTTCGCCATCGTGCACGAGTACCCGCGACGCAACGCGCCGCCGATCATTCATATCGACGGATATCGGCTCTCCGAGAACCGCCGCGAGTGGCTGGAGATCGGCATCCCCGAAATCCTCGGCGGCCCGGGCGTGAAGCTGATCGAGTGGCCCAAGCGCGAGTTCGACGAGTTCGAGAGCGCGCATGTCGAGGTGCGGATCGAAGTGCGCGACGACGGCGCGCGCGTGATCGACGCTGCGTAGCGCGAGGGCGCCCTCACCCGGCTAACCGATGAACTTGTACCCCAGCCCGTGCACCGTCACGACGTACTCCGCGCCGATCTTCTGCCGCAGTTGCGCCACGTGCACGTCCACCGTGCGCGTGGCGAGCGTCGCGCCGTAGCCCCAGACCTTGTCGAGCAATTCGTCGCGTGACAACAGCGAGCCGCGGTGCTCGACGAAGTAGCGCAACAGCCGCAACTCCAGCCCCGACAACTCGACGTCCTTCCCTTCCCGCGTCACGACGGCACGGCGGAAGTCGACACGGACGTCGCCGAATGCGAACGAATCGGCCGACTGCACCGCCCCCGTCCGCGAGCGGCGGAACAGCGCCTCGATCCGCGCGAGGAGCTCCATCATGTCGAACGGTTTGGTCAGGTAATCGTCGGCGCCGAGCTTGAGTCCGACCACGCGATCGACCACCTGGCCGCGCGCGGTGAGCATCAGCACCGGCGTGTCGACGCCGCGCTGGCGCAGATCGCGGCAGACATCGAATCCGTTCTTCCCCGGCAGCGCGACATCGAGCAGGATCAGGTCGAACTGCTCCTTCGAGCCGCGATCGAGCGCCGTGATGCCGTCTGTCGCCGATTCGACGACGTAGCCCTCGCTGACCAGGCGATCGGTCAGCACCAGCACGAGGCTTTCTTCGTCCTCGACGAGCAGAATCCTCCGCGTCAGCACCGGCTCAGACATTGCGGCGCTCCGGCAGCGTGATGGTGAACGCGGCACCGCCGCGCGGCGAGCGGCTGACTGCGATCGTGCCTCGATGTTCATCGACAATCCTTTTCACGATTGTCAATCCGAGACCGCTGCCGCGAACCCGATCGGCTCCGCGCCCGCGATAGAACGGTTCAAAAACGTAACGGGCGTCTTCCGGCGCGATCCCCGGGCCCGCATCCTCGACATTGATGATCACGCCCGCGCCGTTGCGCCGCGCACGAACGCCGATCCACTTCGATGCACCGGCGTACTTCACCGCGTTCGCGATGAGGTTCTGCAGTGCATGCGACAACGAACGCGGGTCGCCATCGATCGGCGGCAGGTCCGCATCGAGCTGTGTATCGACCGCGATCTGCTCCTGTTCGCAAAGCCAGCGCGTCTGTCCGATCGCATCGTTCACGACCTCTTCCACATTCACGATGGCGGACGGTTTTCGCGCCCCGCGCCGTCCCTGCATCCCCGCGTATTCGAGCACCTGCGCGACCATGTCGCCGAGGCGGCGCGATTCCTTCACGATCATCGCGCCGTAACGCGAGACCTGCGCCGGCTCGTGCGTGACGCCGTCCTTCAGATTCTGTCCCGCCGATTGCAGCGCGGCGAGCGGCGTGTTCAATTCGTGCGTCACGCCGGCGACGAACTCCAGCTGCTGACGGCGCAACATCTCCGCGCGGCGCAGCATCAGCATCAGCGCGATGCCGCTTCCGGCGAGCACGAGCAGCACGCCGAACGTCGTCAGCAGATTGCGGCGGCGCGTCGCGGAGACGGTCTCGTCGAGCGTTGCGTGGCGATGGCGGACGCCGAGGATCCACTTCTCGTCGTCCATGCGCGGCGGCGGCTCGCCGTTGCCGAATTGCAGGATGCGAAACACCGGCACGGTGAGCTCCGGCTCGAACCGAGTCTTCGATGCGTCCGATCGGAAGAGCACTTCGCGGCCGTCGTCGCGCGCGATCTCGATGTCGTACTGGCCGGCGAAGTAGCGCTGTGCGAGATCGGGCAGGACCGTGTTGACGAGCTCCGCTCGATCGAGCTGCACGATGGTGAACGCGGGCGGACGTCCGGGCGGACCATCGTCGGGCGGCGGCGGACGGCGGCCGTCATCTTCGCGGCCTTCTTCGCGTCGTGGAGGTGGTGGCGGCGGCGGCGGACGGCCTTCGCGGCGCCGCCGTTCGCCTGACGGGACGAGCAGCAGATCCGCATTCGGCAGCACGACCTTCATCCGATGAGGACCGCCGCCGTACACGAGATCGATCACGTCCTTCGCCGCCTGCAGCTCAGGCGTCCACTCGCCCGGCACTGGGCTGTGCGTTTCGGGATCGAGTCGTTGCAGTTGCTCCGTGTGTCCGGACGGGACGAACCACAACATCTTCACGATGCGCGGATCGCGTGCGGTGCTGACCCAGCCGTCGAAGCGCTGCTGCGTCACTTCGGCGGATGCATCGTTCAGCGGTCCCTGGAACTGCACGAAGAGGCGCGTGAGGTCGCGATCGAATTCGTCGCTGGCGTGATTCGCAGCGAACTCCATGCTCGACTTCATCGACTTGCGCTCGGCGTCCGCCAGCTGACCGAGCCAGCGGTACTGCAGCACGCCGAGGACGATCAGCGCGCCGCCGAGTGCAAGCAGGGACAGCAGTGCCGCGAAGGCGCTGCGATTGGACCCCATGCGTTCGAGTCTAGCATCCGAAAATGGCCGGAATTCGCGGCGAATCAACGTTTTACGTTTCTTACAAACGCATTGCGACAGCTTGATCCTTCAAACCCGAACAGGGTCTAGATTGACGAGCGAAAGGAGCAATGGACCCATGAAACGCATCATCATTTCAATCGCCCTCCTCGCCCTCGCCGGCATCGCCATCGCCCAACAGCCGCGGCGACCCGGCCCGCCGCCACCTCGCGAGCTCGCGCAATTCCTCGGACTGACCTCGGATCAGCAGACGCAGATCGATGCGCTGCATCAGTCGATGCGGACGACGATCGAACCGCTGTTCGAACAGCGCCGCGCCGAAGACGAAAAGCTGCATTCGATGATCGAGTCGCCGGCCCCCGACGCGACTGCGATCGGCAAGCAGGTGCTCGCCGTGCACGCGATCGACGAGCAGATCAAGTCCGCGCACGATGCGATGGATCAGAAGATCGAGACGCTGCTGAACGCGGATCAGAAGTTGAAGTTCGAAGCGTTCATCGCCGCGCGCCGGATGCAAGGGCCGCCGCCCCCACCGCCGCCGCGGTAGAGAAGGAGTGCGGCGGCTTGTCCGATCCAGTCGCGGTGGCGGCTTGCAACGCTTCGCGACGCGCGAGGAGGCGCTCGCCGCAATCGAGCCGCACGTCATCCCGAGCGTAGTCGAGGGACCTGGGGGGACGGCAGGCGCGCCACCCTCGCCCCCAGGTCCCTCGACTACGCTCGGGATGACGGGGGGCGTGATCGTGCCGCCGCCGGCGCAAGCAAGCTTGCGCAATCCGGGGGCGGCAGCGAGCTGCCGCACTCCAATAGAATCCTCCCCATGCAAATCACCCCCGAGCTCGTCGCCTCGCACGGCATCACCGAAGACGAATACAAGCGCATCGAACAGATCCTCGGTCGTGCGCCGAACTACACCGAGCTCGGGATCTTCAGCGTGATGTGGTCGGAGCACTGCTCGTACAAATCGTCCCGCATCCACCTCCGCAATTTCCCCACCTCCGGCCCGCGCGTCATCCAGGGACCGGGCGAAAACGCGGGCGTGATCGACATCGGCGACGGCTGGGTCGCGGCCTTCAAGATGGAGTCGCACAACCATCCGTCGTTCATCGAGCCGTACCAGGGCGCGGCGACCGGCGTCGGCGGCATCCTGCGCGACATCTTCACGATGGGCGCGCGTCCGATCGCCTGCCTCGATTCGTTACGATTCGGCGAGATGGACGCGCCGCGCATGAAGTACCTCGTCGACGGCGTCGTGCGCGGCATCGCCGGCTACGGCAATTGCATCGGCATCCCGACCATCGGCGGCGAAACGTCCTTCCATCGCTCATACAACGGCAACATCCTCGTCAACGTCTTCGCCCTCGGCGTCACCACGCGCGACCGCATCTTCAAAGGCACCGCGAGCGGCGTCGGCAATCCGGTGATCTA
>DATEZA010000157.1:0-10506 GCA_035255945.1 Thermoanaerobaculia bacterium
CAAGCTGAAGTACGCATCGCCGGAACAGGCGGGCTTCCTCAAGGAAGGGGAGCATCTCGATCCGCGCTCGGACCTCTACTCGTTCGGCATCGTGATGTACGAGATGCTCGCGGGCCGCGCGCCGTTCCAGGCGACGAACCCCCACGGCTACATCCTCAAGCATGTCACCGAAAAACCGGCGGCGATCGGGGAGCTCAATCCGGAAGTGAAAGTTCCGCCGCAGCTCGAAGCGATCATCATGCAGTCGCTGGAGAAGAATCGCGAACATCGCTTCGAGACGGCGGCCGATTTCGCCACCGCACTCGAGAACATCCGCGGCTCCATCGCGCCCGATCAGAAGTACGGCGTCGGCGAAAAGATGATCACGCTGAGCGGCGCGCAGACACTCGCCGATCTGCCAAAGGTCAACACCGGGCAGTTCAGCGGCGGCACGTTCCCGCAGGGCGGAACGTTACCCGCGCAGCGCGTCGGTCCGACCGGCACGAAGGCCGCGGCCGAAGAAGCAACGATGATGACGCGCGAAACGATCGTGCCGCCGCCGTCATCGTCGAGGACGATCAGCAGCGACGAAGCGACGGTGATGGAGAACTTCGGCCGCACGCAGGCCGGAGGAGCGAGCGCGAGTGGTGCAGCGCCGACGCTGCAGGAGAAGAAGTGGCAGGCGCCGGCCGAGGCCGAGGCGACTGTAATCGAGCGGCAGATGCAGATGCCGCCGCCGAAGACGAATTACGGCAGGCTCGCCGGCATCGCGTCGATGGTGGTGTTCGTGCTCGCGATCGGCGGTTACTACTTCACGCACCGAACGCCGGCGCCGGCAGTTCCGCCGACCACCACTCAGGCGAGCGGCACGAGCGTCACCACGACCGCGCCCGATTCGACGGCGCCGGTGCCCGCGGGACAAGGCGTGCTGCTGCTCTCCGCATCGCCATGGGGCGATCTCGACAAGATCATCAACGCCGACACGAAGAAGCCGGTCGAGCTGTCCGATGACCAGCGCACCACGCCGACACGCATCGAATTGCAGCCCGGCAAGTACGTGGTGACGCTCAACGGTCCGAACGAACGATCGACGACGTTCGATGTGCAGATCGAGGCCGGCAAACGCGTCGCGATTCACAAAGACACGGCGAATGTCGATTACGGCCAGCTCGAAAAGGAGATTCAGCCATGAGGCGCGCGAAGTTTCTGGTGGTTGCGTTCCTGGCGATGCTGTTGCCCGCCGGTGCGGCGATGGCGTCGTGGTACGACGATTACGACGCGGGTCTTGCGGCCGCGCGCAAGGGACAGTGGTCCGTGGTCCTGCAGAAGATGACGTCGGCGATCAGCGGGCATCCGCACGAAAGCGATCACGAGCGCGAATACGGCGCGATCTTCATCAACTACAAGCCGTTCTACTACCGCGCCGTGGCGAACCTGAATCTTGGCAAGTACGAAGCAGCGATCTCCGATCTCGAAAAATCGGCAGGACCCGGTGAGTACGAGCTCGGCTCGCTCGACACGCTGATGTCGCGCGCAAAGTCGAAGCTCGAATCCGCGCAGGCCCCTCCCGAAAATCCCGGGCCCACTCCGACGCCGGTGCAGCCGCGTCCCGTCGTGCCGACTCCCGTCACGCCTTCGCCGGTCGCGCCGAATGTACCGGCGATGGATGCGGGGTTGCGTCAGCGCGTGCAGGCCGCGATCGACAACGCGCAGTCGCATCTCAAGTCCGCGCAGCAGCGCAAGGCGACCGGCTCGCCGCAGTACGCGCAGGCGTTGCAGTCGGTGCTCAGCGCGAATACGGGACTGGCATCGGCCAAGTCGAATGACGATCTGAACAACGTGCTCGCCGCCGCACAGAACGCAGCGCTGCTCGCCGACTCCGCGACTGCGCCCGGCGCCCCGCCCGCTCCGACGCCGGTGCTCACGCCGACGCGTCCCGTTCAGGCTGCAGATGTGGCACTCGGTCAGACGAAGGAGCGTCTCCGCCGCGCGCTGGAGAAATACTTCGCCGGCGATTTCGATGAGGCGACGCGCGGATTCCAGTCGCTCTCGCAGGAGCTCCCGAAGAACGGCTGGATCTGGGCGTTCCTCGGCGCCTCGCAGTATTCGCAGTATGCGTTCGAAGCGGACGACAGCTACAAAGACGCCGCGATGGCGTCATTCCGCAGAGCGAAAACGCTGGGCCGCTGGAACGGCGGACTTCCGCAGAAGTACTTCTCGCGCCGGATCCGCAAAGCGTTCGAGAGCGCGTTGTAGCGCCGGCGGCGAATTGCTCGCCGGCGCATCGCGCGACTACACGATTCCTTCGGGCTCTTCTGCCGATCCGGACTCGGGCGGAGTCGAAGTCTCGCCGCCGCCGGGCATCGCGTTGGCGACGCTCGACGCCACGTTGGTCGCCGTCTCCTTCACCTGCTCGACGACGCGGCTGATCATGGAGCGCTTTTTCGCGGACTTCTTCGCGGGAGCCTTCTTCGCGGGAGCTTTCGCCGGGGCTTTCGCGGGCGCTTTCGCGGGCGCTTTTTTCGCTGCGGCTTTTTTGGCCGGGGCTTTTTTCGCCGCCGCTTTCTTCGCGGGCGCTTTCTTCGTGGCGGCAGCTTTCTTTGTGGAGGCCTTCTTCGCGGCGGCCTTCTTCGCGGGCGCTTTCTTTGCGGCTTTTTTGGCCGGAGCTTTCTTCGCGGCCTTCTTCGCCGGCGCCTTCTTCGCTGCCTTCTTGCTCGCCTGCTTCGTGGCTTTCTTCGAGGATTTCCGGGAGGCCGACTTCTTTGCAGCCATTCGTTCTCTCCTTATCAAAAGCGTGTCTTTGTGGGAGCCGCGTGGCAACTTCGTTGCACAAAAATCAATCTAGACGAACATGCTGCGATTGTCACGCTCGATGCGGTTGCCGCGATGGATGATCGCAATTGGCTTCATGATCTGGCTCGCCGGATTCGTGTTTTGCATTTGGCTCGCCATCCTCAATCACCGCGTCACGCGCGAGCTCGTGCAGCATCGCTGGCGCGAGCCGACGATCATTTACTCCGCCGCGCGTAAGGCCGAAGTCACGCGCCTGTACGGCGTCGACTGGCGTCCCACTCCGCCCATTTCGATCCGCACCATTCCGCGCTATGTGGGCGATGCATTCATCGCCGCGGAGGACGTTCGCTTCCACCATCACATCGGCGTCGATCCGATCGGCCTCCTGCGCGCCGCATTCGTCGACCTCCGCTCGCACGGCATCGCGCAGGGCGGCTCGACGATCGATCAGCAGATCATCAAGGCGCGTTTCCTTTCGCAGGAACGAACCTGGCGCCGCAAGCTCGTGGAGATGCCGCTCGCGATCTCGTTCGACTTCCGCATGTCGAAGGACGAGATCCTCGAGATCTATCTCAACGAGGTCTACCTCGGACACAACGCCGGCAAGCCGATCCTCGGCATCGACGAAGCATCGCGCCTCTACTTCAACAAGCCGCCCAGCGAGCTGCGCGTCGATGAAGCAGCGCTGCTCGCGAGCATCGTCCGCGCGCCGAATCGCGATGCCGTGCAGGCGCGGCGCGACGCGATCCTCGCGACCATGCATCAGCATCACTGGATCGATGACGCGCAGTTCGAAGATGCGAAATCGCACGACATCGAATTCGAGCGCGGCGCGATTCCGAAGGCGCCGTTCCCGTTTTACCTCCGCGCACTGCGTGCCGACATCGTCGATGCGATCGGTGTGCGCCGCGTGATCGAAGGCGGGCTGACGATCACCTGCGAGCTCGATCCGGCGGCGCAACGCGCGGCGGAGCGCGCGGCGAAACGATCGGCGGCCCAGCTCGCGTCGCGATTCGACTGGATCGCCGAGGCGGCGGAGAAAGAGCCGCTGGAGGTCGCGATCTTCTCCGTCGATCCGCGCAGCGGCGGCGTGCGCGCACTCGTCGGCGGCACCGACTACGACGTCTCGCCGTTCGATCGCACGTCGAACATGCATCGCCAGCCGGGCTCGGCGTTCAAGACGTTCGCGTATCTCGCCGCGATCGCGTCGAAGCGCGCGACCGCCGCGACGCTGCTGCTCGACGCGCCGGTCACCGTCGCGAACTGGGAGCCGCACAACTACGACGATCGCTTCCGCGGACGCGTGTCGCTGCGCGAAGCATTCGAAGCGTCGCTGAACGTGCCGACGGTGCGGCTCACGCAGAACGTCGGGCTGAATCGCGTGATCCACACCGCGCGCAAATTCGGATTCGACGAGAAGTTCGAGCCGATTCCTGCGCTGCCGCTTGGTGTGACCGAGGTGACGATGCGCGAGCTCACCGCGGCGTACACCGCGTTTCCGAATCTCGGCACGCGCGTCGAGCCGTACCTGCTCACCGCAGTGCGCGATCGTGAAGGAAAGCAGCTCTTCGCGCAGGACGCCGAGAGCAAGAAGGTCGCGGATGCAGCGCCGGTGTATGTGATGCACACGCTGCTGCGCGGTGTCGTGCAGCGCGGAACTGCATCGCGGCTGAAGCGTTACGGGCTCGGCTACGTCGCGGGAAAAACCGGCACGACGAACGACTATCGCGATGCCTGGTTCGTCGGCTACACGCCGGACATGGTCACGTCCGTGTGGGTCGGCTTCGATCACGGCGCGCCGCTGCGGCTCTCGTCGGCCGAGGCCGCGATTCCGGTGTGGGGCGCGTACATGAGCGCGATCCCGCACGTGCATGGCGAGCCGGTCGCGCCGAAAGGCGTGACCTTCCGCGACATCGATCCCGAGACCGGCATGCTGTGGCGCGACGACTGTCCCGGTCCGTTCCACGAAGTCTTCCTCGACGGCACCGCGCCTACACACTCCTGCCCCAGCGGCATCCTCGGGCGCGTCATTCGCCGCGTCTTCTTCGATCGCGAGAACTTCGCGGAGCCGCCCGCGATCACGCTCGATCAGTTCCGCAAGTGGGCGGCGGAAGTCGATCACGACCGGCAGAACGTCGAGCATGGCTGGAATCGATTGCGCGATTTCTTCCGGTAGTGCATCGTTTTGCGATGGATTGTCCAAAATGCGGTGCCACGCAACCGGACGGCGGGAGCGAGTGCTCCAGCTGCGGCGTGCTCTTCTCGCGAATGAAAACGCAGTCGCGCCCGATGCAGAGCGTCACGCCGCCGCCGCCGAGTCAATCATCAACGTTGCCGATCGCAATCGCGATCATTGCCGTTGTGGTTTTCGGCACGATCTGGACTGTGCATCGTCGACACGCGCGTGACACCGCGCCTCCTGCCGTCGATCTCGATGCGATCAATCAGCAGCAGATCGCGAAGGCGAAGCAAATCGCCGGGGCAGTCTCCGCCATCCCTGCCGGAATTACGAAGGGACAGATGCTGGAGGCGATCGATAACTGCGCCGAATTCCGCACGGCGAGTGCCGATGAAGTGAGAGACGTTTATGACTTCGGAGCGATCCGCAGAGTGGGGAACGGTTTCGTCGCCGACTTCGTCTGGACGCTCAACAACACGAAAGTGAGTCAGGGGCTGTACGAGGGGCACCGTGGCTCCGCGCAGTTCGTGAAGATCGACGATCGCTGGTTCCTGCGGCAGGTTCGCGTCGAAAAAACGGTGTGCGTCTGCGCGGAGTGTCCGGCGCTGACGTGGAATGGGGTCGCACTGGAGTGAGCAGCCGTCAGTTGTGGAGCGCGTGGACGGGCGAGATCCACTAACGTCATCCCGAGCGTAGTCGAGGGACCTGGGCGGGCGGTGGCACGATGATCGCGCCGCCACACACCCAGGTCCCTCGACTACGCTCGGGATGACGGGCCCCCCTAATGCCGGACGGCGCGCACGCGCGCAGGCGGCGCGGCAATCGTGATCTCGCCCGTCCACGCGCTCCAGAGCTGCGGGGTGGCGTACGGCTGCACGCTCCAGAAATCGAGATCGTTCGCGGGATCGACCACCGTCGATGTGAAATCGCCCCAGCGCGTGACGCCTGCCACCGCCTCTCCTTCCTTCAGCACGCCGGTCGCGGACATCGTTCCGGAAGGATCGCGATACGAATAGGCGGCAGTGGGGAAGCGGTCATTGTTGAAGAGCGAATAGCTGATCATCGCGCCGCCGAGGCGGTTCACGGCGATTGACGGAAAACCGTAGAACGTGTGCGCGGTCGGATCGTCGATCGTGCCGGTCTCCGCGGCCGAGCCGTCGAGCGGGATGCGCCACCAGCGGATGCTGCTGTGCACCGGCGACGTGGTGCTCTCGATCATGTGCACGCCCCACACGACACCCGCGCGTCCGACTGCACCCTGCATCGTCGTGTCGCCGACATCCATCCGCTGATTCGACGGCTGCGGACCGATCTCCGAGTTGAACAGGTCGGTCCACGGCGGCGAGCTGTAGTGATTGACGACTGACGGCTTGCTCGCGCCCTCGTCGAGCCGCCACAGAGTCGCGGAGCCAAACGTGTCGTTGGTCAGCAGATACGCCGAGGTGGTCGAGTTGTCGGCGATCGTCACCGGCATGAAGTCGTAGTTCGTGTTGCGCACGAGCTGCACGCTCTGGATCGTCGAGTACGCGTCGGTTTTGCGAATCGACCAGAGGTAGCTGCCGAGGGCCGAGCTGTTGGCGGTGACGACGAAGCGATCGGCGCTCATGCCGAGGCGCGTGAAGTCGGCGAGATCGGAGCTGCCGATGCTGACGCGGTAACGCGCCCAGGTGCCGGACGGATCGCCGGTGTCGGAGACGCCGAGGACGAGCGTCGAGCTCTTCAGATTGTTGTCGTAGAGCGCGGCGATGAACCAGCGATCGGCGACTTTGTCGTAGAGGACGCGCGGATCGTAGTAGAGGCCCGAGATGATCGACGGATCGGTCCAGAACTGCGAGAGCGTGACGTTCGCGAGGCGGTTCCCGCTGCGGTCGAAGACCTTGATGCCGTTGTTGAAGGCCGTGACCACGTGGTGCGGTCCCACGGCGCCCGCGGCATCGGCCGGATAGGTATTCGTGCTCGACGATGCGAAGAAGTTCGTGGCGAGCGGCGGCGGCTGGAGGTCCGCGGCGTTACGCGCAATCGTCGCCGCGAGAGGCGCGGGCAGAGTTGCGTCGGTCGTACGCCGGACGTGATGCTGTTCGTGAAACGGCGTGGCGATGATCTCGTGAGCACAGGCGAGCTCGGCGAGTGATGCGGGAGGCAACTGCACGGGAAGCACGATGGCGAAGAAGAGCGCAGGGAGCATGACCCATTTTCGCCGATCAATGCCGCACGACGCGAATGCGCGCCGGTGGGAGCGAACGGATCTCGCTCCACCACGCCGACCACGCCGCGCCGCTCGACGCGAGTCCCGCCGACCAGAAATCGAGATCGTTCAGCGGATCGGTCACCGTCGTCGTGAAGTCGCCCCAGCGTTGTTGATTCGGCACGCTCGTGCCGGAGCTCGAGATCTCCGTCGATGTCACGCCATTCCCATCCCGATATGAGTAGCCCATCGACGGATGCAGCTGCGCGGAGAAGACGCAGTAGCTGATGAGCGCCGCGTTCTGCCGATTCACGGCGATCGACGGAAATGCGTAGAACGACGCAGCGTCGCCGATCGTGCCCGTCTCCGCGTGCGAGCCGTCGGCCGCGATCTTCCACCAGCGGATCGCGCTGCGATTGTTCGTGACGATCGTGTGCACCGCCCATACGAATCCGTTGCGCGCGACCGCGGACTGGAACGTCGTATCGCCGACATCCATCCTGCTCGCGCTGTCGAGTTGCGGCGCGATCGCGGTGTTGGCTGGCGACTGCCACGGCTCGGTCGTGAAGTGACCGACCGGCTTCAGCGTGCTGCCGTCGAGTCGATAGAGATCCACCGTTCCGGATTTGTCGTTGTGCAGGAAAAGCGCATCGGGTCCGTCGCTCGTGACGGGCTGCAGATCGTGCATGCTCGTCGTGGTCTGCGTGTGCGCCGGAAAGGTAAGGATCTCGCTGCCGCCGCTGCTGTTGACGGTGACGATCACGCGATCGGTCGTCAGCGCCATGCGCGGGAAATCGATGAACACATTCTGCGTCGGCACTTCGATCTGCATGCGGGTCCACGAGCCGGCCGGATCGCCGCTGTCCGACGTGGCGATGAGCATGGAGGACTTCGGGAAGTCCTCGACAAAAAGCGTTCCGAGCACCCAGCGATCGGCGGCTGCGTCGTACATCACGCGCGAGTCGAAGTAATGGACACCGGTAACCGCGCCGCCGGACCAGAACTCGTTCAGCGTCGTCATCTTCACCACCTCGCCGCCGCGCGATTGCACGACGACGCCGAGGTTCGAGACGCCGACGATGTGATGCGGCCCGACCGCGCCCGCTGCGTCGGCCGGCCGGTTCAGCTGATCGCTCGTGAGCGAAAGGAATTGCTGAACGAGCAGCACGGCCAGCAGTGCGCGCATGGTTTGACATTCTCGACCATGCCGCCTACATTGCGAATCGCTGGAGTGATTTGGGGCCGCTTGCAACCAGCCTAAAAAAAGCTAAATTGCCGCCGTTTCGAATCTGATTTTTTCGAGAGGCCCCACGTCGAAGAGGCGTGGGGTTTTTGTTTTTTGGGGTGCGTGGTTTTTTGGGGTGCGTGGGCGCGAGGTGAACAGCGCAACCACGTGCCCACGCGCCCACGAACCCACGGACCCACTATGCAAGACTTCATTCAAGCGATCGCAGACGAACACGTCTACCTCTTCGACGGCGCCATGGGCACGATGCTCTACTCCAAGGGCGTCTTCATCAACAAGTGCTACGACGAGCTGAACGTCCGCAATGCGGAGATCGTGCTCGAGGTGCACAAGCAGTACGTGAGGGCCGGCGCGGAGATTCTGGAGACCAACACGTACGGCGCGAACCGCGTGAAGCTGCAGGGCTTCGGCATCGAGGACGAGCTGCGCGAGATCAACATCCGCGGCGCGGAGCTCGCGCGCAAGGCGGCAGGCGATGCGGTTTATGTCGCCGGCGCGATCGGACCGCTCGGCATCCGCATCGAGCCGTACGGCCCGACCTCCCTCGACGAAGCGCGTGCGTTCTTCCGCGAACAGGCCGAGGCGTTGCGCGACGGCGGCGTCGATCTGTTCGTCCTCGAGACGATGGCCAACATTGCCGAGATCGAGCAGGCGATCCTCGCCGTCCGCGACGTCTGCTCGCTGCCGATCATCGCGCAGATGACCATCGGCACCGACGGCCGCACGGTGTACGGCGATCTGCCGAAGACGATCGCCCAGCGGCTCGATCGCGCCGGCGCCGATGTCATCGGACTCAATTGCTCCGTCGGTCCCGACATCATGCTCGACGCGATCGAAGAGATCGCGCACGTCACGGCGAAGAAGCTCTCCTGTCAGCCGAACGCCGGCCTGCCGCGCGACGTGAACGGCCGCCAGATGTACATGGCCTCACCCGATTACTTCGCGAAGTACGCGAAGCGGCTGATCCATAAAGGCGTGAAGTTCATCGGCGGCTGCTGCGGCACGACGCCGGAGCACATCAAGATGATGGCCGATACGGTGCGGCCGCTCTCGCCGCGCCGCGCGTTCGTGATCGTCGAGCGCAATGGCAAGGAGAACGGACACGCGGGCGTGGAGCCGTCGGCGATGGCGACGCGCTCGAACTGGGGACGCAAGCTCGCGAACGGCGAGTTCGTGACGACGATCGAGATCACGCCGCCGAAGGGACCAAATCCCGAGGCGATGATCAAGTCGGTGCATTCGATCAAAGCGGCGGGCGTCGATGCGGTGAATGTGCCGGACGGTCCGCGCGCGCAGAATCGCATGGGCGCAATCGCAGTCGCGGTGCTGCTGCAGCAGAACGTCGGCATCGAAACGGTCCTCCACTACTGCTGCCGCGACCGTAACCTCCTCGGCATGCATTCCGACCTCCTCGGATGCGCCGCGCTCGGCCTGCACAACCTGCTGCTGATCACCGGCGATCCTCCGAAGATGGGGCCGTATCCCGAAGCGACGGCGGTGTTCGACATCGATTCGATCGGCCTGACGAACATGGTCAGCCTGATGAATCGCGGCCTCGACCTCGGCGGCAATCCGTTCGGCGAGCCGACGCGCTTCACGATCGGCGTCGGCGTGAATCCCGGCCACCTCGATCTCGATTACGAGCTGCGCCGCCTCGATTGGAAAGTGAAGGCCGGCGCCGAGTACGCGATCACGCAGCCGGTGTTCGACGTGCGCCAGCTCGAGCATTTCCTCGGCCGCATCGAGCACATGCACCTGCCGGTCGTCGCCGGCATCTGGCCGCTGCTGTCGTACCGCAACGCGCAGTTCATGAACAACGAAGTGCCAGGCGTGAGCGTGCCGGATGAAGTGATGGAGCGGATGCGCATCGCCAGCGAGAAGTCGAAGGAGCACGCGCTGCACGAAGGCGTGACGATCGCACGCGAGACACTGTCGCGCGTGCGCGGCCGCGTAGCAGGCGTGCAGGTGTCAGCCCCCCTCGGCCGCGTCGATCTCGCACTTCAAGTGTTCGACGGCGTCGTGCAATCACGCGTATCGCTGTGACGGGGGACGACGAGAGCGCCTCCGGCGGGCGGGCACGGCCCGCTGCGTTTGTTGGCCTAGCCTGGACGCACGCCTCTCGCG
>DATEZA010000158.1:0-5818 GCA_035255945.1 Thermoanaerobaculia bacterium
GCTCTCCTTCGCTCTTCTCCCCGGTGATCACCGGCAGCGCGAGGTAGTCCCGCGCGAAGGTTTCATAGGTCCGCAGCATCAGCGCGGTTTCTTCCCGTGCCTCCGCCTCGGCCTCATGCGCCGTGTGCCCCTCCTGCCAGAGGAACTCTGCCGTGCGCAGGAAAACCCGTGGCCGCAATTCCCAACGGACCACGTTCGCCCATTGATTGATCAGGATCGGCAGATCGCGCCAGCTCTGGACCCATCGTGCGTACATCTCGCCAATGATCGTCTCCGATGTCGGACGGATGACGAACGGCTCTTGGAGCTTAGCCTCCGGATCGGGGATCAGCCCGCCGTCCGGGCCCTTTACGAGGCGGTGATGGGTGACGACTGCGCATTCTTTCGCAAATCCTTCGACATGCTCCGCCTCGCGCTCCAGGTATGACTTTGGGATCAACAGCGGAAAATACGCATTGCGATGTCCCGTTTCCTTGAACATCGCATCGAGCCGCGCCTGCATGTTTTCCCACAGTGCGTAGCCCCACGGCTTGATGACCATACAGCCGGGGACCGGCGAGTTTTCGGCCAGGTCCGCAGCGCGAACCGCCTGTTGATACCACTCGGGAAAGTCTTCTGTTTGGGTCGGTGAAATCGCTGATTGCTGTTTCGGCATGTTGACTTAACTCATCACATATGCGGAGATACAACCTTATCATGTACCCGCTGATGTCACGACACTTCCCTCCCACGCGGCGGGAGGCGAAGGCGGATCAGGTCAGCTCGTACTCGCTCCTCGAGCGTGCCGGCTACATCCGGAGCACCGCGTCCGGCATCTTCACCCTTCTCCCCCTCGGCTGGCGGGTGCATCAGCGGATCTCGGCGCTCATCTTCAAGGCGATGGAGCACGGCGGCGTGCACAACCTGCAGCTGCCGATTCTCCAGCCGCAGTCGATCTGGGAGCAGACCGGCCGCTGGTCGGCCTATAGATCGACAAAGACGATGTTTACGACCACCGAACAGCACTCCCAGGCGCGGTTCGGCCTCGCTCCCACATCGGAGGAAGTGATCACCGCGCTGGCGGCGATGGAGATCCGCAGCTGGCGCGACCTGCCCCTGACTCTGCACCAGATCGGCCCGAAGTTCCGCGATGTCGTCCGTCCCACCGCCGGCCTGCTCCGCTGCCGCGAGTTCTCCATGTCCGATGCGTACTCGTTCGATCGCGACGAGGACGCCATGAAGGCTTCATACGAGCGTCTGCGCGGCATCTATCACGCGCTCTTCAATGCGGTCGGTTTGCGCGATTACGTTGCAGTCGATGCGGACAATGGCGCGTTCGGCGGCAGCGGATCTTCGTCCTTTATGGCCGTCACGGAGAACGGCGAAGATTCGATGTTCGCCTGCGATGCCTGCGATTACCGCGCGACTGCGGAAAAAGCCTCCACGGTTTATGCGAACGGGACTTCGGATGCACTGCGTCTAATGGAGCGCGTCCATACGGCGGGGCTAAATACGCCCGAACAGATGACGGTGCGCTTTCCGGGCCTGACGCCCGCGCAGATGATCAAGTCGATGGTTTTCGTTCTCGACGATACGCGTCATGTCACGGTTTGTATAAGAGCGGATCGCGAAGTGAATGTGGCCAAATTACTGACAGTCTGCGATGCCGACAGTGCCGTTCCGGCAGCGCCCGAGGTCGTGGAACAGATTACCGGCGCAGAAATCGGGTATGTCGGACCGCTTGGCCTGCCGGATGTGCTCTTCGACCAGTCGTTGCAGGGTCTTGTGAATTTCCTCTGCGGCGTCAACGAGACAGGTACTCACGCCATCAATGTCAATTGGGAGCGCGATCTGCCGCTGCCCGCGCAATTCGTCGATATAGGTGCGGTCGTGGAAGGCGATCTCTGTCCGGTATGCCGCCGCGGGTCATTGCAGCCGCATCGCGGCATTGAAGTCGGCCACATTTTCATGCTGGGTACGAATTACTCCGATAAATTGCACGCCCGGTATGTGGACGATAGCGGCACGGAGCGGAATATCTGGATGGGCTGCTATGGAATCGGTACGACTCGCCTGATGCAGGCGATTGTGGAACAGAATCACGACGAGCACGGAATCGTCTGGCCCGCCCGTGTGGCGCCGCACGATGTGTATGTGGTTGCGGTGAACATGGACGAGCCGCGGCACCTGCAGGCCGCGCGGCATGCGTGCAACACGCTGACCGATGCCGGCTGGTCCGTGATCTACGACGACCGCCCGATCCGCGCCGGCGCAAAATTCATGGACGCCGACCTGATCGGCGTCCCCTGGCGCCTCACCAGCGGCCGCCGCGCCGCCGACGGCATCGTCGAATTGCGCGAGCGCCGCACGGGACAGACTGCGGAGATCGCGATCGAGCACCTCCCGCGGGTGTTGCGGGAGAAGGGTGCGTAGGGCCTTACTTCGCCCCGAGCTCGCGCATGAGCTCCTCCCGGAAGTAGCCCGACGGAATCGATCCCTGCTTGATGAAGAGCAGGTGGAACTTCTTCAAATCGAAATCCTTCCCGAGCTGCTGCTCCGCTTCGTGGCGCAGCGCGTAGATCTCGTCCTTGCCGAGGCGGTAGGTGAGGGCCTGCGTCGGCCACTTGGAGTAGCGGAAGATGGCGCGCTCCGCCGACTTGCAGCTCGCGCGCTTCGAATCGGAGAGCGTCGCATCGCGGCACGAGCCGCTCTGGAAATCGACGATGTTCGAGAAGAGATCGACCGCGTCGTCGTACGAAATGCGTCCGGTGTGGATGCCGGTGTCGATGCGCACGCGCAGGTCGCGATACAGTTTTCCCTGTAATTGATACAGCCGCTCTTCCGGCGTGTAGAAGCCCGGCGGCTCCGCCATCAGGGCCTCCGCGTACAGTCCCCAGCCTTCGCCGGACATCGAGTCTTCCCACATCGATGACGAGTCCTCGACCGCGCCCGGCGTGAGCCAGCGCACCGGCGAGATCTTGTCGCGATCGACCGTCATCACCTTGTAGTACCAGTCGTGTCCGGGGAAGCCTTCGTGCGCGGACAGATCCGCGAGCGCGGCGCGATTGTTCTCCTTGAGCGCGGCCGGATCGTTGTCCGTCGGCGTGACGTAGAAACGTCCGATGCCGCTGTTCCTGAACGGCGGCGCGGGATAGTACGCAGCGCCGTCGATCGATGCGCGCAACGGCTCCGGCGTCTCGATCACTTCGAGCTTGTAATCGGCGGGGACATCGAACAGTCCCGTTTTACGGGCGTAATCAACGAGGCGGAATGCGGTGTCGCGATACCAGCTGATCATCTCCGGGTCGTTCTTCGGATAGTCCTCGCCGAGGCGATCGAAGACGAAGCGGACGGCGGCGTTGCCGGCGGCGGGAAGCTGCCAATTGTGCTTCGCGCCGATCTCGCGCGCGAGGTCGACCATCTGCTTCTGCGTGTCCTGCACGATCGGCCACGACTCTTCGTAGAGTTGCGCCGCAGTCTTGTCGACGCGCAGGTTGTTCTTCAGCGCCCAGTCGTACTCCGCCTGGCCGAACGCGTAGCGATCGCCGGCGAACTGCGGCTTGATGCCGCTCTCACGCGACGGATCATCGAAGAACGTGCTGGCGATGAACGCACCGAACTTGCGATACGCAGCCGCTGCGCCGCGGCCGGCGGTGTTCAAATCGACGAGCAGCTTGCCGCGCTCCGGACCGGCGATGCGATAACTGCCGGTCTGCCGCAGCTCGCCTTCGAAGTACTTCGCGTTCGCGTCGCATGCGGTGATGCCGTTGCGATAGAGCATGCGGAAGTCGGGCGTGTTCTTCGCCGCGATGCCGTCGCGCAGTTGCTGCTCGGCGTTCGCGAGATACGCCGGGATCGTGTTCACCCGCGCGATCAGCGTCCGCCACTCCTCGGTCGTTCCGTAGGATTGCGCCCCGGTTTGCGTCAGTCCCTGGATGTAGAAGTCGACCGCGCGGAACGGCTCGTCGGTGTAGCTGTCGAGGGAGCGCTGCTGATACTTGCGCACCTGATGCAGATGCAACTGATAGCGGATCTGCGCGAGTGCGACGTCGCGATCGATGCGCGATGACGGCGAGAGCGTCGCCGGATCGATCGACTGCAGGTCCTTCGCCGACTGCTCGAGCCACGCGTCCTCGCGTGCGAGTCCGGCGGCGGAGTAATCGCGCAAGCGCGTATCGGCTTCGGCGAGCGCTGGATCGAGTCCGGCGCCGCCGAGGTATGTGTTGACTGCGGGATTCAGCTTCAGAAATCCGATTGCGTAGTTGCGAATATGCGTGCGAAGGAGCTCGTCATTCGATGCTTTGGTCATCGGAGGAGTCGTGGTCGTGGTGCAGGCGGAGAGAAGAAACGCGAAGGCGAGGAGTCGTCGCATGGATGGCGATTCTAACTGCGGTGGTCAAGGCTTGATCGTCGGTTCAGGAATGAACCCGCCTCATACCGCGAAATGGGTTTGTTCCTGAACCATGACACTTCCGGCAAAAAATACAAAATGCTGCACCACAACGAGTTGCGATCGCGGACACGCATGGCAAACCGCTTGCGCTAGTGACGAGCCTCTCAGCGGAATCCGAGAAGGAAAAGAGGAGAAAAGATCTGATGAAGAAAATGCTCCCGTTCGCTTTCGCTCTCGTCATCGCAGCAGCCGGCAGTGCATTCGCCCAGGAGGAGCTCAATCCCGACGCACCCGACGTGACGAAGATTCATGTGATGCAGCCGAACATCGACGGCAATGCGCGCACCGCGCACCTCGTCGATGAAACAGGCGTCGAGCCGCAGATGGAGCTCGTCGATCCGACGCCGGGCAACGAGGCGAAGTTCAAAGCCGCCTCAAACGCGGTGAACCTGACGTATCACGGCGGCGACGTGATCAACACCGCCAAAGTTGTCTGCATCTTCTGGGGACCGACGTGGGCCTCGGGCGGCTCCGACAACAGCAGGGCCACCACGATCCAGGCGTTCCGCAATCAGTTCGGCACGAACAGCCACTACGGGATCATCACGCAGTACTACGACAGCGCGTACATCAGCGCGTCGAACCTCGCCGGCAGCCAGCCTGACTGGTTCGATACGACGAATGCGCTGCCGTCGACCGGCAACGTCACCGACGCGACCGTGCAGGCGGAAGTGAAGCGTTACGTCTCCGCGCACGGCACGAACTACAGCACCGTGTATGAGGTGTTTCTGCCGAAGTACGTCCCCGGCACGACGAAGCTCGTCTACTCGTCGGACGGTTCGTCGACGTCGTGTGGCGGTCCCGGCCTCGCGTACTGCGCGTATCACAGCAGCTACTGGAACGGCTCGAATTACGTGAAGTACTCGATCGAGCCGTACCCGAGCTGCTCCGGCTGTCAGGTCAGCGGCTGGACCGTCGCGCAGAACATGGAGCACTTCATGTGTCACGAAACGCGCGAAGCGGTGACCGATCCGCTCGGCAACGCGTGGTACGACAGCACGGGCTACGAAGCGGACGACAAGTGCGCGTGGACGGGGCTATTTACGGAGAACGGCTACGGCTATCAGCCGGAGTGGTCGAACGCGATCAACGGGTGCAAGCAGTAAGCGACAAGCTCTCAGCTTGCCCTGCCGCTCACCTCAGCTCTCGCATCAACCGTTCGGCTCTCGATCGCGGTTCGACTAATTCACCCGACGAGAGCCGGACGGCTTCCTCGGCCAGCTCTTTCGATCGCAGCAGACGCGCCCGCGCGATCAGCACGTTGATCTTCACGATGACGTTGAAGTGCGATGATCAGCACGGGTGCAAGCAGTAGGCGACAAGCTGAGATCTTGTCGTGTAGGGCAAGCTCTCAGCTTGCCCCCTCCGTTCACCTCAGCTCTCGCA
>DATEZA010000159.1:0-14653 GCA_035255945.1 Thermoanaerobaculia bacterium
CTCCGGCGGCACGCTCTCCATCGGCGGCGTCACCTCGCCAGCCGCATTCGTGCTGAATTCCGGCACCATGACCGGCGCCGGCTTCCTCAGCGCGAACACCTTCGACTGGCACGGCGGCACGATCACCGGCAGCGGCTCGACGCAGCTCAACGGCAGCGGCAGCGGCACATGGGACGGCGCAAACGGTCCGATGCTGCTCGACGGCCGCGCTTTCAACGACTACGGCTTCCTCAATTTCTCCGCGACGACGAATCCGCTCACCCTCAACAACAGTGCGGCCTTCAGCGTCTACGGAACGATGGCGCTGCAGAACGACGGAACGATCGATTCCGACGGCACCGGCGCGTTCAGCGTCGCGCCGAACGGTCTGCTCTGGAAAACGGGCGGCACCGGCACTTCGACGATCTCCGCTCCGTTCTCCAACACCGCCAGCGTCATCTCAACCTCGGGCGAGTTGCTGATCTCCGGCGACGGCACGAGCAGCGGCTCGTTCTATGCCGGCAGCGGCGCAGAAATCGCGTTCAGCGCGTCGAGCACCCTGCTCTCCTCGGGCAGCTCCGTCTTTGCGGACGGCACGATCTCCTTCCCCGGCGGCTCGACCTCGTTCTCCGGCTGCTGCTTCTCGGTCAACGATCTCGAGATCTACGGCGGCACGCTGACGATGTTCACGTCGGGCGAAGCGACCGACATGATGTTCGATGCCGGCACGCTCGGCATCGCGCTCAATCAGACGTTCACGCTCCACGGCAGCGGCGACTGGACCAGCGGCGTGATGAACGGCAGCGGTACGTTCCTCGTCGATTCCGGCGCGTCATTCACGATCAACGGCATCAGCGGCAACACAGCGATCGCGGGCATCACGTTCCAGAACGACGGCAGCGTCGCGTATACGACGCCGGCGCCGAATCAGCTCACCACGAGCGGCGCGACGATCACCAACAACGGCATGTTCGACATCCAGACCGATCAGCCGATCGCCGAGGCCGCGATCGTCGTCGGCGACGTGAAGAAGACGGCGAAGAAGAAGCCGGGAAGCAACGGCCTTTTCATCTCCTCCAGCGCGATCAACAACTACGGGACGTTCCAGAAGTCGTCCGGCACCGGCACCACCAATGTCGATCCGGCATTCACCAACGTCGCGAGCACGGCGGCGATGAACGCGCAGAGCGGCACGCTCGACTTCACCACGTCGTACACGCAGACCGACGGCACGACCACCCTCGGCGCCGGCAACATCACGGTCGCGACTCTCAACCTCAACGGCGGCGTGCTCAATGGAATGGGCACGATCACCGGCGATCTCGCCAACAACGGCGGCAACGTGTCGCCCGGCACGACGGCCACCTGCACGATCAACGTCACCGGCAACTACACGCAGGCCTCGGGCGGCACCCTCTCGATCGACATCGACAGCGCGGCGCTGAACGACACGCTCGCAGTCGGCGGCGCCGCCACGCTCGACGGCACCTTCACCGCAAACCTGAATTACCCGCCGGTGATCGGCACGAGCTGGACGCCGTTGACATTCGCATCGCGCACCGGCGATTTCTCGACCTACAACCTGCCGTCGCTCATCGCTGCGTCGTACACCCCGACCTCGCTCCTGCTCACCGCCGTCGCGCCGCAGACCGATCTCAGCGCCGCCGTGAGCGGCCCCGCATCGGTCAACGCAGCCGCGCCGCTCAGCTACACAGTCGACATCACGAACAACGGTCCGAACACGACCGGAGGCACGACGACCGTCGTCGACACGCTCCCCGCGGGCGTGACCGGCGCTTCCGCGTTGGGCACGAACTGGAGCTGCGGCGTACCGTCGGCCGGCACGATCACCTGCACCTCGATCGACGCGATCGCCAACGGCTCGCAGTTCCCGTCGATCCTCGTTTCGATGCTGGCGCCGGCGAACGGCGGCACCATCTCGAACAGTGCAACCGTCTCCTCGCCGTTCGACGGCAACGGTGCAAACAACACCGCGAGCGCGAGCACGACCGTCACGTCACAGGCCGATCTGCAAATCACGAAGACCGGACCGGGCGGCGTCACCGCGGGACAGAACGTCACCTACACCGTCACGATCACGAACAACGGTCCGTCGGATGCGGCAAACGTCAGCGTGAGCGATTCGACGCCGGCGGGTGTCGGGTTCGTTTCCAACACCGGCGGCTGCACCGGCACCTATCCCTGCAACCTCGGCACGCTGACATCCGGACAGGTCGTCACCATCACTTCGACCTACAGCACGAGCGGCACGACGCCGAGCAATGTGACGAACACCGCGAGCGTGTCGTCGACCACGAACGATCCGGACAACTCGAACAACTCCGACAGCGCGTCGACGAATGTCGGCCCGCAGGCGGATCTCTCGATCTCCAAGACCGGCACCGCCTCCGCGACTCCGGGCCAGACCGTGACCTACACGATCATCGTGACGAACAACGGTCCGTCGGCCGCGGCGAGCACCGTCGTCACCGACGTGACGCCGGCCGGACTGGCGTTCGTCTCGAACAGCGGCGCCTGCACCACGCAGTTCCCCTGCAGCCTCGGCACGCTCGCTGCCGGAGTTCCGCAGACGATTACCTCCACCTACACGGTCGCCTCGAACTTCGCCGGCGCCTCGATCACGAACACGGCATCGGTGTCGTCGAGCATCAATGATCCGAACACCACCGATAACACGGCGTCCGCGACGACGACCATCGTCCAGCAGGCCGACCTGCAGATCACGAAGAGCGGTCCGCCGTCCGCATCGCCGGGCAACCTGATCGTCTACACCGTCACGGTCTCGAACCTCGGTCCATCCACTGCAGGCTCGATCGTGGTCACCGACGCGACACCCGCTGGCCTCACGTTCGTGTCGAACGGCGGCGCATGCAGCGGCACGTATCCGTGCGGCATCGGCTCGCTCAACGCCGGACAATCGGCGTCGATCACGTCGACGTACAGCATCCCGGCGAATTACGGCAGCAGCTCGGTCACGAACACCGCGTCCGTGAGCTCCGCCGCGAGCGACGCCAACCCGTCGAACGACAGCTCGAGCGTCACCACGCCGGTCGCCGCGAGCGCCGACCTCTCGATCGTGAAGAGCGGTCCGTCGTCATTCACGCCGGGCGCGAACATCAGCTACACCATCAACGTCACGAATAACGGCCCGCTCAGCGCGGCGAACGTGTTCGTCACCGACGCCACGCCCGCGGGCCTGACCTGGATGTCGAACAACGGCGCGTGCACCACGACGTTCCCTTGCTCGCTCGGCACGCTGACCTCGGGCCAGACGAAGACCATCACCGCGACGTTCTTCGTCCCGCCGAGCTACAGCGGCAGCACCATCGTCAACACCGCATCGGTCAGCAGCTCGACGAACGACGGCAACAGCGCGAACAACTCGTCCACATCCAACACGCCGGTTGCCACGGGCGGAGTCGTCGATCTGCTCATCGTAAAGAGCGGCTTCCCCACCGCCGCGCCGAGCTCGAACGTCACGTTCCAGCTGGCGATCAACAACAACAGCAACACGACCGCCACGAACATCTCCGTCACCGATCCGACGCCCAGCGGCCTCGCGTTCATCGGCAACGCCGGCGATTGCACCACCGCGTTCCCGTGCACGATCGCATCACTCGGACCGCATCAGACGGTGCACATCCAGGCGACCTACTTCGTGCAGGCCCAGAGCGGCTCGATCACGAACACCGCGAGCGTCAGCAGCCCTGCCGCCGATCCGCAGCCGGCGAACAACACGAGCTCGTTCACATTCGACGTCACACAGCCGCCGCTCTGCCCGAACGTCGGTCCGGTCATCACCGCGCCGGCGAATCACAGCACCGTCACTTCGCCGGTCACGCTGTCGTGGACCGCAGTGCTCAACGCGACGCAGTACGTCGTCACGATCAACGGCGGCGGCCCGCCGCAGACGATCACTACGAACGCGACGTCGACCGCCGTCAATCTCGCGAATGGCACGTACAACTGGTCGGTCTCCGCAATCGCCGGCAACGGCTGCAACCCGCAACCCTCCGCGCCGTCCCAGTTCTCCGTCTGCACGCCTCTCACCGAAGCGCCGTCGGCCGGCATTCCGGGCCAGATGACGACGGGCCAGAACTACACGCTCGAATGGAACGACATCATCGGCGCCGCGATCTACGAAGTGCAGGAAGCGACCGACGACTCGTTCAGCGACGCGTCGAGCACCACCACCGGCGCGACGAAGAAGACGTTCTCCAAGAACGTCAGCGCGCCGACGCAGCTCTTCTACCGCGTCCGCGCCATCACGAACTGCAACGCGACCGGTCCGTTCTCGCCGACCGTCGCCATCGTCATCGTGCCGTTCCCCGATCCGAAGACGCCGTCGCCGAGCGTCAACGTGCCGGTCGGCAGCACCAAGCCGGTCACCTTCCAGATCTTCATCCCCGGACTTCCGGGGATCACGACCTCCTTCTTCGTCACCGCGGATAAGCCATGGATCTCCATCACTCCGGTCAGCGGCATCGTCGGGCCGGAAGGCACCTTCGTGACGATCTCGCTCGACCCGAGCCATCTCGACAACGGCACGTGGACCGGCACCGTGCTCGTGGTCTACGGCAGCGGCGGCGTGTCGTCGAAGATTCACGCCGACGCGAACAACTCGACCGCGATCCCGGTCTCGGTCAACGTCGTCACGCCGGTCACTCCGCAGCCGCTCACCGGCGCGTCATCGACCGCGCTCGTCGTGCCGTCGCTCGGCTTCCTCGCCAACGGCGCCTCGACCTGGCGCAGCGACATCCGCATCGCCAACCTCGGCTCCGCGCTGGCGAAGTACCTGCTCTCGTTCAACAACGGCTCCAGCACGATGAAGCAGACGTTCGTCAACATCGCAGGGGGCACAACGACCGCGCTCGATGACTTCGTGCGCAGCTGGTTCGGCGTTGGGCCGCTCGGCGATTCCGCGAACGGCGCGCTGACCATCCAGGCGCTCGACAGCAACGGCAAGCCGGTCACGAACAACCTTGCGACGATCGTCTCCAGCCGCACGTTCAACGCGATCGGCACCTCGACGCTCGGCCAGTTCATCCCCGCCACGCCGTTCGCGAACTTCATCGGCAAGGCGGCACAGGGCCAGTCCTCGATCCTCACCCTGCAGCAGATCGCGCAGTCGAACCTCCTCCGCACGAACCTCGGACTGGTCGAAGGCGCGAACAAGTCGGCCAACATCCTCGTCAGCGTCTTCAACGGCGCCGGCAATAAGCTGCTCGACATCCCGACATCGCTGCGGGGCGGCGAGCAGAAGCAGCTCAACTCGTTCCTCGCGCAGAACAACGTCACGCTCGACAACGGACACGTCGAAGTGCAGGTGACGGGCGGCGA
This sequence comes from Thermoanaerobaculia bacterium, assembly GCA_035255945.1. GTDB lineage: Bacteria > Acidobacteriota > Thermoanaerobaculia > Gp7-AA8 > Gp7-AA8 > JAJPHC01. The sequence goes on from DATEZA010000159.1 coordinate 5,341, forward strand.
CGGCCGCGTGACCGCGTACGCGTCGGTCATCGACAACGCGTCGTCCGATCCGTTCTTCGTCACCGGCGTGCCGCTCGGCAGCACGAACGCGAATCGCTTCGTCGTGCCGGGCGTGGCGGAAGTGGAGAGCGACGCCGCGAACTGGCGCAGTGACCTGCGCGTCTTCAACGGCAGCAACGCGACGCAGAGTGCAACGCTCACGTTCTATCCGTCCGCGAATGCATCGAACCCGGTCACGCAGCAGGTGACGATCAATCCGGGCGAAGTGAAGGCATTCGACAACGTGCTGCAATCGGCGTTCGGTGTGACGAACAGCGGCGGCGTGCTGCACGTGACGACGGACAACAACGCGCCGCTCGTCGTCACCGCGCGCACGTACGACCAGACGAATCACGGCACGGTCGGCCAGTTCATCCCGGCAATCACGCCGTCCCAGTCGGTCGGCAGCGGAGATCGCGCGCTGCAGATCCTGCAGCTCGAAGAATCGCCGCGCTACCGCACGAACCTCGGCATCGCCGAAGTGAACGGCAAGCCCGCGATTGCGGAGATCTCCGTCGTGCTGCCCGATTCGAAGGTCTCGCCGGTGGTGCAGGTTCCGCTCGGCGCCTACGAGTTCATCCAGCTCCCGGTGCTCAGCAACCTCGGCATCGGCAACGTCTACAACACGCGCATCAGCGTGCGCGTGATCGATGGAGATGGAAAGGTCACCGCGTACGGATCGGTGATCGATCGCAACACGTTCGACGCGACATACGTGCCCGCGCAGTAAAACAATCCGGGAGACGGAGAGACTGAGAAACAGAGTCTCTCCGTCTCTTCCTCCGTTACCATAACCAACGACTCGCACGACAACGCTACGACCACCAAACCGCAAGAGGAGGACCCCCTTATGCGCCGTTTCGGTCTCGTTCTCGCAGCCCTGTTGTTGTCCCACGGTGTCCCGGTTCACGCGCAGTGCGGCGTCGAGCGCTGGTCGATCAAGACCGGCACCGACTCCCAGGCTCCGTCGATCAGCCTCTCCACGTACGTCTCCACCACCATCTACAACATGTTGTCGTCGGCGCACCCTGCGTCGCTGCCGGCGAACAGCCGCATCGCGCCGCGCGAGCTGACGCAGTACCGCGTCAGCGGCACGCTGACCAAGTACAAGCGTGAGACCGACTCCGACTATCACATCGTCATTCAGGACAGCTCCGGCCGGACGATGATCGTGGAGATCCCGTCGCCCAACTGCGTGGGCGGCGGCAGCCCGTTCGGCTCCGGCGTCTCGCACGCCCGCGCGCAGTTCGACGCGCGGCTCACCGCGACGACATCCTTCAAGACGACCTCGATCCCGATCACCATCAAAGGCATCGGCTTCTGGGATTTCCTGCACGGCCAGACCGGCGTCGCGCCGAACGGCATCGAAGTGCATCCGGTGCTCGACATTACGTTCAACTCCGCGAAGACCGGCGACGAAGACATCTCCGTTCCGGAAGCGCAGCTGCCCGCCGACATGGTCGAAGACGACGACGGCGGACGCGTGCAGGTCTATCGCGGCGGCGATGCGGCAGGCGAGATCCTGTTCCACGGCGGACCGGTCATCGAGCATCCGCGGCTGCGCATCGTGTTCGCCGGCGATCGCTGGACCGATGCCGACAAGCGCGCCGTCACCGATGTCGTTCGCAACATCAACTCCGATCCGCAATTCGATTCGCTCGAGCGTTACGGCGTCACCAACTGGGGCATGCAGCTGGAAGGGCGTCATCCGCTGCCGCGCAACCTGCAGGCCGGCGGTGTCGCGCCGGAGATGAACGATCTCGACGTGCAGCGCCTCCTCGCATCGGCCGTCGACGAAGGCCGCATTCAGCACGTCAGTCCGGACGTCCTCACCATCGTCGTGCTCGATCGCGACACCTCGCTCGCCGTCGGCCGGACGCGCGACTGGCTGTCGTATCACTCGCAGTTCCATCCGTCCGAGGTGGCGATGCCGTATGTCGTGGTGCGGGGCGGACTCGCGCCGGAAGACTTCCGCGCATCGCTCGCCGCCAGCGTCTTCCGCGCACTCGTCAACCCGGCGGGCGACGGTTGGTTCTAGCGCGCCTCTCGCTCCTCGCACTGCTCTTCGGAACGGCGTGCACGGTCTTCGTACCGTTGCACGCCTTCCGGCTCGCGGAGCAGAACCAGCAGCACGTCGATCGCATCCGCCTCGGCCAGACGCTGAGCGAAGTCGAGCGCGTGATGGGCCATCCGCCCGAGCGCCGCAGCACGCGCCGCCGTTTCGACGGCCTCTCCATCGAAGAGTGGAGCTACCTCACCGACTACATTCACAAGTCCGACACGACGATCACCTTCGTCGGCGGAAAGGTCGACGAGATCCGCGTTGTTCCGTGGCAGGAGAAGGACTGAATGCCTGCCCTCATCGCCGCACTGTTGCTGCTCGCTCCGCTCAACGACGTGCAGAACGTGACCGATGTCCTGCACGCGTTCCGCCCTGCGTCGCGGGTGCGCGTGGTCAGCGTCTGGGCGACCTGGTGCGCGCCGTGTGTCGCCGAGATCGGAGACGTGCAGGCGATCAGCGATCGCTTTCATGACCAAGGCGTCGAAGTGATCGGCGTCTCCCTCGACGACATGATCCCGGGCGAGCGCGCCACGACGAAGGCGAATCTTGCGAAGTTCCTCGAGCAGCGTCACGTTCGTTTTCGCAATGTTTACTTCACTGGACGCGCGCCCGAGCTCGCGGAAGAGCTACGCTTCGACGGCTCGATTCCGATCACGATCGTGTTTGACGAGAACGGGCACGAGCTGCTGCGCAACGAAGGGCCGCTCGACAAGAACTGGTTCACGAAACAACTCGAAACGCTGATCGCCAAACGGAGGAGCTCCAAATGAAACGCACGGCCATCACTGCGATGCTGCTTCTGATCGCAACGTTTGTTTTTGCAGCGGAAGTGGAAGTCGGCGCAAAGGCGCCGGGATTCACGCTGGCGAATGCGGTGAATGGCGCGAACGTCGCGTTCAAGCCGGGCGACGGCAAGCTCTCCGTGGTCGTCTTCACCTGCAATCAGTGTCCGTACGCCAAAGCCTTCGAACAGCGCATCGTCGACCTCGGGCGCGACTACGCGAAGCGGGGCGTCGTCTTCTACGCAATCGATTCGAATGACGAAGCGCAGTACTCGATCGAATCGGCTTCCGAGATGAAGAGCCGCGCAACCGAGCAGCACTATCCGTTCCCGTATCTGAAGGACGGCGACAGCCGCATCGCCCGCGCGTACGGCGCGCGCGTCACGCCACACATCTTCGTCGTTGATGGAACCGGCACCGTGCGTTATCGAGGCTACGTCGACGATTCCGCGAAAACGAGCGAGCGCAAACACGAAGGTCTGCGCGATGCGCTCGATTCGCTGCTCGCCGGCAAGGCGGTCGACGTCACCGCGACGCGGGCGTTCGGCTGCACGATCAAGTTCAAGTCGTAACGCCGGCGCCCGGAGCTACGACTCTACCCGGCGTGGTGTTGGCGGACTGAAGTCGTAAAATACCTCCATACCGCTCCATGGAGGCTCTCATGCGTCCGCTCAGGCGTACCTTCGGCATTCTTTGTCTCTTCGTTTCAGCGGCGGCACTCGCCCAGGTGCCGACGATCATCAAGGAAATCGATTCGCTCGAGTCGGTGCGTGACCCGAAGTGTTACGCGACCGCCAACCGGCTCGAGGACTTCATCTACGGCACGCCGCTGGAGTTCGAGGCACGCGCCGCCAAGATCGCGCTGCAGAAACAGTTCATTCGCGCGCTCTGGGTGAAGGCGAGCGCCGCGGCGACTGCTGCCGGAAAGACGGAGATCGACGCAGACACACTGCGGCCCGTCCTGCAGGCCGCCGTTCCGTACGTGCAGACCTCCGGAGGCGACTGGGTCGTCCGTCCCGACGACGCGCATCGCACCGAGATCAGCTCGCGCGACCGGCGCCAGTACGGCACCGTCGCCTACGCGTTGCGCGCGATCCTCTCCGTGCAGCAGGACGCATTCGCCGACGGCACATCACTGGTTCCGCTCAACTCCGCGGCGGTCGCACTCTTCAAGGAGTCGATCGACCTGACGACCCTCGCCGCGCTGCAGCACGCCGATCGGGCAACGCGCGCCGCGAATCGCGAGCGCATTGCCGCCGCCGACGTCAACACGTCATGGCAGCAAGTCGCCGGCGCACCAGCGGTCGTGGCGGCGATCACGAAAGCAGCGCCGCCGAAAGAAGAGAAGTTCGCAACCATCAAGGCCATCGTCGCCGAAAAGCTCACCGCATTCGAGAAGTACAACGACCTCACCATGCCAGTCTTTCTGCGCAACGTACAGGTCTACATGGCGCGGCACATGTGGCCGGTCGATCCCGAAGAAGGAAAGGCCTTCCGTGAACAATTCACCGACACGATGGTGGCGTGGACGGCCGACGTCATGCTCGAAGCGGAAAAGCGGGCCCGCAAGCGCGGGCACACGTTCATTCGCGTCGACGACGTGCACGACGCCGTGCAGATGTACGAACCGCACGAGATCAATGAATACGAAGACTGCATCTACTTCCCGCGGCTGCCGAAGAACGAGCGGATCGTCATCGAGGCGTACGACCTCGACGCCTTCCGCGATCCGGGCCTGCACTGGTTCTATTTGAGCGAAGTGCTCAAGGATCCGAAGTACAAGGGCGCGCTGGAGCCCGATCCGTTCGCGGCCGAGCTGCTCACCGAGGGAGGCGCGCAGATGGGGACGCTGATCCTGCGCGTCGCGGGCAACTTCGCCACGAAAGAAGGGAAGGACCGGCTCGATCGCACGCATCTGCGCAAATCGGTCGCGCAGATCCAGACGCTGCTCGACAAACACGCGTCGATGCCGCCGGTGAAGAAAGCAGTGACCACGATCGCATCGGCGCCGGTGAAGCGCGATGCACCGGGCGCGGGCGGCAAGTACTTCACCGACATCACTGCATCGAGCGGCATTCGATTCGAGCATCGCATCTCCGACTGGCTGTCGCGTCTCATCCGCAGCTACACGGTCGGTGACGGCAACACCGCCGTGCTCTCCGTGCCGCCGGCATTCGGCGGATCGGGGATCGCGGCGGAGGATGTCGACGGCGACGGCGACATCGATGTGCTCGTCCTCAGCGGATCGGGCAATGCGCTCTATCTGAACGACGGCCACGGAAAATTCACGGACGTCACGGAGTCCGCCGGTCTCGATTGGAAGCGTCCCGACGGCACTCCCGGCGAGCCGCGCCAGCCGATCATCGCCGACTTCGACAATGACGGCCTTCCAGACATCCTCATCACCTACGTCGATGACGATCACCGGCTCTACCGCAACCTCGGCGGCGCGAAATTCGAGGACGTCACGGCCCGCACGAACCTCGGCGGCAAGGGACTGGTCGGCGGTCCGGCCACTGCGTTCGATTTCGATCGCGACGGCCGGCTCGATCTCTACATCGGCTACTTCGGCGATTACGTTCATGGCGTGCTGCCGACCTTCGCGCGCCGCAATCTGAACGGCCTTCCGAACAAGCTTTTTCACAACAAAGGCAACTTCGCATTCGAAGACGTCACCGCCGGGAGTGGTCTCGACAACACCGGCTGGGCGCAGGCGATCAATCACCTCGATTTCGACAACGACGGCCGGGAAGACCTGATCTGCGGCAATGACTTCGGCGCGAACGCGTGGTACCGCAATCTCGGCAACGGCAAGTTCGAGGACGTTTCGTCGAAGCTCGGCACCGACAAGCCGAGCTACACCATGAACGTCGGTATCACCGATCTGAATCGCGACGGCTATCCCGACGTCTACATCTCGAACATCGTCACGATGAACAAAGACGAGAAGTACGTCCTCCCCGACGCGAAGACGCGTCTGAAATTCAATCCGCAGAAGATGGCTAACATGCGCGTCGTCGAGGCGAACGATCTGTGGGTGTCGACGGCGAGCGGCGGCAAGCTCGCGTCGTACGTGCAGTCGCCGGCCGTCGAGCGCGGCTACAAATGGACCGGCTGGTCGTGGGGCGCCGATTTCTTCGACTTCGATAACGACGGCGACGACGATCTCTATCTCGTCAACGGCATGAACGAGTACGCCGTTTACTCGAGCGTGAATCCGTACTTCACCGATGCGAGCGGCGCGCAGAAGAACACCATCGTTCCCGTTGCGGAGAAGGAAGCGCCGGTGTTCTTCGTCAATCGCGGCGGCCGGCTTTCGGAAGACTCCGCGCGGAGCGGTGCGACTCCGCTCGGCAACGCGCGCTCGGTCGCTCTGTTCGATGCGGACGGCGACGGCGATCTCGACATGATGGTCAACAACTTCAGCGCGCCGGCGGTGCTCTACCGCAACGATACCGGCGGCAACGGCAATCACTGGATCCAGATTCGTCTGACCGGCGATCCGGCCAAAGGCGTGTCGCGCGACGCCATCGGCGCGAAGATCCTCGTCGACACGGCTCACGAGAAAGGGCTGTGGCGCGAAGTGTTCAGCACGATCGGCTATCTCACTTCGAATCCGAAGGAACAGCACCTCGGCCTCGGCGCAGACAAACGCGCCGACGTGACCGTGATCTGGCCGAACGGCGATCGGCAGACGTTGAAAGGATTGGCGGCGGACAAGCGCTACCACATCGTGCAGGGCGTGGGACTGGCGAAATGATCCTCGGGCTGCTCGTTGCCGCGGCGATCAACTGGCATTCGTGGAGCGATGCTCCGCTGCGCGCGGCGCACGAACAGAACAAGCTCGTCTTCCTCACCATCGGCTACTCGACGTGCCACTGGTGCCACGTCATGGAGCAGGAGTCGTTCTCCGACGGCGGGATCGGCTCGCTGATGAACGCCGGCTTCATTGCGATCAAAGTCGATCGCGAAGAGCGGCCCGACGTCGACAGTGCGTACATGGCGGTCGCGCGGAAGCTGATGTCCGATCCCGGCTGGCCGCTCAACGTGATCCTCATGCCCGACGGCAAGCCGTTTTTCGCCGCGGCGTACATTCCGAAGGATCGTCTGCGCGGCCTGCTGATCGAGCTCGCGAAGACGTGGAAGGAGCATCCGGAACGGATCGAATCGACGGCGGTGATGGTGATGCAATCACTCGCGCCGGCGGATGTCGCAGGCGATACGGCGATCGATGCGTCGCTCCTGCGAAAGTCATACGAGCAGCTCGCGGCGCGCTTCGACGACGTGAACGGCGGCTTTCTTCCGCCGCCGAAAATGCCGGCGCCGCATCAGCTGATGTTTCTTCTTCGCTACTGGAAACGCAGCGGCGAGCGGCACGCGCTGGAGATGGTGGAGACGACTCTGAGCGCGATGCGCCGAGGCGCGATCTGGGATGCGAAACGGTTCGGATTTCATCGTTATGCGACCGACGCTGCGTGGCGCGAGCCGCATTACGAAAAGATGCTGTGCGATCAGGCGCTGCTCGCGTTGGCGTACCTGGAGGCGTATCAGGCCACGGGCAAAGACGAGTACGCGCGGACGACGCGCGAGATCTTCACGTACGTCCTTCGCGATCTCCGCGCGCCGAACGGCGCGTTCTACAGCGCTCACGATTCCGACGATCGCTCCGCGCGCGACGAGAAGATCATGGCCGACTGGAACGGTCTGATGATCGCCGCGCTCGCGTCGGGCGCAGTCGTGCTGAACGATGACCGTTACGCAGACGCGGCGAAGCGCGCCGCGGATGTGCTGCTCGCAGACAAACAACTGATGCATCAACACGGCCGCGCCGCGTACCTCGACGATTACAGCTTCGTCGTGTGGGGACTGCTCAACCTCTATGAAACGACGTTCGACGTTCGCTATCTCGAGCGCGCGATCGAGCTCGAGCGCGGCGCGCTGGCGCGTTTCCGCGATGACGCCGGCCGCTTTTACCTGACCTCGAACGATGCCGAAACGCTGCTCGTGCGTCCGCGCGAAACGAGCGACGGCTCGATGCCGTCCGGCAATTCAGTCCAGCTGATGAATCTCGTGCGGCTGGCGCGCATCACGAACGATGCGCGTTTCAATCAGGCCGCCGTCGATCTGCTGCGCGCGAGCGCGGACGACGTGTCGCTCATTCCGTCCGCATCGGCGCATCTGATGAGCGCCCTCGATTTTTTCCTCGGCCCGTCGTTCGAAATCGTGCTGGCGGGACGCGATGTCCGTTCACTGCGCGGCGCCGTCTTCTCCTCGTTCGTGCCGAACAAAGTGGTGCTGCGCTCGGATGCACGCATTGCGCAGATCGCGCCGTTTACGAAGGAGCAGAAAGCGATCCGCGGCACGCCGACGGCATACGTCTGCACGAATCAGCTGTGCAAACTGCCGACGACAGATGCGCAGAAAGTGCGGGAGCTGCTGCAGATCGTGACCGATCGCTGACACACGAATGCGACGTTCGGGCGTACTCCTGTGGAAGATGCTCCGCCGTCTCATTCTCGTATCGATCGTTGCGCTGACCGGCTGCGTCTCGTCAGCGCCTGTCGCCACCGTCTCGCGGACAGTCAACGCCGCGAAACACGGACAGCTCGCCGCATTCGAGAGCCAGCTGACCGACGACGCGCGCGCAACGCTCGGCAGCGCGCGGGCGATGGACGCCATCCGCCAGAAGCTCGGCGGCTACCACCACATTGAGATCGGTCCGCCGCTGCTCGTCTCCTCGAACGATGCCGGGCGCACGTACAAGACCGTCGTAGCCGGCTTAGCGCGAAGAGGTGAGGCGGCCGAGGCCGTGTACACGGTGTTTTTGCGATGCACGCTGGAGAATCAGACGGTGCACCAGGACGAGACGCCGGAGACCTGCACGACGCTGATCGACGACAACGGCATTCCGTGGCAGAACTGCACGCCCGGAACGCCGGCTTCGGATTACGTCGTGCAGATGGAGTCGTGCGGGGTGGAGAAGATCGAGGAGAAATGAGGTTGCCGGTGGCGGAGAGAGTGGGATTCGAACCCACGGTACGCTGTTAACGTACACACGCTTTCCAAGCGTGCGCCTTAAGCCACTCGGCCATCTCTCCGAGGGTTCCTGGGAAGCGCGTTCGTTCTGGCGGAGAGGGGGGGATTCGAACCCCCGATGCCCGTCAAGGCATAACGGTTTTCGAGACCGCCGCATTCAGCCACTCTGCCACCTCTCCGCACCATCGGAACGCTTGCGCAGTTGCCGGAAGAAACGCTGCAGAAGCTCGCGAGACCGCTCCGCCTCGAACCCGCCGACCACGTCCAGCCGGTGGTTGAGCCGCGGGTCCTGCACCAGGTTGCCCAGCGTCCCGCAGTAACCGGCCTTCGGATCGTAGGCGCCGAAGATCAGTTTCTCCACGCGCGCGTTGACCAGCGCGCCGGCGCACATGGC